>NZ_CALIMW010000161.1 GCF_938045405.1 uncultured Campylobacter sp. | reverse complement strand
CAGTAGCGAGGCGTGCTACGAGTTGTCGGTCAAATATCTCCAAGGAATCGGCACCCCTCAGAGCTTCGAGCTCTCGGGGCAGGCGCTAGACAGGGCGTGCAAAATGCACAACAAGCGCGCCTGCGCGGTGCTCGATCTGCTGCCGAAAAATTAGCACGGCAGAGGCGGTAAAATTTCTGGCTTCGATCGCAAACAGAGCGCGTGAGCCTTTTAAATTTTAGCGGGCGACGGGTGCGGCGCACGATGAAGCAGTAAATCGTGGCTAGCGAGCGGATAAACAAAATCAAAAGGAGCAACAATGAAAGCTTTAAAGCTTGCGCTAGCGGCGGCGCTGGCGCTTAGTTTGGCAAGCACGGGCAGCGAAGCCAAAGAGTTTAAATTTAGCGGCGCAAAAACCGGCACGCTTTTAGCAAAATGCAGCAAAAAGGACGCCACCGCATGCTACGAAGCGGCGATGAGATACGAGCTGGGCGGTCGCGGCGTCGTGCGAAACCGCCTCAAAGCGCAGGGCTTTTTCGCAGATGCGTGCGAGCTCGCCACCCTCGCCGAGCGGAGGCAGGGAGATAAAATGAGCGGCGCAGGTGAGCACGCGATGAGCGATTTGCGCGAGCGAGCCTGCCTGGGCAACGCGGCGGCGCTGGAGAGTTTCGCGAGCGGGCAGTGCCGCAGCCTCGTGATATACGATGAGTTTTGCGAGGGCGGCTCGCAGGAGGCGTGCGACAATCTGGCGCGGATGAAGCGCGATGGCTGGGCGCCCAAAGAGCGCTGCAGCGAGGAGATAGTCGCGAAATTCGGCGACGGCAAGCCACAAAAGTAAAATTTTACTGGCTTTTACGGCTATAAAATTTTAAAATTCCGCGAGTATAAAATTTGCCGAAATTTTATAAAGCTCGACCGAAAATGGTAACAAGGCGGGCTAAATTTTGAATTCTAAAACGCGTTTAAATTCATGTATTAAGCGGCGTCAATTTTTGGGCTCAGAGAGATTAGAATTTACGTGGCAAGGCTCTTTGAATCAAAAATCTCGCGTAACGGCTAGGACTACAATTTTAAGAACCAGGATTTAAACAAATCTGCAATTTAGTCGTGACGATGATATGATTTTTAGAATTTTGCAAGCGTAAAATATCAAAATTTTGTGTATCTATATCGAGCCGCTCCCAAAAAAAGCGAGAAATTTGAAATTTTAAACTGCCGTCTTGTGCGAGGAGGCGATAATTTTAAGCAGCTAGAATTTCAATTAATGCGGATTAAAATCCGAGCGCGGCATGCAAAGGTGGTACTGCAAGCGATGGAATTTCAAATATGGGCTCAAGGCTCGCTAGACGCAGAATTTAAACGCCACGAGCGATAAATTTTAAAATATCTATTTTAAAATTGCGAAACGGGGATTTAAATTTAAGTGCGGTGAGCGATTAAATTGCAAAAGGAAGCTTAAATTTAAATATCGCAGCTCACAAAATTATGCGATGAAATTTTGCGCCTAAATTCCGCAAAATTCGGCGCGCGATGAACGTTTAATGGTATCGTGGCAAGACTATAAACTAAGCTTCAATCACGCTAAAACCCTATTTACCGAGCGCTTGTGCAAGCGGGTATTGCAAACCACCGAAGCAAAAAGTCTGATCGGAAGCGTTTGCGGCGTATCCCAACCGACCGCCCCCCATATTTTGCTCTGTAGCTCTAGCTTACGCCAAAATTTTAGGATTTTGAAATTTAGCGCAAAAATATTATAATTTCGCCCAAATCACGGCTAGGAC
>NZ_CALIMW010000160.1 GCF_938045405.1 uncultured Campylobacter sp. | reverse complement strand
CCGATGGCAAGCAGGCGCTGATCGACCAGGTAGTGGATGTATTCTTCGATGATGTCGTCCGTAAAGCCCATGATTTGGTTATCCGTGATGTATTTGCCCCAATCGATCTCTAAGCTCCCCGCCGTCTCGAACATCTCGTAAATTTTATCCACGTTGCGCTTGTTAAACAGATCGGCGCGCTCCTTGCGGACGGAATTTATCATGTTTTGAAAGAGCAGCAGATGCGTGATCTCGTCGCGCTGTATGAAGCGGATCATCTGCGCGCTGCCTAGCATCTTGCCCGCGCGAGCGAGCGCATAGATCGAGGTAAAGCCGCTGTAGAAGTAGATCCCCTCTAAAATTTGATTCGCCACCATCGCGAGCAGCAACTTATCGTCGCTAACCTCGCCCGCAAGCTCCTCATAGACGCTTGAGATGTAGTCGTTTTTCCTGCGGAGCATATCGTCGTGCTTCTCCATCTCGTAAATGAGATCGGTATTTTCACAGATCGCCTCGACCATGACGGCGTAGGATTTGCTGTGGTTGGCCTCCTCGTAGGCTTGGCGAGCGAGCACGGCGTTGATCTCCGGAGCCGTGATGTAGGGGTTGATATTATCGGCGAGATTGTTGGTCTGAAAGCTATCCATCGATATCAGCTGGCTCCACACGAGATCATACATCCGCTTCTCGGCGCTTGTGAGATTGAAGTTATAATCGCGCACGTCGTCGGTGGTATCGACCTCTTTAGGAAACCAGGTGTTGGCCTCCATCAGATCCCAAAGTTTCAGCGCCCATTGATATTTCGCCTTAGTAAAATTTAAAATACCCTGCGGATTACCGCCGAAGACCTTGCGATCGGTAAGCGTCTCGTCGGAGAAGGGGTTGTAGATTTTTTTCCTATCCATTTTTTGCCTTTTTAAAAATTTAGGGCGTATTGTAACGAAAAAAATCTTATCGAAGGCTTTGCAGGTGAAATTTAAAAGCGTGAAATTTCACCCGTAAAATTTGCGCGGAATTTTATAAGACGCACACAGCTCGGCAGGAGCACATGGCGGAATTTTGCGACTGAGCGAGCAAAAGCTAAATTTTATACCGGCTGCATACTTGGAGCTTTGAAATGAAATTTTATGGCGAAGCTTTGGGATAAAATTTTATGATGGAAGAATTTTATGATGAAATTTTAAAGGCATGCGGTGCGATTCCATCTATTTACTTTTCGCCAATGCCTGCAGCAAGCGCCATTACGGCAAACGGCGAGGCGGAATTTTATCGAGGCACAATATACGCCGGACAATGCGCGCGCTAAATAAAATTTCATCGCATTCATCGCAGCAAGACGCACGCGACAGCGCAAATCTAATCAAAATTTCGAAGTTCGATCTTTAGATCGGTACGGATTTTGCTCGGATCAAAGCTCGCAAGCGGCGCGTCTAAATGGCCGAAATTATCGCCTGTAGGCAGGAAGCTTTGCAGATAATAGACGCCGCGGTAGCCCTCGCTGTATAGAATTTGCGCCATCTGCTCGATCTTTGCTTCGTTTAAAAAATCGGCATGCACGGTCGTGCGCACCTCAAATTTAAAATTTCGCCGCAGCAAAAGCCTAAGAGTTTGTAGAAATTTATCATATAAACTTGATTTCGTGATGAGTTCAAAATCCTGCCGCGGCGCCTTAAAATCAAGCGCGATATAATCGATCAGCCCTAGGCTTAGCGCCTCTTCGATCTTTTGCGGATTTGAGCCGTTGGTGTCAACCTTGAGTAAAAAGCCTCGCCGCTTAACTTCGTGCGCCAGCGGGATAAAATCGCTCGCACAGGTGCATTCGCCGCCGCTAAATACGATGCCCTGAAGCTTGCCCGCGCGCGCATCCAAAAAGCGCAGAAACTCTTCGTTTGAAATTTTACCCCGTGAAGTAACGATTTGTGGGTTGTAGCAGTAATTGCAGCGCATATTGCAGCCGCAAAACCACGCGATCGCGGCGATGTGATCGGCAAAATCAAGCATCGTAAACGGCGTGATCTCGTAAATCTGCGCGTTACGCAGGTTTAAGGCTTGCGGCGGCTTCGTATGCGTTTGTTGCATTTGGCCGGTAGCGGCGACTAGGCGATCTGCTTTTTGTCTTTTTTCTCTTCAAAAAAGACGCGCTCTTTGTGTTCGCCCTTCTTTCCGATATTAAAGCTCTCTACTGGGCGCAAATAGCCCATTACTCTTGTGTAAACGACGCATTTTGTGCGTTTTGCTTCTAACTCTTTTGGAAATTCCATTCTCCATCCTTTCATTAAGATTAAAATTTAAATCGCTATTTAGGCGCCCTTGCTCTGCTTGGCTTTGTATTCCGCGAGTAGCTCCTCGTCGCATTTCGGACAGTATTCATGCTCGCCCGCGATATAGCCGTGCTTATGACAAACGCTGAAAATCGGCGTGATCGTGATATAAGGAAGCTTGTAGTTTTGCACTACGCTTTTTACGAGCTGCTTACACGCTTGAGCCGAGCTGATGCGCTCCTTCATATACAGATGCAGCACCGTGCCGCCGGTATAGGAGCTTTGCAGCTCGTCCTGCATCGCCAGAGCTTCGAACGGATCGCTTCCGAAATTTGCCGGAAGCTGCGTCGAATTGGTGTAGTATATGTTTTTATCAAATCCCGCCTGGATGATATCTACGTAGCGCTTCTTATCCTCTTTGGCGAAGCGATACGTAGTTCCCTCGGCAGGCGTGGCTTCGAGATTGTATAGATTGCCCGTGCGCTCCTGAAACGAGCGGATCTTTTCGCGCAGATACTCAACCATTTTAAGGGCAAATTTACGCCCGAATTCCGTCGTAATATCTTCTTTGTTACCGCTGAAATTTCGTATCATCTCGTTTGCGCCGTTGATACCGATGGTGCTGAAATGGTTATTAAAGCCCGGCAGATAGCGCTTCGTATATGGATACAAGCCGCGCTCGAACATCTCGGTAACAAATTTTCGCTTCTTCTCAAGCGTCGATTTAGCAAGCTCTAAAAGCTCATCCAGCCTCGCATACAGCGCCTCTTCGTTATTTTTATACAGATAGCCTAGGCGGGCTAAATTTATCGTTACGACGCCGATGCTTCCCGTCATCTCCGCGCTTCCGAAAAGCCCTCCGCCGCGCTTAAGAAGCTCGCGCAGATCAAGCTGCAAGCGGCAGCACATCGAGCGTACGGCGCCAGGTTTATACGCCTTTGGATTGGGTACGCGCTCGCCCTTTTCATTCGTGATATATTGCGAGCCGATAAAATTTTGAAAATAGCTAGAGCCTACCTTGGCGGTGTTTTCAAATACCGCGTCGGCCGCAGGCGTATCCCAATCAAACTCCTCCGTTAAATTTACCGTAGGAATCGGGAAGGTAAACGGCTGGCCGCACTTATCGCCTGTGGTTAAAACCTCGTAAAACGCGATCACGATGCGGTTCATCTCGGGCTCGAAATCGCCGTAAGTCAAAGCCTCGAGCGAGTCCTTGCCGCGCCTTTTAGCCTCGGCCAAAAGCTCCTCGTCGCGTAAATTTTTAAATAGATGCTCGTTATTGTGCGTAGGGATCTGAGTCTTTAGATCATCCGGGCAGGTCATATCGATGGTGACGTTGGTAAACGGGCTCTGCCCCCAGCGCGCCGGGACGTTTAGGTTGAACACGAAGCTCGTGATCGCCTTTTTGACCTCATCGTCGCTTAATTTATCGCGGAAAACGTATGGCGCTAGATACGTATCAAAGCTGCTAAACGCCTGTGCGCCCGCCCATTCGCTTTGTAAAATTCCAAGGAAATTTGCCATCTGATACAGCGCTTCGCGAAAATGCTTCGGCGCCTTACTCTCGACTCTGCCGCGCACGCCGTTAAAGCCCTCGTTTAGAAGCACGCGCAAGCTCCAGCCCGCGCAATACGCCGTAAGGCAGTCCAGATCGTGGATATGATAGTCGCCGTTTCGGTGCGCCGCGCCCTCCTCGCGAGAGTAAATTTTATCTAGCCAGTAGTTTGCGATGACCTTGCCGGCGGTATTGTTTATCAGGCCTGCGTTTGAGTAGCTGGTATTGGAATTTGCTAAAATTCGCCAATCCTGCTTGCTGATGTATTCATTGACCGTCTGGGTGCAGTTGATGTAGGTCGTATCCTCCTCAAGCCCCAAAATGTGCTCGCGCTGCATCTTGTGCGTGTGTCGGTAGATCATAAAACTTTTCAAAACGGCGAAATCGCCCGCTTCGAAGAGCTTTTTCTCGATGAGATCCTGAATATCTTCGACGCTTAATTTCTCTTTAAAAACGATCGCGCTCATTACATTATTAAAGACTTTTTCGTCAAACTCGCTACCAACGCTTTTGTAGGCTTTTTTGATAGCATCTTTTATTTTGTAGGATTGAAATTCTTGAAAACTTCCGTCTCTTTTAATGATTTTTTTCATAAGCACCCCGAGAATTTTCTGAATAAATTGGCAGAAAGTATATCAAGGAATCTTTAACTCAAAATTAAAGGAACGAGCGGAATATCCGTTACAAATTTTGCTTATAAAAAACGAAATTTAACCAAATCTCGCTATAATCGCGGAGTTTATTTTATAAAATTTGGAAATGCTATGAAAAATTTTAAAATAAGTTTTTTCGTGATTTTACTATGTGTCTTTTTAGCAGGCTGCGCTGCGCTTAAAGGCTCTAAAAGCACGGATAATTCGGCGCTTACTGGAGGCATCGACCACGCTGGATATCCAAACGCATATCTGGAGCGCATTGCAGGCGAAAGCATCGCTGATCTACTCTCAAAGCGTATTGTCGGCAAGAAAGGCGGTAGATTTAGTATCGTCGGCATCGAGCCACTGGATGGAACGAACGCGCACGGCGTGGATGCGGAATTTTTGAGCAAAAAAATTAGAATTTCACTGCTGCATTCAGGCAAAGCAGTCGTCACAGACGCTCCAAGCAAAGACGAACTCGTATTTAGCAACGATGGCGTAAGCCATGGCTATCACACCGTAGAAAGCGGCTCGATCTACGCGCCGGATTACATCTTGGTAGGTAAAATTTTACCGCAAAGTCCCGCTGTGGCAAACGACGGTAAGGCAGGATCTAAAAAATCAAAAAGCTTAAATTCTGCAGCTAAAAATTCTACTGCACAAGCAAGTGAAAGCCTACTTTTAGAGCTTTCGATGATAGATACTCGCAACAACAAAAGCGTGTGGAAGTATAAAAAAGCGCTTCAAAAGCAAATTTAAGGAATTTTTCGCTAAACTCACGATTCATTTTTTTGAAAGGCGGTGAGGAAAGTGCCTGGAGTAAAGGTATATCCGAACGAATCATTTGACGAAGCTTACAGACGCTTTAAGAAGCAGACCGATCGTAACCTAGTCGTTACCGAGGTCCGCGCGAGACGATTTTTTGAGCCGATGACGGAAGTCCGCAAAAAGCAAAAAATTTCAGCTCGCAAAAAGATGCTTAAACGTCTTTACACGCTACGTCGCTACGAGTCACGCTTGTAGCAGTCTGCGCGGATTTGTAAATTTTAAATTTGCAGATCTGCGCGAAATTTATCTCAAATCTTTTTAAATTTATAGCCCGTTTAAAATTTATCCACCACGTCAGCGCTGGAATTCCGATCTAAATTTTAAAATTTATCTCTTAAATTTATCCGCCCTTATACGGCACTTGCCTTGTACCACGTCGGCGAGCCACTAAATTTTGAAATTTATTTTTACCTATTCGTTTTTTAGATATACTTCTACATAAATTTCAAGGAGTAACCATGGACTTAAACGACTACCTGCACACTCAAGATCAGCAGCCCTCAAACCCGCAAGAAAAAGAGATAGCGCTCATCAAATACACCTTCATCGCAGCCTGCGCCTTAAAAGCTATAGCCGAACTGGTGCTATTGCTATTAGGAATTTACGGTGGATTGGGAGTGCTACTAAGCGCAGCGGCATTCGTGCTTTTTATCTTTAGCATTTATAACATCTCCAAGCTTACCGCAAGCCGCAGCCTTTTGCGTAACGCAGCCATTGCCTTTGCAGCAATATTTATAGGCGTATTGTTATTTATATTTTTAGCGGGCGGCATCATCGCTCAAATACTACTTGCATTGGGATTCATCGCATCGTTTCTGTTTTTTTATAGATTTTATCAGGAACTTACTGACACTAGCGGAGTCGCGATATTTTCATATTGCTTTATTGCGCTTGTACTTGCTGCTATTGCAAATGCGTTTTTGGCGCGCTTTTCACTGCCTGCTACGGTGCTGCTCAGCTTAGCGGCTCTTGCGCTTAACGCTTTTGCTATATTCAGCGTAGAGGGCTTTTCTCGTTCGTATTATTCTTATGATTTTAGAGGCAAGAGATAAATTTTGATTGCTTGATCGGCTGATAAAAAATCGGCAGAGAGCTAAATTTTTAAAATTTAAAATCAAGGAGCAAGCCGTGGTCTATTTCAAACACATATTTCTCGCGCTGTTTTGCGGGGTGCTGTTTTGCGGGGCGCTTTACGGCGAAAATCCAAATAAAATTTCAAAGCAAAATTCTGAATCCGACTTCATCTGGGGCGTTACGATCGACGACGGCTGGTACGAGGATGCGCAAGACGCCTCGGGCGCGAAGCTACAAAGCATCGTGCACGCCCTGCAAGCCCTGCCCGTAAAGCCGACCGTGCGCGTCGTAATGTCAAAAGAAATTAGCCCGCGCGAGTACGAGCCTCTTTTTAGGCGACTTAGCGAGGTTTCGTACGTGATGGCCTGCCCCGTGGACTCCTACGAGATGAGCTCGTACAAAAGCGTGAAAAGCTACGAAAAGAGGTTCGCGGACGCCTTCGCCGCGCTCGCGCCCTACGTGCAGATCTGGGAGATCGGCAACGAAATAAACGGCGAGGGCTGGCTGGGGGATGATACGAATTTCATCGCTACCAAGATGATCGCAGCCTTCGAGCTCATCCACAAAAAGGGCGCCAAGACGGCGCTTACGGCGTATTATACGCCGAGCGGAGCGCAGAAAACACAGATGCGCGAGTGGCTGCAAAAATTCGTGCCGCAGGATATGAAAGAGGGGCTGGATTATCTTTTCGTAAGCTACTACGAGGACGATAACGAGGGCTTTGCGCCTGATTGGAGCGAAATTTTTACCGATCTGCAAAGCACCTTCCCCGCTTCAAAGCTCGGTATCGGCGAGTGCGGAAACACGGCGTCGGGCGCTACGCAGGCGAGCAAAAAGGCGATGATGAGGCGGTATTATACGATGCCGCGCTACGCGAAAAACTACGTGGGTGGGTATTTTTGGTGGTATTTCGTGCAAGACTGCGTAAGCGGGGCGGGACCCGGCGCTTCAAACGGCAGAAATCGCGGCGCACGCGATAAAGCGGAAGCCGCGGACGAGCTGCTAAAAAGCCTTAGCGAAGTAATAGGCGAAGCGTACAGATAATGCGCGGAGGATTTCAAATTTAAAGCAAAATTTTATGCTTTTTAGGTGCAACGAGGTAAAATTTAGATATGAAAACTTTTATAAAAATTTTAAAAATTACCGCCTTGGTCGTGAGCGTTGCATGCGTGCTTTTTGTGCTGTATATATTTGTGATTTTAAATTTGCTTTTTTCATCCGATACGCCCGAGGGTTGCGATCCTAGTATGCCCACTAGCGCTTGCGATTATATCGATGAAAAATTTGAAAAAGAGCTGCAAAATTTGCCCCCGGTCGCCGCTCTGCCACCTCTAGACAAAAGACCCGTATTTTGGCTAGGCGAGAAAAAATTCGCAGGAGGTGCGAAGTTTGATTATCTATACATTAAGGACGATTTTGGGGTCTGGCTTAGGTATAAAGACAGCGATAGCGACGACTTCTTGCTACAAAAAGATATGCCAGAGCGCTACTATGGATACGACGAGATCGATCGTTCGCCGGACGAAAGGTGGGTGAGTAGAGAGCTTGGATATTATAGCTACGGCATCTACGATATTTCGCTTTTTAAAAATGAAGCCAAGATATTTTCTCAAACGGCGCATAAGGTCGTGAGGAAATTTATCGGTTTCTTTAATCTACACTCTATGAGAGGCACCTCTTTTGCGGCTCCACAAGGCACCGAGGAAAATTTAAACGCTATAAGCGAGCTTCAAACTCCGCTTGCAGTTTTTCCGCAAAAACCGAACTACTCTGCGCTTGGTTGGGCTGATAAATCTGAAGCCAGAGGCTATGTCGGAGATGAAATAGCCAAAAAACTCGCTCGCAACGTCTTTGAGATAGAGGGCGATGGGTGGCGACAGACCATCCGTATAAACAGCCGCGCCAAAGATATAAAGGTAATCTGCGGAGATGAAATTTGCCTCGCGCTTGCCTTTGATGAGAGCGAAATCAATAGCTGCGATAACGACGCTGCATCCACGGCAATTCATACGCTAAATTTAAAGCAAAAATTTAATAATTTTCATACGCTTACTAGTAGGAATTTTAACTACGTAAAGCTCGGCGATAAGTATACTTTAGACGATGTGGAATCCTTTAAAATAGTTTTATCAAGGTTCAGATATATCGAGGGGTATAACAAAGGTCGCGAAATCACGGACTACGAGGTTATCTTGCGAAATAGCGAGGGCGAGCAGGTCAATGAAATTTGCAGAAATGAAATTAAGAGGGCTCGCAGCCGCTTGCGATAAATCTAAGATAGTGCTGCAGGATTTGACACATAAGATCGTGATTTCGGGCGCTTTAATTTAGCTTCTAAAATTTACGTGAGAATTTTAAAATTCTAAGCTTCAAGCTTTAAAATTTGTCCGCGGAGGTTTTAAAATTTATCGCGCGGCTTAGGTTTATTTTATCCGCGCCAAGACAGCGAAATTTTTAGGGCGTCGCGATAACTAGGCGCAAGATAGCGAAATTTCACAAAGCTACGGCGAACAAGATACGCAGAGAATGCACGCAAATTCAAATTTATCTGGATTTTGCCAGCCTGCCCGACGCCGAGCACCATTATTTAGCTACAATCCCTCTCGCTCGCTTTACTTTTCGCTCGTCTTACGATTTGCTCGTCTTATAATTCCTGCTTGATATTGCACTTTGCGAAACTACTTGCTGCGCGCCCTTTCGCAAAACTGCACGGCATGTGGGATTGTGCCCATCGCTCGCAGATTTTGCAGCACATGCGCGCGATAAAATTCCGTAGCGCAGGCACTTTCAATAAATTTTGATTTAAAAGCGCAAACATAGAGGCGATTTAAATTTAAAGCTCACGTGCTCCACGGCTAGCCTGCAAGCGCTCTGCCCGCGAGCAGCCCAGCGTAGCAAAAAAGCATACAGGCGCATACGCTTAAGACCGCGTTTAGCACACCGATAGCAAATTCTCGCGCCAGCAATAATTGCAGCGTATCGTAGCTGAACGTAGAAAATGTCGTAAAGCCGCCCAGCGCGCCTGCGATAAAAAATACCCGCAGGCTCTGCGTTAAATTTAGTGCGAGTAAAAACCCTATCAGCAAGCTTCCCAGCGCATTTACGCAAAAAGTAGCGATCGGAAACGCGCTCCAAAATCCGGCGCGATCCATTGCACGCGCGATCGCTCCGCTTAGGCCTACTCGCGCCATCGCGCCTACACAGCCGCCTAGCCCAGCTAAAATCAAGTTCGTCAATCCAAGTCCTTTTAAAATTTGTAAATTTTATTTCGCCATCTAGCCTCCATAGGACGAAAGATGTGCAACTTCGCTATTTTAACGCGATTAGTTAAAATTCTGCTTTTAAAATTTACTCGCGCTTTTTGAAATTTCGTTTTAAAATTTTACTCGCGCGACGAAACGCGACATTTTACGCAGCGCGGCAAAACGGCGATCAAACGCGCGCAGTGTAAGAGGACGGCAAAGCAAAAAACTACGAGACGCAAAAGGATAGCGTAGCAAAATAGCGCGAATGCTTAAACCGCGCTTGTAGCAAAACCGAGGCAAGGCAAAACTATAGCGCGGCAATCGCTACAGCGCTACTACAGCGGGCGCTACTGTAGCATCTTTTTTAGCGCCAGTGCAAATAGCACGACATAAAGGACGAGCAGCCATTTTTTCTGCGTTTCGCGCTTTGCACGGCGAGCCTGAGAGGTGCCGAAATACACGCCCAAAAGCCCGCCCACGGCTAGCAGCGCGCCGCGTTCGTAATCTACGTGACCGTTGTACGAAAGGCTCAAAAGCGCGCTAAATGAGCCGAAAACGATAAAAAACAGCCCCATGCAGACCGCTCTTTTGATATCGACGCCTAAAAATCCGACCAAAATCGGCGTCAGAAATACCGCGCCGCCCACGCCCATGCTAAGCGCGATCGCGCCGATAGCAAAGCCGATGAAAAACAGCACCGCGCCGTGGGGATCGGCGTTACCGCCGCTTGTTACGTTCGTGCTAAAGAGCTTGAGGAATGAAATCGCAAGCGTCAGCAAAAGACCGATCTCAAGCACGATTTCTGGCGAGTATTTTACGATGAAGCCCGATATGCTCGCGCCGCACAGCCCTCCGAGCCCCACCGCGATGCCGCTATCTAGGCGAAGCTTGCCCGCGCGGTAGTTCAGATATGAGCCGAAAAGCGAGACGATGAACATCTGCATCACCGAGATGCCCGCGGCGGTCTTGACGTCGTAGCCTAGAGCCATCATCACGGGCATTACGACCGTGCCGCCACCGATACCGAAAAAGCCCGATATGAAGCCCACGACAATGCCGATAAAGGGGAGTTCTAGCATTTTTGATCCTTAAAATTTGAAGCGAAGTTTATAGCTTTAAAATTTAAAGCTTGCTAAATTTGCG
>NZ_CALIMW010000159.1 GCF_938045405.1 uncultured Campylobacter sp. | reverse complement strand
TTAAAGTATGAGTTTGCGACTAAGATTACATCGACAGCCAAACCGCTGTTTCAAGGCGAGAATTTAAAGCACCAACTTGACCGCGCAAGTAAAAAGCAAAGGGCGCGTTTCCGCCGCTCTCGCGAGCTGCCAAAACAAAATTCCGCGATAAAATCCCGATCTCTGCCCGCCCTTTTACTAAAACGATTTTTAAAAAGCGAAATTTAAGCAGCGTTTTCACTCCTTTGATTTCGCTCTTTAAATTAAGATTTAAATTTCGCGGCGCAGCGGACGCGTAAATTTAATCGGCGCGCAAAAGCCGATCCGAAATTTTACCGGGTCAAAATTTTGCCTAAATTTATTCGGCGACGACCGATTTTAAATTTTATTCGTAGGCTTGTCGTAGTAACCCCATTTGGCGCGGTATTTTCTCCTCGCTATCCGAGTCAAAACGATCTGAACGATCAAAAGCGCAAGCGTACCGCCGCCCCATTTCAAATATGTGATTCTATAGGAATCGGATATGGTATTGTAATAAAATCTGGTTGCAAAAGCATAATCGTATTTTAAAACCATTTGCCCGTCTTTAAGGGCGATCTGCCGTGCAAGGTCGGTATCGCCCCTGACCCTTTGGTACTAAATTTTTACGTCCTTGTCGTATATCGCGGCCTTGTATCCGTCTATCTGCGTACCGTAAACATCTAAAGAAAAACGCCTCTGCTTAAGCGCGCTATCCACTAAATTTAACCTATAGTAACTAGCCCCTCTACTCTTATTCGTTTGCACATATATGACGCGCCCCTATATGGTCTGCAAATCCTCTGGGCTAGACGGTAGCACCGCGGTGTAGGACATATACAGCGCCGCACCCGCGCCAAGGATAAAAAACAGCAGCACGCATCTTAAAAGCGTATTCATCTGATTAAAGCTAGCGATCTTTTTTTCATCGTATTTTGTATCAAAAAGCATCAAATTCTCTTTTGTTTAAATTTTATTTCGGCGCTTCATCCTGGCGCGCCGTAGCGGCATAAAAGCGGAGCTACGTCGCTATAAGCTATCGCGATCTTTAAATCCGCATTTCTTCAGCTAATACGGCTCGGTTTTTTCCAGTGCTGTGCGCAATACAAGGCGCCGCTTCTGCCGAAATTTAGCTTGGATTTTCATTCATTTTCATTCAACGAAGAGTAAATTTAAAAGCTAAATTTAAAAAGCGCGCAAAAGAAAATATTTCTCTTTTTAAATTCCGCTAAAATTTTATCCAAAACGCGGTAAGCTCGTATCCGCGGGGCTCACCCAACCCGCTCAAGCTTTCAAACGCAAGCGTAACGCCGCTGTTTAAGTTTAACTCCAAACCCTCATCCGTTGCGCGCTCGCGACACTCGATCCGCTCATGATTTAAAGCGCTTTTTACGGCTGCAAGATCGATAGGGGCTCCGCTAAATATCCAAGGCTCTATTTCGATTTGCTGTGCCCTGCCGTCGCCGAAATCCAGAG
>NZ_CALIMW010000158.1 GCF_938045405.1 uncultured Campylobacter sp. | reverse complement strand
AGACTTTAATATCGCTTTGAAGTATTTGACTAAGGGCGCAGACGCGCCCAGCTACGAACAGCTAAAAGATTTCGCCTTTAGGCTATGGACTAGCTTGCATAAGCGCGAGCTAGAGCGAGCCGCAGACGATAAGCAAAGGGCTAAATTTAAAGCCGAGATAGCTAAGCGAGCGCAGGATATGGACGAAGCGCGGGCGACATTTGAAGCAGGCTTACAAGCTTACCGCCTATTCAACTACTACGCGAGCGAATGCAAGAAGCTGCAAAGGCAAGTAGATCATAAAGGCTTATCAAAGGGGGCTTAATCGCCCTCTTTTAACGCGAAACCAAACAACATTTAAAAACGCGTTAAAATACTTCAAAACATCAAAAAAAGGCAAACAATGGAGCTATTAACGGCAAAGCAAGTAGGCGAGATATTAAATTTATCCAGAAGCACGCTTTCTAAAATGAGAAGCGACAAATACAAGGGGCGCTTTAATATCGTTTTGCCCTTTATCAAGATAGGGCGCGCGGTAAGATATGAGCGCGAGGCAGTTAATCAAGCCATAAAAGAGTTAAAGGCGAGCAAATGAAAATATCGCCCGAAATCAGAGCGCGTATCTTAGCAAAGCATAAGGCGGGTGTAACCCAAAGAGAGCTACAAAAGCTTTTTAACCTAAGCGCGGGCGCGGTCAATAAAATCACCAAAGGCATAACCAAAAATTTAAAAAGCACGATAGCCAAAGGCACAGAGTATCTAACGGAACTATCGGATTTAAACGAATACGAGCGCGAAGCCGTAACGCAAGCAGTAGGCGATAACGCACGGGCGATAATCTTTTTAAAATTTGCTTCGACGGCGACGAGACGCTGTTTTTCGACATGGACAAAACGAGCTCCAATATCCACAAAAACGCCGCCTTCGTGGAGAGCAAAACCTACAAGGCGCCCTTTGACGTGGTGCTCGTCAAACGCTTTGTGAAAAGTAAAATTTTAAATATCGCCGTGCCGCAAAATAATAGAATTTTATCCCTTCGCGCCGAGCTTAGCGCGGGCTATAAAAGGCTCGTTTCAGAGATCTATTTCGAATTTACCGGGCGCTTTACGAACGTCATTATCACGGATGAGGCGGGGGTTATTTTGGAGGCGCTGCGCCACTTCGATAACGATTTTAGAAGCATTCGCGTCGGCAAAAAGCTGATCCCGCTGCCTCCGCGCGAGATCAAAGAGCAAAAGGTAGCTCGGATCGAGGATTTTAGCGCCTTTTTTGAAGCGGAATTTAAAAGCTTAAACGAGCGCAAGATCACCTCGCTAAAAAACGTAAAGCTCGCTCGCATCGAGAAAAAAACGGAGGCTTTGAGCCAGAGCCTAAAGGAGCTTCCAAGCGCGGCCGAGCTTTTGAAACAGGCCGAGCTTTTTAGTCTGCGCGCCGATCTGCTGAAGGAAAATTTATACAAAATCAAAGACTACGAAAGGCGCATTTCGCTCATTTCGCGCGCCGGCGAGCTGGTGGAGTTTGATATACAAGACCCGCCTAAAATCGCGCTCTCGCAGCTGTATGCCGAAGCAAAAAGGCTGCGAAACAAAAGCGCGAATTTGCATCTGGAGGAGCAAAATTTAAAAAGCAAGCTGGAATTTTACGAAAGCCTGCGCGAGCTGATCCAAAACGCGCAGAGCGAGCAGGAGCTTGAAATTTTGCTTCCGCGCAAACGTATCGTGCAGGAGCGGCGCAAGGACGGCGAGGGCGAACAGGACGTGCAGAACTTCTATCTGGGCGATTTTAAAATCAGCGTTGGCAAAAACGAGCGCGGCAACGTCCGCCTGCTTAAAAACAGCGGCAAGGAGGACTTTTGGTTTCATCTCAAGGACACTCCAAGCGCACACGTCATCGTAAAGACAAATAAGCAAAGTCTAAGCGAAGAGGTG
>NZ_CALIMW010000157.1 GCF_938045405.1 uncultured Campylobacter sp. | reverse complement strand
CGAATGCGAATGTAAGCACAAATTCGATATAATTTTGATAGAGGTTAAAGCCAAAGGGTCGCAACCTCTGGCTTTAAATTTCACCTCTGAAGGGAGGTGGTTAATTTGAACCGCCTAATGTTCTTAATTGTAATTATAGCACTTTGTTTGCTAGTTACAAAGGCTTCATAAGCCTAGCCCCCTAGTGGGGCTTTAAGAGCATTGACAGCCCTTTGGTTTCTTTCTATTCTAAACAAAACAGCCCCTTATCATCTCCCCAATAATTGCTAGAGCTTTGCGGAGCGTAGCGACTATGCAAAGCGTAAAAGCTCGCGGACGAAAATTGCGCTAGCAATTTGAGCGCTGCTGAAGCGTCCGAATTTTTAGTCAGATTTTTTCAAAAAAGTGGTCGATTTTTTTTCGCGCGCACGTTTTAACATCTTTTTATAAACTCTTTTATATCTTTTAGGGGTCGTGCTAGCCACGATGGGAACGGCTCTAGCGAAACCATAAGGCAATAAATTTACGCTGATAGGGCAATAAATTTACGGCAGATAGGGCAATAAATTTACGCTGATAGGGCAATAAATTTACGCTGATAGGGCAATAAATTTACAGCAATAAATATCTTTACATATTGCCTTATTTTTTATATAATAGGGCAATAGATTTTAAAAGGTATTTTCTTATGAAAGAAATTGTCAAATACTCAAACGAACTAAACAAGGTAAATTTCAGCTCTCTAAAAGAAACACAACTCAACGTGCTTTTTACAATCCTAGCCAAAATACGCCACGAAAACACAAAAGATGGCATTACAATCCCCACAAAAGAGCTATTTGAATTAGCCGACATTAATAACGGTGGCGGTTATAGGGCTAATCTTTTAAGTAGCTTGGGAGTATTACAAGATTTTAAAATTCAATACACTTATGAGCGAAACAGCGATAAAAACGCAACAGCCCAAGAAGTTATATTCCCAAGACTACAAATTTACGATGATAAAAACGGCGAAGTTTTAAACGTCAAAGTTTCAGAAGCATTTAGGGAGCGGTATTTAAAGGCAATGCCACAATTTACGCGCTTTGAGCTTGAAGAGTTTGTAAATCTAAGCGGCACTTATGCAAAAACAATCTATCGCTTTTTAAAACAATACCGCCAAACAGGGGTTTGGCGCGTAAAATATAAAGATTTTATCGAGCTTTTAGGTATTCCCGAAAGTTACCGCGCAACAAACATAGACCAACAAATTCTAAAGCCAGTTATCAAGCAGTTATCCACTGAACGCAACTTATTTGATTTACGCAGGATACCATTTAAAGGACTTATGGTGCGAAAAATAAAAAGTGGTAAATTTATAGAAGCCTTAGAGTTTTGCTTTATGCCGCAGCCCGTTTCAGAGCTTGAAAAGGACGAGAAAGAGAACGAAAGAAATCTAGCAACTATTGCAAGAGATATCCAAAGAGAAGATAGGCTGCGATCTTTGAAACAAAACAAAATCGACGAGCTAAAAGCCTATCTTTTCCAAAGTGTCAGAGTTAAAAATCCAAACACCCAAGAATATGACACCCTAAAAATTATTGAGCTAAATTATTACCAGGATAAAATCAAAGCCAAGCTAAAAAATTCTGATGATGACTACATAACCGAAATGACTTTCGAGAGCATAAAACACCTACAAAATTTCTTAGGTTTTTAGTCAGAGTTTCGACAAATTTATTTCAGAGTTTCAATCATTTTTTTTATGCTATAATTCCCCCAATGTATTAATTTTTATTCTAGGCGAGCATACTCAAGGTAATACCTAGCGGTATTCCTTGAGGCTCGCAAGGGGCTTTGCCCTTGACCCACAAAAGGGGCTTGCAGCCCCCTTTGAACCCCTGCTAAAAAGGAGCAATTTTGGCTGAGCAAAATGAGAAAAAATTTTTTGTCCGATCAATAAAATTCAACGAGGTCGAGCAAGAAAAAATTAACCAAATTTTGAGCGAAACAAATCTAACTTTTAGCCAACTTGTTAAATCAAAAATCTTTTTGAACCAACAAGACCAAATAAAGCAGGTCAAGAAAATGCAGAAAATCAAAGAGCTAGCACAAATAAGCGGATCAAAATATGACCTGGTAGATCAAGTTAGGCGCATAGGGAACAATTTAAACCAAATAGCGCGCCGTTTAAACGAAAATAAGCAAGGGGTAGTATCAACCATTGTTTTAAAAGAGATCGTTGAAATTAAAGCCCTTTTAGAGCGTTTAAAGGGTTAATGTGCTTGTTAAGTTTTTTGAAAATAACAAGGGCGGCGGAGTTGGCAGCGTCTATTATTTGTTAAATGATAGGGTGCAAGAAGGCACAGCAAAGCTGCTAAGGGGCGATAAAGAGCTAACCCTAGCCTTAATTAATTCAATCGAGTATAAGCACAAGGTAACCTTTGGCAGCCTAAATTTTACTGAGAAAAATCTAACCGATGAAGTAAAAACCGAGATAATGGATAGATTTGAAAAAATGCTTTTGGCAGGGCTTGAAAGGGATAAAAACTTTAATATTCTTTGGGTAGAGCATACCGACAAAGAAAACCACCTCGAGCTTAATTTTGTAATCCCTAAAATTGAACTTCAAAGCCTTAAATCACTCCAACCATACTATCACAAAGCCGATCTTTCAAGGGTCGATACATTCAAAGAAATTATAAATCTCGAATACGATCTAAGCGATCCAAACGATCCAATTAGGGAAAGCACCATAATAGGCAGCCGAAAGAAAAAAGCACTTTTTCAAAACGTCCAAGAGCTTGAAGACATCATCAAAGAGCAGGTTATAAGCCACTATCTTAACTCACGAGATGAAGTTATAGCCTACTTAAGAGAAAACGGCGTAGAAGTGCCAAAGATAAGCAAAGAATACATCAGCATTAAACTACCTGAAGCAAAAAAAACTACAAGATTAAAAGGAGCAATTTTTAATGAGCGATTTACAGACTTTGAAAGCCTTACGGCAGAACTTGGACGAGTGGAAGCAAGAGTTAGGGAGTATCAAAGAGAGCGTATCGCAAACCGCGTCCCAAGGCTTAGAGAGCTTTATGCAAAACTTGAACGATTATGTGATGCCAAAGCTCGAGAAAACAACAAGCGATTTGAGCGAAGCAGCAAAAGAAATAACGGACGAATTGAACGAAGCAACGAAAGAGATCAGGAACGCGAAAAAGGAGCTATTACAAACAATAATGACCGAAGTCAGGTTCGATATGAACTTGCAGAAACAAATCAAAACAACCTACAAGGACGAGCAGAGAGCGCGCCTATACAAAGCCCTGAGCCAAACACTGGAGTATATGAACAAGGAACAAGCCTTGATAATAGTAGTCGCAGTCGTATTTTTGGCGGCGGGCTATATCCTTTGCAAGATAATATCATAAGGGGCAGCGATGAACGAGAAAGAATTTTACGAGAGCTTATCAACTCAACTATTGAGCGAAATAGAGAAAGAGCGAGAAGGTCAAGCGAAGCTATTGAGCGAGCTAAACAACAATTTGAAGAGGCTATTAGAAGCACAAGAGCAAGAGAGAAACGCCATATTGAGCAGAATGCAGAGTTTAGAATTTGGCTTAGCGGAGCTATCGAGAGCTTTAGAGAGTGGAGCAGAGAGCGGACAAGAAGACATCTTGCAGGACTTCGCGAACTTACTCAATCAATTTGTGGGGCAATTTCAAGCACAATTCAAACCGCTATACAATCGCTTGGGGATACAGCTGCCAGAATTGAAGCAAATAACGATCGAGAGCAAGAGAAAAGACAACAGCAGCAGAGCCAGAACGTTTATGAGCAGCCTAAAGCCGAGATAGAGGAACACCACAACACAAGACGAATGCGAATGTAAGCACAAATTCGATATAATTTTGATAGAGGTTAAAGCCAAA
>NZ_CALIMW010000156.1 GCF_938045405.1 uncultured Campylobacter sp. | reverse complement strand
CGAGCACCGTGCAGGCGCGCTTGTTGTGCATTTTGCATGCCTTATCTAGCGCTTGCCCCGAGAGCTCAAAGCTCTGAGGGGTGCCGATTCCTTGGAGATATTTGACCGACAGCTCGTAGCACGCTTCGCTGCTGCCGGCATCGCACTGCTCGCGAAAAAGCTCAAACGACGCCACTACGTCCTTCTCTACGCCCAAGCCACGCCCTAGCGCATCTGCGTAGAAAAAGCACGATAGCTGATCTTTGCGCTCGCAGCCGCTTTTCAGACCGCGCGCGACGCGATCGCAGGAGCCTTCGTCGCTTTTTACGATGCAGCTTTGCAGATCCGCCCGTGAAATTCCGTCCGTTTGGATGACCGCATCGGCGCTGCTTTGCGAGCCGGCGCTTGCTTCGCCGCTCTTTATAAAGTGCGCGTTTTGCGTGGCAGTCTCGCCGATACTCGTTGTTTTGCCCGCCGCAGAAATTTTATCCGCCCGCGCGCTCTCGCCGCAGTTTGCCGCAAGTGCGCAAAATAGCGCCAAAAATAGAAATTTTTTCATACCCGCCTCCGTTAAATTTAGCGCTATTTTAATTAAAAATACTGAATTTAAGGAAAATGCGCCTCTGCCCTAAATTTCAGCATTGTGTCACAGCGCGCTTGGAGCGCGAAATTTAAAGCGCGCCGCCGAAGCGATCGATCATAGACTCTTTAGCGCCGCAAGTACGTTTTGCGCGTCTTGCTCGGGCTCTGCGATACGGCTAAAGCGCTTTACTTCCTTACCGCCTCTAAAAATCAGGGTTTGGCGGTGGTAAAATTTCTTCCCGTCGCCAGTAGTGAAGGTTTCGAGCCGCAGCGGCGTTTCAAGCTCGAATTTTTCGTCGTTTATGAACTCAAACGAGGCGCCCGTAGCGCGCTTAAACTCGCTCGTGCCCGCTTCGCCCATGCTGCCTACGGCGATAAGCTCGAAGCCAAGGGCTTTTATCTGCGCAAGCGCGCTCTCGTAGGCCTTGCACTGAAGCGTGCAGCCCGTAAGCCCCGCCACGCCGTGCAACTGCGCGGGCAAAAATTTGCCGCTATCGCCCATTTTCGGGTAGGTAAAAACTACGCAATTTTTCGGTAAATTTATCATCTCTCGCCTTTTAATCGAAATAGGTCGCAAAAATAGCATAAAAAATCTTAAACCCGCTTAACGGATGAAATTTTAATAAAATTTAGCGTAAAATAAGGGGCAAAATTTCGGCAAATCAAATTTGGAGTTAAATTTTGGATATGGACAGAGCGATAGAGGAGCTTGCAAAAAAGCAGCAGCAGTGCAAGATAAAATTTCTAAAACCGCTGATTTTATTGCTATGCATCGCGGTTTTTTCCGTCGGCTGGTTTATCCACGGCTTGATCCAAAACGAATACTCCTCCGCCGTGCTGATGTCCGCGATGATCCCGATAATTGCGGTAAGCTGCGTATGGGGGATTTATGATGATTCCATCGCCAAGTGGGAGTACAACGCCTTTTACAAAGACGCCTTCATTCGCGCCATCATTTCAGATATCGATCCCGCCTTTAGATACGAGCCGCAAAGCGGCATAGACGAAGAAGAAATCCGCAAAACGGGCATCTATCCGAATAATGAATTCGTAGCCGAGGATCAGATAGACGGCGTGTATAAAGGGGTAAAATTTAGCCTAAGCGAGGCGATAAAAATCTATGAAACGCGAGAATCTATGAGGCTTGTAGAGTTATCTCAAAGGTCCAAGAGCGATCTTTCCGCGGCTTTTTTGCTATCGGCGATCGCGCTTTGGAACGCTTGGAGGCTCGGCGAATACGTACAGGCCTTTAGCGGCTCGGTTTTGGTGTGCGAGTTTTATAAGAAATTTAAGGGGCAAACCATCATCGCGGACCGCTCGCCCGGCACCAAATTTTTAGGCGATCAGGAGCTGATGGACGACGTGATTTTCGGAGAGGAATTTCGCGTGTTCGCAAGCGATAAGATCGAGGCGCGGTATCTTTTGACGCCTAGCTTTATGGGTCGCTTAGGGGCTTTGAAGCTTAAGCTTGCGCCCAAGATCGCTCTTAGCGCGGCGTTTATGGACGGCAAATTTTATCTATTTTTAAACGGCGCGAAAAACCGCTTCGAAGCCGCGCTGTTTTCGCCGCGCACTACGCTAAGAGACGCCGAGCGGATAAAGGCCGAGGTTTTGCAGCTTCTTGGTATCATTGACGAGCTGCGTTTGAATGAGGAGCTTTTTGGCGGCGCAAGCGAGAGCGGCGAGCCCGCAAATAGCCCATCCCTCAGCGGCGAGGAGTTACAAAGATTGCGTGATAAAGGCTTGAGCTCGCGCGATCGCTGATTTGAATTTTAAAATACCATCTCGCGGCTTAAAATTTAACGCTTTTCGTAAAATTTCAATCTCATCGTTCGCGTTTTTAAATTTAGCGCTTTTTGAAATTTAGCGTCTTTTGAAATTTAACGCGGCGCAAGCGGGTAAAATTTATCGCTTGCGGCGGTAGCTTGAAATTTTAAAATTTAGCCCGCGCGCCGCAAAGCTCGCTATGAAATTTCACTCGTTGTTTCCCGCGATCGTTTCGATTAGTTTGCGTTTGTTGCGGCGGTTGTAGAGCACCGACGAAAGGAGCGATAGCGCGATGAATAAGATCCCCACGGTGCCCGTTATGATCTCGCTTACTTCAAATTTCAGCTTGGCAAACATTATAAACGCCAAAC
>NZ_CALIMW010000155.1 GCF_938045405.1 uncultured Campylobacter sp. | reverse complement strand
AAAGAGCTCATAGACGAGGTGAACGAGGCGATGCTGTTTTACTACGAGCGCTTGGAGCTCTCGCCGGCCTCATACTACAAGGCTTTGATGAACCAAAGCATCGATATGGGCGATGCCAGGGAGGCGAAGGCAAACTATGAGCTGTGGAAAAAGCTCGCCAAAGACGACATGGGTGATTGCGAGGCGTGCGAGGCCAGCGATGAGATCGCGTATTTAAATTTTGCAGGCGAGCACGAAGCGGCGCTTGAGCTTGCCGCGCCGATACTCTCGGGCGAGCTAACCTGCTCCGAGGTGCCGCACATAACCTACGCGCCGATACTTTTTAGCATGATAAAGACGGGCAAGATAGAGGAGGCAAAAATCCTGCTGCCAAAAGCCGCGGCGACAATCGAATCAAATCCTCGCGTTATAAATCAGATCGCACCGCTAATCGAGATCGCCGTTAGGCTGGATGAGCGCGAGATGGCTCTAAGCTTAGCTCGTAAACACTCGCACGCCATACTCGATAGCAACGACGATCTAAACGACCTACGATTTTTCATCGCCGTTAGCGCATTTGGCGATGAGAACGACTACAAGACGGCTTTGGAGCTGGCGGGCAAATTTGATGCTAGAAATCAAAACTTCTATTACGCTGATTATCTAAATAAATTTTACGAGGAATTCGGGAGTTGAAATTTGACGGTTTAAAGGCCTAGCGCGCTACGCTCGTAAAGCAGGGCGCTATTTCTCAAGCGCATGCGGCGCGATGATCGAAACTCTATGGCTCGATACTACTTTTTTCATACTCTCAACGGCGAGCGCGATAAAATTTATGCAGAACGTGCATTGATGGCTCGTGCGGTAAATTTTATATTGCTTACTCGCGCACGTCGGCAGCCGGTCATCAAGATATGCGACGCAACACGCATATGTCATAAATCTTAAATTTTATTTGGTGGGATGAGAACAAAAACGCCCCAGCAGCCCACATCATCCGCTAAACCGCGCGGACGGAAGCGAATATCTGCGGCGGTAGGATGTGCGTTCTAAATTTAGCCGCCTTGGTCGACGTAAAATCTAAATTTAAACCCGGCCTAGCGCTGATCTCGCAGTGAAAACACGCACAAATCGCAGCGTATCTCATGCTACTACTCAATTTAGCGGCAAATTTAATAGTGGGTTTAAAAGCGCGGTACGACGAAATTTTAAAGTAAAATTTCGAATAGAATTTAAAATTCAGGAATTCAAATAAAGCTTTAAAATTCCAAGAGAATTTCACTCTCTGGAATTTTAAAGCTTTAGCGTTAGCATGTAGAAAAATTCAAAGCAGTGATTAAACCAGAAAAACATTAAGACTGTTATACTTTGACTCTAAACATTGCCTATACATTTTTTCACAAACTCAAAACCAAGTGGCGTAAGCGTTGTTTTATTATATCCGATCGGGATAGTACCGGTACCTATTAAAACTTGGCTAGGGATGTCTGATTGTGTTATTAATCCTAATCTCATAAGAGAGCTTATGTTGAAAACAAAGCGATCTTCATCTATATCTAAATGTTTTAAAATTTCATTTTTTACGACTACTGCTTTAAGAACTCTGTCTAAGCTAGGGTATTCTCTTTTATTGATTATAACTTCATAGTAAAATTTTAATATTTTTGCTTGCACAGGAGTTATCTCTTTTAATATA
>NZ_CALIMW010000154.1 GCF_938045405.1 uncultured Campylobacter sp. | reverse complement strand
TAAAATTCTAAAATTCTAAAATTCTAAAATTCTAAAATTCTAAAATTCTAAAATAAGCCGAATTTACCATCTTTACGCTTGTAAAGCACACGCATTTTAGCGTCCATATCGTTAAAGACCAAGAACTGATCGGTACTTTCTTTAAGCTTATTTAGCGCCTCATCGATCTCTAGCGGCTTATATAGATCCAGCTCGGTAGGGACGATCTCATCAACTTCATCGTTTAAATTTGGCTTATTGGCACCGACCGCATTATCTACGGCGTTTTGTTTCATTTCGTCGCGATTTTTGTGAGAATTTACCTTATCGTGGTATCTGCGAAGCACTTTTGAAGCGCGATCTACGATGAGATCGACGGCAGCGTAGAGATCCTTATCTTTTTGGCGCACGACGATAGTGTCTTGATGCGCTAAATTTAATGAGAAATCTACCACGAAGCCCTTTTTGCCTTGCTTCTCGTCGGCAGAAATTACACAACGCCCCGAGATGATGTCGAGATTATATTTTTCTAGCGTCTCAAATGCGTTTTCGACATAATTTTTAATAGCTTCCGTTAGCTCAAACTGCTTACCTACGATATTTAAATTCATCGTCTCTCCTTTGCATTATGGTTTTTGAATAGTGCGCCTATGATATGTAATCTGCGGCCTGCCCATAACTTCTACGTTGGATTTTACTACTACATCTACAAGCGCGGCATGGCTTAGAATTCTGCCCACACTACCATTTGCAAGTGTTTCGGACGAGCCTTGCCCAAAATTACTATAAGCGACGGTATGATTGCCGGGCGCACCCAGCTGTCTATCGAAATATCCGAATGTCACGGTGATATCAAACATCTTTTGAGCTGGATCATTTGACGGATACACAAGAGTAATCGTATTTAGTGTAGGATTAGTCGCAGCCGTAGCGTTCTTCTCCTTAAGCTCAGTAGTTAGATACTGGTGCTTTTGCATAGCAAGGACTGCTAACTCCGTAGCGCTCTGAGCTAGCAGTAGCGCCTGCTCTCTGCCTTGGATATTATTGACATCGCGAGCCGTCATAGACGCGATAGATAGTGCCGTAATCGCCGTAGTCGCTACAATGATGATAAAAAATATGGCTGCTACTAGAGCGAAGCCTTTTTGCATAGTTTTCATTAGTACACCACCTGTGCTTTACAAACGTTTAGATCCAACTCTGCGGGATCGAAATTTCTGCCGTCGTCTCTCATACATAGCTTAAGCGCAACGGCACCGTTATCATCCTTAAATTTAAACAAGCTCACGTCCTCGGCTAGTAACGCGCTGCTAGCCTTATCATACGAGTTCGCATCTTTTTCAACGGTGCTCCATGGACGATAGTTATATTTCAAGAGTAGGTTAAAATTCTTACTTAATACTTTACCTGCATTATTTTTCATATATGTTACGACTTGATCTGGAACAATCGCGTAGGCACTATGAGCTATATAGTACTGCTCGGAGAATTCCTGCGATTTATCGTTATTTGGATTTAATGGATATTGGTTGATAGTAATAGTTTCGCTTTCTTTATTATTGGTACCCGTAGTACTAGGAGTGCCTACGGCGATCAGCACGCGATTGCTACCGTTCACGTCGACCTTTCTATCGTAGCCAAAGCCTATACCTACGCTAGTAGGTGAAGCATCATTCGTAACAACCCTAAAGATAACGGCAACTTGAGTATTAGTGGACGATTTACCGTATTCCGTAGCTCTTAAATTTCCAACTATATTAGCCACTTGGGGGAAATCGCTGCCCAAGGATACCATATTGAATGTAGCTCTCGTATTTCCAATATAGCCTGCATCTTCTGTACCTGCTTTCCATTTGTCATCTCGGAGTTGAGACATCGACATGAAGCCACTCCAACCGGGAGTTCTCTTGTTTATATTTCTCGTCTCTACGCTTTGTCCGATCCACTCTAATATATCGTATTTTGGATCATCTAAAGCGCTAATTGGCACGAATGCGTTCGTTCTAAGCTCTCTGCCTATAGTAGAACTTTTTATTCTATCTTCCAAGCGATTTGTTATTAGCATTATTGCATTTTGTGTTCTAGCTTCCAGCTGATTTACTGCACGTACATGAACATAGGATTTATATATCTTTGTGTATAGATCAGCGCCGAACATCGAGATGATACCTAATACTACGATAACAAATACAAGCTCTATAAGGGTGAAACCTTTTTTCATCTCGCGCTCCTATCGGGAATATCGTCTAGTGACGGCTGTCTGAACGCCGACGCCGATATTAGATAAAAATGCCCTTAAAACAACTGATTTA
>NZ_CALIMW010000153.1 GCF_938045405.1 uncultured Campylobacter sp. | reverse complement strand
GTCGTGCAAGACGGCGACGTGATGCACTTTAGATTTAATGTTTAAAATTTGTTTTTAGGCGTATTGAAATTTGGTTTGCGCTAGCTTTAAAATTTGATAAATTTCGGCTCAAATGCGGGTTTAATAAAATTTTGATTTTGTGCGTAGCGGCTTTTGGCTAAAATTTGTATCGCTAGAACAAAACGAGACTTGTGCACTAAATCCTCGTTAAATTTCGCAATAAATTTAAGAGGGTTTTGCTTGCACTAAAATTTTACGCAAGCAAAGCTACACCGCGCAGGATTTATGCTTAAATTCACCCGGCAAAACATGTCTAAGAAATACTTCCAAAATCGCGCCAAAATTTATGCGCGGCAAAAACTGCACATAAATTTAAAGAGGTAAAATTTTACTAAAAATCGCAATAGCTAGTATCTGCGCGCGATAGTATTTGAATTCTATATTTAAATTTACGGCTTATAAATTTGACATTCGGCGATTTTTAAATTTTATGATCTTAAATTTAAACATGTTTGTTTAGTATGCGGTGCGAACCGCGCTCGTAAAGCTAACCATATTAAATTCGCCGCCGATAGGCGCGGCGGAATTTAGCGAAAATTTTAAAATCAAGCTCGCGATCAGTCTATTTTGCCGTATAAAATTTAAAAGCTAGAATTTTGCCGCGCAGAATTCCGTTGCGCCATGGAGCTTTTCAGAAAAAATGAGCAGGTTTTTTAGCACCGAGCAAACAGGGCACTGAACAAGCGGCGCTAAATTTAACTTAATTTTGGAGGATTATGCGAAATAAGCAGCCCTGTATCGAAGGCAGGATAGAAAACTTGCACGTCCGCGTCCTTAGGCAGGAGATCGAGACGCTCGTGCTTTTTGAGATCGACGGCGTTCGCTTTCGTATGCGTTGCAGGTCGTTCTCGTTTAAGCAGGGCGATTTAGTGCGCGTAAAATACTGCAACCAAGGATATCTAGGCAGCCTCGTCGCCTTGGAAGTCGAGCGTCGCAGAATGCCTTTGGAATATGCCCGCGATTTTGAATTGAGCTCGCTGGATGCCGCAAAACGCACGCTATCTTTAGCTTGGGACATTTTGATTATGTTCGGTCTGATCTTTTTCGTCACGACGGTATTTTACGCGATCTATTTTACGTCCGCAAAAGACGCATTCCCAAATCTGGGCGATTTTTTCTACACTTGCGCGTCGCTTGCGTTTGTTGCGATGATAATTCTGGCATACGTTTATGCGATCGTCCGCGCTATTGAAAGGCGCGCACCTCGTTTGACACAACTGGTGTTTAACCTTGCCGAGAGACTACTTAGCTTAGCGCGACTATTTTGGGCGGTATTGATTGCTTGTGTTGCTGCGATTGCGGTGCTGCTTTGGATTTATATGACATTTATTAAGGATAAAACGGCAAGCCTGAGCGATTTTTTCTATTCTTGCGTAGTGTTCGCACTTGTGTGCGTGATATGCCTAGTTTGTTCTACTTGCATGCAAAAACTCTCATCGTGGCGCAAGCGTCGTAAGAAATAGCGCTACTCCATCACATAAATACGCCGCGCGGAATTTTATAATTACGTCTCTTTAAATTTTGCCGGGTAGAATTTCACGCTACGTTGTAAATTTTATGCGCCGCGAAATTGCAAAATTCCATTTTATAAAAATACGGCGAGCGGCAAAATCCCACCACATAAATAAACCATATCACTACGTTGCGGGCATTGATAATTTACTCGTTTATTTCGCCAAATTAACCCATGCCGTCGTAAATTTTATGTTTTAAAATTTCACGCCGAATCTTTCGCGGCTAAAAAATACCTCGCAGAGCCGCCGTACCCTCTACATGTCTGTATGGCAAGAAATAATGCACGAAGTTTGTGCAAGCGCCCCCAGGCACGCATATTTCGGCGCTCAGTCTGTGTTTGACATGCGTAGAATCGAGATCAGGTATCTCTAATCCACCGCTTTTGTAACCGCTATAGCCCATCTCTATCGGCACCTCTAGCTCATCCTTTTCAAACACGACGCGTCCGCTTTGCACCTGCTCGAGCTTGATATTTTTCAGCACGATCCCGGGCGCACTCACGTGGTCAAAATTTATACTTAGTTCATACGGGGCGCCGGTGGAGTTGTCGTCCGAAAAGTCGGGCTTCGGCTCGCGCTCGTCGCGCCATAGTCGTCCGCCGATGGTGGTAGCTCTTAAGCGGGCGCTGATGCTAAAATCCTTCAGATCCAGCGAAGCGCTGCTAAAATCACGGATGAGCGTCCAGGCCACGACGGTGCGGCCGAAAAATTTATCGGCGATAATATAGCTACCCAAAAGCGAGCTTATGACCACCCAAAACAGAAATATAAATTTAAAAATCTTGCGTAAAACGAACTTTAACGTCTTCATCATTATCTTTTCAATCTAAAGCTTAAGCGGAATTCCGCCTGCAAATCCGTGGATTAAAATTCCGCGCGGGATTTTGCTTATGAAATTTCGCGCTTTTTCAGTCTGCGGCGGAATTTTAAGACAGAATTCTGTGGCGAAATTTTACGGTTAAATTATAAAACAAAATTCCGCCCATGAAATTTTCCCTAGAACCACGCCTGTAAAATTCCATAAACGAAATTCGAAGCTGAAATTTTGTGGGCGGAATTCCATAGTTAAAATTTCGCGATGAAATTTCATAGTTAAAATTTCACGGCAGAGCTTAGAAATCAACTACCGCAGCAAAATTCCGCGTCTTAAAATTTTAAGAAAGTATGAAATTTTTTATCTGATCGCAGATCGCTTCTTCGGATTGTGCGGCGTCGATTTGCAGGGTCTCAACGCCGCACGCCGCGCATGCCTGCGCCATAAGATCTTGCACGCGCATTAGGTATTTTAGCCCGCGAGCCTCGATTATATCGCTGTTAGCGCGCGTTTTAAGCCGTTTCTTGACGAGCTGTTCGTCCGCCAAAAACAGCACGATTTTATCTGCGAATTTGCCCCCGAGCGCAAATTTATTAAGCGCGATAAGCTCGCTAAGATCGGCGTTTTCGTCGTTTGCTAGCGCATAGGCAAGCCCCGAGATGAAGCCGCGATCGCTTAGCACGAGCCTGTCCGCGCCGCCCTTTATCACGCGCTCGTAGTGCTCGGCGCGGTCTGCGAGGAACAAAAGCAGCTCGGCGCGCTTTGAAATTTCGCCGCAGACCTCGCGCAGATTTACGCTGCCTCGCGCCCACTTAAAATCTTCGCCCAAAACGAGGCTTCGCACCGCCTCGCCGAGCTTTGTGCCGCCTGGCTCCTTGGTCACGATCGCCTGCGGAAAAGCCGCCGCCAGCCGCGCTATCTGCGTGCTTTTGCCCACGCCGTCGATACCTTCGAATATTACATACATTTTTCGCCTTTAAATTTGTGCGCTATTTTACAAGCTTATAGCTAAATAGCGGCTTTTTTAAGCAGCCTGGCGCTAAATTTCGCCTCAAAATCGGGCTTTTGCGCGAGCTTGTGCGGGTCGCTTTTGATCTTTCGGCGTAAAATTTTATCGGGCGCTTTGTTGCCCAGCTTTTGCTATTTGCGGTGCGGCTCGCGGTTAAATTTAGCGCTCGAGCAGCAGGCGAGTAAATTTGCGCTTGCGGATATGTACTGAGCGAAGCAGGGCGCCAGTCGGTAAAGACGGCGCGCCGTGTGGATAGAATGGCACGTCGGGCGAGGTAGGGCGTCATTATATACATAGTAGGATATGTCCTTTGCGAAGCGGATGGCGCTAGATGGAAAGGGCGGCGCTTTTGCGGAGCAGGGCGGCGTTATGCAGAGTGGGGCGCATTGGGGTGGGTGAGTGCTGCGCGCGATGATAAAACCGTGACAATGAAATTTTAAATTTTGCCCTATACGTTTATCGGCTCGGGATTTATCGCTATGAAATCTTTCCGCAGATCGCTAAGATCGCA
>NZ_CALIMW010000152.1 GCF_938045405.1 uncultured Campylobacter sp. | reverse complement strand
AGCTTTGTGACTTTTGCTTTTTGAGACCTATTTAATTTCGCCGTGTGAGGGTTATTGAGGCATGGTGAGCTCCATTAAATTTAAAGGCGAGACGGGAAAGACGTCGTTTTTGCTTACGACGATGGGCGCGTGCTGAAGTACCGCTTTGGCGGCACACTTTGTTTTAAATTTCATAGCGTCTGTTGGCTTAGGCTCGCGCCGTATATAATTTTAGTGGCAAAATGAGCGTAAAATTCCATGCTGTATTTGCACGGAAGCACGCAAACTAAGGTATTGTGTTAGACCTAGCGAGCATCGATGTCGTACCGCTTCGGCAAAATTTCATTTTCAGTATTTTTTGTATCTCATTTGTGCTTATATGCTCGAGTGTTGCTTCGGCAAAATTTTATTTGCTAAACGCGCACTGCCTACTTATCGCCACATTTGTTCGCACTGGGCAATTATTGCTTCGTCTATATCTCCTAAGGCGCGCAGCATTTGAATAGTAAAATCAATAAATGCGTTTCCGTTTGCGGTGATCATTTTACCGTCTACTACGGCTTCGCGACTTGTTTGTATAAAGGCATGCTTATTTTTGTATTTTGGCAAATTAACGATGTCTGCTAGACTATTTGCGGTGTGATGGCAGTCATTTAGCGCTCCTGCCGCCGCTAAGAAATACGCCCCGTCGCAAATACCGCCTACTACCTTGCCTTGTTGTTTAAATTCCTCTATTAAATTAGCAATTTTTGAGGCGTTTTCGCTAGGCAGTTCGCGCCATGAATTTCTAGCGCCGATTAACACGATTGCCGCGGCATCTGGCGAAATTTCATCTATTGTTAAATCAGGTTTTGCGCGTAAAGCTCCGAACGATACTTTCTCGTTTTTATCGGTTGAGGCATAAAGGATGCTATAGTCCGTGAAATATCGTAGTGCGGGAGCCAGTAGCGAAGCCTCCCAGTCGGCAAAGCCGTCTAAAATAACGATTACTAAAGTTTTCATAAAGTCTCCTTGAATAACCTACACTACTCAGTTCGGTTCGCATATCAAACTAAGCAAAATCGTAGAATTTATAAAATTTTTTAGAATTCCGCTTTGGATTTAGAGCGGAATTCTATGATTTTACAAGTACGCGCGATAACATCGCTTTAAAAAGCCCGCTACCTCGGCGTGTGCTAGA
>NZ_CALIMW010000151.1 GCF_938045405.1 uncultured Campylobacter sp. | reverse complement strand
TCGCGCGTGCGCGAGACGGAGCGATCGCGATGCACGCAAGCATCAGAAGCATCGCAGGAAGCGGCGTAGCGCAGCTGGATGATGTAGATGAAATTTTAAGCCTCGAGGCGATCGCGGCGGAGGGCGAAGCAGACGCGCTTCAAAACCAAGACGGCGACGAGACGCCATAGCGGCGTGCGGACGGGTCGCCGTCTGAACGAAATGCGAGGCGGCCTTGCGTCATGAGGCTCAAATTTTGTAAAGTAACACGATATTTGTCCGCGGACAAGTGGTGCTAAAATTTCAAGAAATAATTGTTGTATGCTTTTGGGTTTGCGAGGTTGGAATTTTACTTGCGAATTTTATCTCGGCAGAAATATGCCGCACTGTGTAGAGTGGAAATTTCACATGTAAAATTTTAAATTCATAATTTAAGGAAGCGCTTCACGTCGAGAAAATTTGATTTGGAATTTCTATCTTGTATCCCAATTAGGAAGATTTTGCACTAAAAGCTATAGCAAAATTTTAAGAATTCACTTTGTTGTACCGTAAAAATTTTAAAATTTTGATCCGCAAATTTAATTAAATTTATGAAATTTTTTAAAATTCGGCGTCGAAATCTTAGAATTTCTAATATTTTTTAAAACAAATTTAAATTTTTTAAACACTCTTGCCGCAGTTATTTGCATACTAAAATTTTATCGATGAAAAGCGTTTGTTGCCAATCGTTAACCCCCCCCTATCATTCCGCAGTTGTTTTACATACGGGGGTTTGCACGCACAAGGCTCGTTTTGTACGCCGTAGCCGCAGGTGCAGTTGCGCCGCGTGCAGTGTGCACCTTAGCATCTCTTGGCGCTTTGCTGCGCCATAGTATTTCGGCGCATCCTTCCGCGCGAGTTGCGAAAATACTCTACAAAACGGGTGAGAGAGGCTGTGTGAGCTGTCTGAGGTAGACGGCCCGCTTGATTTGCATAATTTAAAAGAGGTAAAATATGCGTATTTTAGGCAACATTATTTGGTTTTTTCTAGGCGGTTGGATCTTGGCTATCTTAACTTATTTGTCGGGTTTAGTCCTTAACCATT
>NZ_CALIMW010000150.1 GCF_938045405.1 uncultured Campylobacter sp. | reverse complement strand
CCGCCGCCATATCCATAAATGAGCCTCCACTCCGCTTTGCTCCTTGTGGCGGGTATCCACGCAAATGAAATTTTACATCGGAGGCTCTTTTATGGATATTTTTTTAAGGAGACAACGATGGAAAATCAAGAGTTTCAAGACGTCGCCGATGAGTTTGCAAATGGCGTTTCGCAGTATCTGCACTCCGTAGCGGAGCATCTATGCGAAGTTTCGCAGATGAGCGGCATCGGGCTAAGCGATCTGCTAATAGACCTCGCGCTGCTAGCAAGAGCTACGGAACGAAAAAAGGAGGAGCGCGATGTTACAGTTTCTGAAAAGGATATTTAAGAGGCGCACGAAATTTACGATCTCAAACCTAAGATTTGGGATATTGAAAGGATAGGAAATGTCAAATATCGAGGAGCTAGAGCAGGCTTTAGCAAGCTTAAAGGCTCTAATAAAAGCAAAAAAAGACTATGAAAAACTAAGCGACAAATATGTAAAAGTTGATTATAGAGAGCTTACGCGATCGCAACAAGCAAGGCTGAACGACAGACTAAGCGATGCCGCGTTTGACGTGAAAGTAAAAGCCGATAACCTCCACGCCGATTTGGTGGATGCAAATTTGTGTGAGATGAAAGAATTTTATGAACAACGAGAGCTTAGACAGGGTGCGGGCTTGGGTCACGTGTATCGTGCGGCTTATTTGCCCAAAATTCCGCAAAAGTATAAACAAATGCAGAGGACTGAAAATGAGCCTAAAAGACTTTAGAGAAGAATTTATAGCTTACCGGACTCAGATAGGCGTATATAAACACACAAAATTTAGCAGCTTCGCCAAATTTGTGAATGCTCGAAAAAAGGAGATGAAATGAGCGAAACAATGAGTATCAAAGACTACCACGCACGAGCTGAGATCTCTAAAAGCGATTTGGATCTTTTGGCTAAAAGCCCCTACCACTTCAAATTTAAAGACGAATTCGAAAAGCCTGATAGCAAGGCTTTAACCTTAGGCTCTGCCGTGCATAAGCTGGTGCTGGAGCCTGCGGATTTTTTTAAAGAATTCGCCGCCGAACCCAAAGCCGATAGACGCACTAAGGATGGCAAAGAAATCTATGCGGAGTTTTTAAAAGGCGCGGAGGGCAAGACCGTCCTAGACGCCGAAACCTATGAGAAAGCGACCGCTATTGCTAACGCAGTCAATTCTATGAGAGAGACGGCGCTTTTCTTAAAAGACGGGCTAGCCGAGCAGAGTTATTTCGCGGAGATTTCGGGCGTGCCCGTGAGATGTCGCCCTGATTTTCTCAACGAAGCACTAAGCCTTTGCGTAGATTTGAAAACGACCTCCGACGCTAGCGCGGACGGCTTTTCAAAATCAGTGGCAAATTTCAACTACCACATCCAAGCGGCGTTTTATACCGACATCTTAAGGCTATGCGGCAAGCGGGTAGAAAACTTCCTTTTTATCGCGGTCGAAACCAAAAAGCCTTATATGACGGGCTTTTATACGCTAGATGAGGCAGCGATAGAGCAAGGGCGCAAGACATATCTAGCTTTGCTTGAGCGCTATAAGCTATGTCTGGAACGTAACGAGTGGTGGGGATATGCGAAATTCGAGCCTGAAAGCAAAGAAATAGAGGCAGTGCAGACGTTAAGCCTGCCTGCGTGGAAATTTTACGAAAGTATAGCGTAAAGGAATAGATTATGAACCAACTACAACCCCTTGACCCGCAAGGGCAAAAACTAGAGCTAGAGGTAAAGAAATTTGAACTAGAGCAAAGAAAAGCCAAAGCATTTGTAGCTACCGACTTTTTCCCTGCACATTTACGCAAGGGTGATAAAGAGGCAACTATCGGTGCGGCTATTATTGTGCTTGATCTCGCCCAACGTATGAATTTAGGTGCACTCGAAGTGGCGCAGAGTATCTACATCATTCACGGCAAACCGAGTTTCGAGACGAAATTTTTAGTCGCGCGATTAAATTCCAGCGGACTTTTAAAAGGGCGATTAAACACCATTTTAAGCCCCGACGGACAAAGCGCACACTGCGAAGCCGTGGACGCTCAAACAGGGCAGCTACTGCGTGGCACTACGATCACAATGGATATGGCGCGCCGCGAAGGCTGGCTAAGCAAAAACGGCTCAAAATGGCAAACTATGCCCGAGCGTTTCAATTCCCAATGGGATGGAATTCTACA
>NZ_CALIMW010000149.1 GCF_938045405.1 uncultured Campylobacter sp. | reverse complement strand
CCACGAGCGGGGATCTGGCGCTGATGGCGCGGGCGTTTGCGCTCGGCGTGCAGGCGGGGCGCGATGCCTATCTGGCGGGGCTCGGTGCCGTTTCTAAGACGGCCAGCGCAAGCTCGCCGCTAACGGGATTTTTGAGGTAGCGGTTAAATTTTAAGCGCGGCTTGATTATGCGAGCTATGTTTTTTTGCGCCGAATTTGCCTTTATCGGGCTTGTATAGATACAGATCACGCAAGCTCCACGTAGCAGCCGATAGATGCGGCGTGAAATTTTAAAATTCGCGGCGCTTAAATTTACACGCAAAAGTGTGTCGCGTAGAATTTAAATGAAAATTTAAAAGGAAAATTTTAAAGATGAATAAAACCGGCTATCTAGCGGGCATGGAGGATATCGGAAGCGAGATGATGGAGCGCACGCTTGCTCTGCGCGAGGGCTTTTGCGAGGAGGCGAGCGAGGCTGACGTGCAAAGGGCGATCAGCGCGAAAAACAGAGGTCTGCGCGATTTTGCGGCGCTACTAAGCGTGCGCGCAGGCGAGCATTTGGAGCAGATCGCGCAAGCCGCAGCGCGCGAGAAGGCGGCGCATTTCGGCAGCAACGTTGCCGTTTTCACGCCGATTTACATTTCAAACTACTGCGACAATCTCTGTGTTTACTGCGGCTTTAACTGCAAAAACAAAATCGCGCGCGCAAGGCTTGATGAAGCGCAGCTAAAGGCGGAGTTTGAGGCGATAGCGGCGAGCGGGCTGGAAGAAATTTTGATCCTCACGGGCGAGAGCGAGAAAAACAGCCCCGTGCGCTACATCGGGCGCGCCTGCGAGCTCGCGCGGCAGTATTTTAAGGTGATCGGCGTCGAAATTTATCCGATAAACTCCGCTGATTACGCCTATTTGCACGCTTGCGGCGTCGATTTCGTCACCGTTTTTCAAGAAACCTACGATCCCGCGCGCTACGCGCAGCTGCATCTTGCGGGCAACAAGCGCGTTTTTGCGTATCGTTTCGCAGCCCAAGAGCGCGCGATTAGAGGCGGTATGCGCGGCGTGGGCTTCGCTGCGCTTTTGGGGCTCGGAGACTTCCGCCGCGATGCCTTTGCCACGGGCGTGCACGCGTGGCTGCTTCAGCGCAAGTACCCGCGCGCCGAGATCTCCTTTTCGGTGCCGCGTCTGCGCCCGATCATCAACAACGACAAAATAAACCCGAAGGACGTCGGCGAGCGCGAGCTGCTGCAGGTGATGTGCGCGTATCGGCTGCTGCTGCCAAGTGCGCAGATCACGATCTCCACGCGCGAGAGGGCGGGCTTCCGCGACAATGCGATCAGGATCGCGGCGAGCAAAATTTCGGCAGGCGTGAGCGTGGGTATCGGCGGGCACAGCGAGCAGAGGGGCGACGAGCAGTTCGAGATCAGCGACGCGCGCAGCGTAAGCGAGGTCTGCGAGGCGATCCGCGACGGCGGGCTGCAGCCGCTGATGAGCGAGTATATCTATGTCTAAAAGCGCGGATATGCGAGCTTACGCCGCGAAACTTCGGCACGAGAGGCTTGCTTCAGCGGCGAAATTTTTAGAATTTTATGCGGCGAAATTCTGCGTTCGTATGGGTAAAATTTGCAACGCCTTTTTAAGAGGCAAGATTCGCGGTGCGTTACTTGCGGGCAGATTTGGTGCCGCTAGACGCAGCAAAATTCGTAGCGTAAAATACTACGCCGAATTTTACAGCGCCGTACACGGCGATAAAATTTATGGCGTTATGGCGGATAATAAAATTTTAGGCACCGCGCTAGCGAGCGTTAGGAATTCTGGGCTCAAAAATGCGCGCGTAAATTTAAGGCCTAGGAATACATACGCGTATTTAAAATTTAAAGGCAGCGCAAATTTCGAGCCCGCGGGCGGCGTAAATTTTAAATTTAAAAACGGCGCGAGCTTCAGGTTCTTATGCGGCGGCAACGCAAAGCCGCTAAAATCGAGGAGCTGGGCGAACGCTTTGAGTTTTAGCGCTGCGGCGGAAATTTCAGACCTTATTAAGGCGGGCGAAATTTTGAAATATGGCGTGACGACGGGGATTTCGGCGCTCGCCCTAGCAAGTAAAATTTTAATCCCTAGCATCGCAGGCAAAATTTTAAATTTGAGCGCGGCGCTACGCACGGATATTGAGTTTAAAGGGGCGGGCGGATGCGAGATTTAGAGCTTGCTTCGCGCATTACGATCATCACAAATCGCGCGCTCTGCGGCGGCGAGGCGGCACTGCTTGCGCGTATAGCGGATTTTGCCGCAACGGACGTAGGCGAGATCGTCGTACGCGAAAAAGACCTGAGCGAGAAAGCTTACGCAGCGCTGTTTTGTAAAATTTTACTCGCCTGCGAGAACGGATTTTGTGCGGATACGGTCCGCGCGGACGAAATTTTTGCAAATGAAGCTAGTGCCGCTAAATTTAGCAAAACCCAAGCTTTCGTGAGCGAATTAGACGCGAGCGCGGCCTACGCGGATAAAATTTCGCTCTACGAGTGCAACGAGGACAAAATTTTATTAAAAAAGCTCCATTTAGGCGGCAGCAGGAGCGAGCTTTGCGCGGATACAGCCCGCAGGCATGGTGCGGCTACAGATGATATACGGTCTAAAAATTCCGCTTGCGTTTTAGATGAAATTTTGTCTGAAAATTTTACCGGCGCCGCAAATCGCGCGGACGATAGCACGCCAGGCGAAATTTCGCTTCGCGGTGCCGTATGCAAAACGAAACTAGCGGCAGAAGGCGTACGGAGCGCAGAAAATACGGAAAGTATGCGGAGTACGCAAAGTGCGGAAAATACGAATGATGTGCATAGTGCAAAAAATGCGCGGAGTGCGCAGTACATAGGGAGCTCAGAAAATGTAGGGGGCGTAGAAAATTCACAGAGCGTAAAAAAGGCGGAAAACTCGCAGAGCGCGGAGGGCGTGCAGAGTGCAGAGAGTGTAAGGTGTCCACCCGCGATCTTTGTGCATAATTTTGCAGATTTTGCGCTGAGCGCGGGAATGAGAAATTTATGGCTGCCGCTCGGGGTTTTGCGGAGCTTTAGCGCGGCGCACGGCGCGGAGTTTTTGCGCGCGAATTTCAAAAAATTGGTCGCTTCCTGCCACAGCGAGGCGGAGGCGCGCGAGGCGCTGGAGCTGGGTGCCAGCGCGATCTGCCTGAGCCACATCTTCACGACCGATTGCAAGGCGGGGCTCGCGCCGAAGGGGCTAAATTTGATCCGCGCCGTGCGGGAGTTTTTCGCGGGCGAAATCTATGCGCTGGGCGGCATAACGCCGCGCAATTTCGCCTCCGTCCTACGCGCGGGAGCCGACAGGATCGCCGTTATGAGCTCAGCGATGGCTGCGCGGGACGCGAGCGATTTCATAAGAAAATTTAAGAAATAAATCGATCCAAAAATGCGGTTTGTTTCCGTTGTCGCGCCCTTGCTGATGTAATTGTGCTGCATGCGGCGCGACGCAAAAACATATATTTCAATAAAATCAAAAACGCGCGAAATGAACGCGATTTATTGCAATTTAAGCCCAAAGTTATAAAATACGAGCGATTTAAGCTTAAGGATATTTTTTGGATAAAGTGCGGCTTGAGGAATCAAAAAAGCTTCTAAACGAACAGCGCCGAAATTTAAAACAAAAGCTGCGAAAAGGCGCTAGCGTCGAAATTTTTGACGATACGGATTTAAGCGATGCGGCGGATCGCATATCATTAAATTTAAACGATGCAAATTTGAGTAGCAAAAACTTTAAAAATACGAATTTTAATCAAACAGACCCCGAATCGCAACCCGATCATCTTTGCGGCGCAAATTTCCGAGATAGAAATTTAAACGACATGAATTTAAACTCAAAAGATGAGATAAAATTTCAAAATTTAAACCCGGGTGGTATTTCATCGCGGGGCGCTAAAACTCGTGATTACGATAAAGAACCGTTAGTCATCAAAGACTATATAACGATCGTATATATTATAACTATAGCGGTATTGCTTTGTTTTGCCATGTTTATAAATTTAGTATTTAATATCCCCTACGATAGAAAAGTTGCAAATATCTTGCTCACTGCACCTTTGGTTGCTAGGGCTCTTAAGGGTTTTTCGCAGCATTACGGAAGGAAATTTATATTTTTAAACTCAAGCATAAAATGTATAAAATCAGGCGAGCAGCTCGTAATGAAATTTGATGATATTTTATATTTCAAAAAGACTTTCGCGCTTGTTTATGAAAGCGAGACGCGAAAATGCACGGAAACGGAAAGAATCATAGGAAAAACCTGCCTCGCCATATACGTACTCGCTTATATTTATGGTGCGATATTTGATGACTCTATGATAGTTTTTATAATGTTATTTTGCTGCATGGGGGCAATTATCTTTCTTTTTATACTGCAAATGATTTTTCATCTATTTAAGGGCGGCTTATTTTCATGTAGGTTTGTCGATGCTTTAATTATAGATGCACTTTACAATAAATTTTTTATATTTATACCCACTAATAAAGAATATAACGAGCTTAAAAAATATATGAAACTAAAATTTAATAAAGACCTAGACGCGCCAAATTATCTTTTAAGAGTTAAAAATTTTTAATTCAGGCATTTTTCGAATTTACGAAGTCTCATTCCACGAGCCGTGCGCGGATGTCGCCGAAGAGCAGCACGTCCTTCAAAACGGCGCGATCGGCGTAACCGCGCTCGTTTAGGCTCAGGTGCAGCTCGCCTCGGCTGCTCGAAAATATCGGCTGGTTTATGAAAACCACGTAAATCGCCGCAGCCTGCTTATCCGCGCCCGCGCCGCGCCCTTTAAAATTTACGTCCGTTGTGCCGGTTTTCGTATCTGCTCCGCTAGAGCTTGCGCTTGCCGCTACGTCGGAGTTGGTGTCCGCATCGCTAGGCGGCGCGACGCCAAGCTCGCTCGCGATATTTGCAGCGGCACTTCCGCGCGGCCTTTCGATGTCGATCCTTCCGTCGGCGCTCTTTGCGCCTGCGGCTCGGACGAAAAATTTATCGCCCGAGTGCGGGATTTTAGAGAAATTGAAAAACAAACTCAGCAGGTCGTTCGTCGCAAAATAGGGCAAAATTTCATCGCTTACGAGCTGTAGCTCGCCGCCCGTGCCCTTGAACTTTTGAAATTTTATCGTTTTGCGCGCGTAGTCGAAGGCGTAGGTTTTGCGCTCGTTTTTCGTCGTTTTGCCCTTTTTGCGCGAGACCTCGTGGACGTAGAGATCGGGCATCAAAAGCCCCGCCACGACGTGCCCCTTTGAGCGGAAGCTCTCGCGCCTTTGCCCGCTTAGGCTACCCGCGACGCCCTGCGCAACGGCATCCATGACGATCTCGTAGCGATCGCCCTGCCGCACGAGCCGCGTGTTTGCGCTGCCGACCGCGCCGAAAACGCCGAAGGAAATCTCATATTTTGCGCTGATCGTCTCGCTAAAAAGCGCGCTCGCGCATAAAATCAAAATAGCAAAAAATTTCATCCCTATCGTCCTTTCGCTTTGCGGTGCCCCATCATACGACGCCCGTGAAATTTACGCTCTTTGCGTCGCTTTATCGCATTGTGCTCGCAAAGCTCGCGCGGGAATCTGCGCCGCATTCGTAAAATTTACCATAAAAATCAAAACTCGCGCCGCCTATTTCATTTCTCCATAGCGTGATTATTAAATATCAGCCACCGCTCGCCGTCGTGAAAGGCCGCGCCGTGTGCGCCTAAAGACACCGACTGTCGCCGCTTTTATATTTACGACGCATATACGGCTCGGCGCGCGCTTGCCAGAAATTGGCGATTTTATATTTCGTACAGACCGCTTCGTCGCAAAGCATGCCTGTGAATAAAATCAAAATTTCATATTGCGGCTATGTTTGCACTTTGCGCTAGCCGCTACGCCGCGCCCGTAAAATTTACGCTCTTTTGCGCCACTCGTAATTTGTACCGCCGTTTCGTGCCGCAAATGCAGCCGCGTCGGTCGCTAGTAAATCCGCTCAAATTCAAATGGCTCGCGCGGGTCAAATTTGTAAATTTAGTCCTTCCAAAGCCACCATTTCAGCTTGGCTTTGTCGGGACGGGGCGTGCTGGCGTAGTAGCAAATCATGCGGTAAACGTAGAGGATGCATCTGCCGCGTCCGAGCGCCTTTGTGCGTTCATTCGTCTCGTCTGAATCCGCGCCCTTTAGCGAAGCGATGTCCTCGTAGCCCAGCGCCAGCAGATCAGCCTCTGTCGCCTCGCCGACATAGGGGATTTTCTTAAAATCGCTCGCGCCTTTACTCAAATTTTACTCCAATCTTTATTCAAATTTCGCCAGACTCGCCATTTGGACAAAATTTTAAAGCCCTTGAGAGTGCGGAATTTCAAAATTTCACTCGTGTGAGGCAAATTTTAAAATTTTATCCACGGGATGCGAAAAATCTTTAAAATTTTACCTCGCCGCCGGGCCGCCGCTGCGCTTATGCGCGCCGCTTTTTAGTGTTAAGACGCCCGCCGCTGCGCCCATTGTCGGAAATTTTATCTGCAAGCTAGCAGGGAGCTTGGGCGCGGTAAAGCTTAAACGTTTTTAATCCCAAACGGAGTAAATTTACGCTTCCGCCTTGCGCCAAATGCAAAAATCTGATACGTTTGTTTCAAACTCCAACGGATTTTGTAAAAAGACGGCAGCGGCGCTTCGACGTCATCCGAGCCGCCTTTGTGCGATGATTTAATTAAAATTTCTTTCGCGCTAAAACCATGCTTAAAATAATTTTTCACCAAATTCTACGCAGGCTCGAGCGCTAAATTTGACCCAAAATTCGCTCGCAAATTTCGCGCGGATCGGCGCTTCGATAGATCGGGCGACCGACCACGATAAAATCCGCTCCAGCCTCGCGCGCGACATCCAGATTTGCTACTCGCTTTTGATCTGCTGCACTCTCGCCAAACGGCCTTACGCCCGGGCAGAGCGTAATAAAATTTGCACTCGTGGCGTCCTTTATCAGGCGGCTCTCGAACGCCGAGCAGACCATGCCGTCAAGCCCCGCTTCGTAGCTCATCACGCCAAATTTGCGCACGGCTTCGCTTAATTTTTGCTCGTAAACCGCGCTAAATTCGGTCTCGTCAAAGCTCGTTAGCGCAGAGACTGCAAGCACTAGCGGGCGCGAAGCTAGCCTGCCCAGTCGCTCCATCACCGTAGCCATTGCGCGTTTGCCGCTACTTGCGTGTACGTTTATCATATCTACGCCAAGCTTTGCGATCTCCTCGGCAGCGTCGGCCATCG
>NZ_CALIMW010000148.1 GCF_938045405.1 uncultured Campylobacter sp. | reverse complement strand
TTGAAATTTAGCGCGCGGCGGGCATAGAGAACCGAAAATCCGCAGCGCTAAAGTTTACTCGGTAAAAGCCCGAATTTATCCGCAGCAGCCGCAATCGCAGCGCGAGGAGGCAGCGGGGTGAAGCTCGCTGATGTAGAGCTTTACGGAGTCAAGTCCTTGCTTTTTCGCCCAGCAGTAGGCGTCGCTTGCGAAGCCGAAATCCGCAAAACACAAGAAATTCTCCACGTAGGATTTGCGCGCATTTTGATGATCGTCATAATAGGCGTGCTCCCAAAGATCGCAGGCTAAAAGCGGAATTTTACCACGCACGATCGGCGTATCCGCGTTTTGCGTCGTGATGATTTCTAAATTCGCGCCGCGCTCGTCGCACGCAAGCCAGCACCAGCCGCTGCCAAAAAGCCCCAGCGCGCGCTTTAGAAACTCGCTTTTAAAATTTTCCATCTCGCCGAAAGTCTGCGCTAAAGCATCCGCTAGCTCGCCGCTAGGCTCACTTGGCTGCGCGATACAGTCAAAGTAAAAATCGTGGTTGTAAATTTCAGAGGCGTTGTTAAAAATACGGCTAAAACCTAGGCAAATTTGATAAAGCTTTGAAATTTGCGAAAACTCGCACTCCTCGCCGCGCGCCTCCCTGAAAGACTGCGTGATGATCGTAAAAAGATCCGCGTTTTGTATCGGCGTATCCGCAATGTCTCGATTTAGGGTGGAGACGTAGTCCTCGCAAAGCTCGCCGTGATGGAATTTTAAGCTTTGCAAGCTCGCGATTTTATTCGCGCGCGGATCAAAAGGCAGCGCCCTGGATCTAAACACTAATAATCCTCGCTGTCCAAATCGCTATAATCGTTAAAACCGTCGTCGTCTTCGTAGCTGTAATCATCCTCGTCGTAGTTGTAGTTGTAACTCTCGTCACCTCCGATTAAATCATCGTCCTCATATTCGTCCTCATCGAACTCTTCGTCTTCGAAGTCATCGAAATCAGCCATTTTGCTCTCCTTTGTCGTTGGAATTTACTTTTGATTTTACGCATTCGCTTGCTATTTCCGGGATATTTTCGATATAAACGCTCTGCGATGGGAAGGCAAACGATAGTCCGTTTTGCTCCACGATCTCCATTATTTTAAATAAAACATCCTCTTTAGTTTGGATGAAATTTGCCCATATTACGGTTTTTGTGAAGCAGTAAACTAAAATATTAATAGACGAATCGCCAAAGCTATCTAACGCCACGAACATAGTGCTTTTATAGCCCGCTAAATCGTCGATAGAGACCATATTTTGTCTATAGCGCATACGAAAATCTTTAGAATTTAATGCTGTATCTGCAGATTGAGCGATGCCCGGGTGAGATTTTAGCATCTCTTTGATATCGTTTACGCACTTTCGCAGTTGAGCCGTGCTCGCGCCGTATTCGACGCCTACGGTAAGCTTTAAATTCCGTCCTACCTTCCTGCGGCTCCAGTTTTTGATATTTTGCGCCATTATGTTGGAATTCGGCACAAAAACAAGAGCGTTATCAAAGGTCCTGATCGTCGTCTTTCTAAAGCCCGTTTCTACGACGTTTCCTTCTATGTCTCCTAATACGACCCAATCTCCTTGCGAGAACGAGTTATCGAATAATAACATCACGGATGAGAAGAAATTTGCGATGATGTCCTTGGTCGCAAACGCGATCGCAAGTCCGCCGATTCCAAGCGATGCCATAAGCGCTGAGATGTCAAAGCCCAGACGCTTTAGTACCAAAAGTGCGGCGATGATGATTACGATGACATATAGAATTTTAACGACTAGATTTATGATATCTTTTCTGACGCCTTTTTTCGTGATGTTTCCAAGCACGACAATGCCGTAACCGTCGATGATTTCGATGATGAGCCATGCCCAAAGTACCACGTAAACGATCGAGAATAAATTTGCAAATTTTATCGGCACAGGCGCTGGATAATAAAAGATACTAAGACAGATATCAACCGAATAAGCGATCAGCAAAATACCCATCGGACGCTTGATAATGCCCACTACTTGCGTTTTTAGAGTTTCGCTATCTAGTGAAAAGCTTTTATTGAAGAATTTAAACACGAAATAGATGATGTTGGCAAGTAGCCTGCGAAGCGAGTAGAAAAATAGCGTAATCAGCGTGATTAGAATGAGCTTGCCGAAATTTACGTGGCTGAGCTGAAACGGAATTTTATCGTTGATATAATCGATCACCGACTTAAAATTTAAGCTCGTAAAAACCACGCTGCTTGCGAGTAGATCGCTATTTCGCGATAGATACGTAAGCACCTCGTCGTAGGTCTGCTTGTCGTTTTTCAAATCGTTGATTTTAGACTCTAAGGCGTCTATCTGCTCTTGACTGCTTAGATTATTTTTCAAATCATTAAGTTTGCTAAAATCCCTAGTTTGGATATTTAGTAGCGTGCTACTTAGCTCGCTTTCAAGCGCGCTTCTGCTTGCGCCGTTTACAAACATATCCTCAATTTTCATAAGTGAGGTATAAAAGATCTCCGCCATTTCCATCTTTTCTAAATCCGCGCTTGCATTTACGTATTCGGGAGAGCTCTGCTTTTTGGCGTATTTTTTTAGCGTAGTTTGGATGTTCTTTTTATTTTGCGCATACGACATTATGCTTTCAATATCCATATCCTGCTGCGTAATCGCAAAAGGTAGACGATCGAAGAGCTTAGCTTTATTGCGATCGATAGCGTCCAGTTCGTTTTTGCTCGCGTTGGCGTCGCCGCCGTTAAGCAGGGAGCTGCGCTGCAAATTTAGCTTTTTAATCTCTTTGATTACAGAGATAAGCGTCTCGCCGTTAGGAGCTTTTTTCTGCGAAGTCTCCGTTTTAGCGACCTTTTCTGCGATCATATTTATTACTTCAGTTTTATTGCCATCTTCCGCGCCGAGCGATTTGGATAGAATTTTAGCGACTTCTTTTTTGATCTCGGTTTTGTTGTTTTCTAAAGTAAGATTTGCCTCTGGAGTAGAAGAATTCGTCTCTACAAAGCTTCCCTCGCCGGTCGTGTTGAGGTCTGCAAACGCTAAAGCGGTGCTAAAAAGACTAATCGTTAAAAAGCTGATTATAGATTTTTTCATAATCCATTCCCTTATTTAATAGCGTAAAATGCGCGCCTTCGTCGTCGTAGTTGAATAGCTCGCCCGTTTCGATGACGTAGTGCCAGCCGTAAATTTTAATCTCGCCGTTTTTGTAGGCGTCTTTGATGCCAGGAAAGCTAAGTAAATTTTGCATGGAATTTATAATATTTAGCCGCTCGGTGATCCACTCGCGCTTGTCGGCGCCGAGATCTTTGAGCTTTTCGACCTCGTCTTTTACAGGCTGCATTAAATTTAGCCAGCGCCTTACGTTTGGAATTTTTTCAAGCTTTTTTGCGTCATAAAACAGCGCCGCGCAGCCACCGCAATTGCTGTGCCCGCAAACGATGATATTTTTGATATTTAGCGAATATAGCGCGTATTCAATCGCTGAGGTAGTCGCTAAAAATTCCTCGCTAATGCGGTATGGAGGAACGACGTTTGCAATATTTCGCACGACGAAAAGCTCTCCTGGAAGCGTCGAGGTAATTAAGCTTGGCACCACGCGCGAGTCAGAGCAGCCGATAAAAAGCGTGTGGGGCTTTTGATGATTTGCCAGACTCCCGAAAAGCTCGGCATGCTCGGCAAAATTTTCTTCCATAAATTTAATAGCTCCATTTATTAACTGGCTGGGCATACTTTCTCCTTAAAAAAGTCGGGAATTATATATTACTTTCATAAATAGATAGAATTCTGGGAATTTTTAATTATATATTTACCAAATTTTCGCTAAACTCCCCGCTCATAAATCAAAAGAAGGAGAAAGATATGAGTCTATACGACAGACGAAATTACGCGGACGGCTATGAACTATCGGACGCATCACTGGAACAAGGACGAATCTCTCAGACCATTAAACAAACCTACGCGCTTCTAACCGCTTCGATGATAGCTGCGGCAGCAGGGGCTTTTGTGGCGATGAGCTTTGGTGTGAGCTTGGCTATTCATCCGATTTTATATCTGGTAGTTTTAATGGGGCTGATCTTCGGTATGCAAGCAGCTGTAAATCGCGGCGCTAATACGATTGCGCTAGTTTTGCTTTTTGCATTTACCTTTATTACTGGTCTTACTCTAGGTAAATTGATCGCTATTTATATCGCAGCAGGCGCTGGAGACGTAGTAACGCATGCGTTTGTGGCTACGGCGATTACTTTCGGTGCTCTTACCGTTTATGCGATGAATACAAAGACAAATTTCGACTCTTGGGGAAAGCCGCTATTGGTATCGCTTGTGGCTATTATCGTGCTAAGCCTTTTGAACTACTTCTTTTTCAAAAGCACCGTGCTTGATATAGCGATTTCAGCTTTTTCGGCTTTAATCTTTTCGATGTATATCATCTACGATACTAAAAATATTATAAACGGCACCTACACTTCACCGATAATGGCTGCCGTAGATATGTATCTAAACATCTACAACCTCTTCCTTTCGCTGCTAAGAATTTTCGGCGCAAGCAGAGACTAAATTTTACGCACCGCTTCGTGCGGTGCACTCTTAACTTAAAATTTATAAATCTTTTATTATAATCGCAAATTCAATTTTTTCAAAAGGTTTTTATAGTGACTACGTTATTTTTGGTTTTACAAGTCGTCTTCGCCGTGATAATTACGATCTCCGTTCTGCTGCAAAAGAGCTCTTCTATCGGGCTTGGCGCATACAGCGGAAGCAACGAAAGCTTATTCGGAGCGAAGGGTCCGGCGGGATTTTTAGCTAAATTTACCGCCGCGATGGGAATTTTATTCGTGATAAATACACTTGTGCTCGCATATTTCTATCAGCAAGATGCTAAATCTTCTGTCGTCGATCGCGTAAAGATCGAAGCAAATGCTACTAAATCCGTGCCAAACGCTGTCCCTGGCGTGCCATCCATACCAGCTTCTGGTGCAAAGTCTAATTTCGCTCCGGCAAGCACCGAGTCAAATTCCATAATTAGCGGCGAGATCAATGCGACGAATACGAAAATCGAAGCACCCGCGGCTCCTGCGACCGATACTACCGCAGCTAGCGCGCCTGCCCAGTCGCAAGCATCAAGCGATACCAATGCCAGCGCTGCTTCCGCAGATCAAAATACAACCAAATAAACTCTAAATTTTAAAATTTAAAAGCGCAAAATCCGCGCTTTTAAATGCTATTCTTATTTTTTTAACGCTATAATTTCGCAAATTTTATTTAAAGGATTTGAATGCTAGAAGCTATCTACAAAGAGCAAAGAGCAAACGGCGATCGAGCTATCGAGGCTTTGAAAAAGGACTTTACGACGCTACGCACCGGCAAGGTAGGCGTGGCGATCCTGGATCATATTTTCGTGGATTATTACGGCTCGCAAACTCCGCTGAATCAAGTCGCGACCGTCCTTTCGACCGATGCGGTAACGATTTCGATCACGCCGTGGGAGAAACCGATGCTAAAGGCGATCGAAAGCGCAATCGCAGCGGCGAATATCGGCGTAAACCCTACTAACGACGGCGAGAGCATAAAGCTATTTTTCCCACCGATGACGGTCGAGCAGCGCCAAGAAAACGCAAAAAAGGCCAAAGCGATGGGCGAGAAGGCCAAAATCGGCATTCGCAACGTCCGCAAAGACGCTAACGACGAAATCAAAAAGCTCGAAAAAGACAAAGCGATCTCAGAAGACGACGCCAAAAAGGGCTACGACGAGGTACAAAAGATCACCGACTCTTACTCAAGTAAAATCGACGACGCAGTTAAGGCCAAAGAAGCCGAGCTTTTGAAGGTTTGAGCTGTGAATATAGAAAAAATCTATCGCGACTGCGGCGCATATCTGCGAGGGCATTTTCTGCTTTCAAGCGGCAACCACTCGGAATTCTATCTGCAAAGCGCCAAAGTACTTGAGGATCCGCAGCTCGCGGGACGGCTCGCAGACGAACTCGCCGCAATCATCGAAAAAGCGGGCGTGGAGTTTAATAGCGTCTGCTCGCCCGCGCTGGGCGGAATTTTAGCGGGCTACGAGCTAGCTCGCGCGGCGAAAAAGCGCTTTATCTTTACTGAGCGCGTAGATCGCGTAATGAGCCTGCGCCGCGGCTTTGAAGTGCATAAGGGCGAGAGATTTATCGTCTGCGACGATATCATCACGACGGGCGGCTCGGCTCTTGAGAGCGCAAGGCTCATCGAAGACCTCGGCGGAGAGGTCGTGGGCTTTGCCGCGCTTGCCAATCGCGGATTTTGCAAGGTCGCAAATTTAGCGGGCAGCGTCGCTAAGGCTGGCGCCAAGCTGCCCGCGGATAAGCCGTTTTTTGCGCTAGGCAATTTCGAGTTTGAAATTTACGAGCCCGCGACCTGCCCGCTTTGTGCTGCCGGAAGCAAGGCGATCAAGCCCGGCAGTCGCGGAAACTAGGCGCCGATTTGCTGCTAACAAACCGCAACGAGATTAAATTTTATCCTTCGGCTTTAGCGCGACGGAATTTTGAAATTTAATCTAAAACGGATCAAAATGGCAAAACAAAAAGCTAAAATTTCACCGATTTTTCTACGTATAAAGGCCTTCATCGTCGATCTTTTCATCATCGCGATGCCCCTATTCTACGGCGTTACCTATCTCGTCTTGGGCTCGAAAGAGGCTCTGTGGCGCAACCA
>NZ_CALIMW010000147.1 GCF_938045405.1 uncultured Campylobacter sp. | reverse complement strand
ATCTGCTCGCCGATAAAATCCGCGCTCTGCAAAAAGAAAAAGTGATCCCCCGCCAGCGGATAAAATTTGCTGTTTTTGACGAGCGAGTGGATCAGCTCGCCGCTTTTTAGGCTAGTGGTGCGATCGTCCTTGCCCCAAAAGATGAGCGCATTTTGTGGGCTTAGCGCGGAAAAAATATCGCGGAAGTCCTCATTTACGACGTTTTTTAGCGTCTCATACATCGTCTTGCTCATACCTGCGGCATCCTTGCTCGCAAACGCACGCCAAAGCCCCGCCAGTCCAAGTCTTTTTAAAATTTTAAAAATCGCGATCTTGGCCCGCACGGCAAAGGGCTTGGGCTCGATGATACCGGCGCTGCTTAGCAGTATGAGGTTTTGCGGGCGCAAAAGCGTTGCGATCTTGCCGCCGAAGCTGTGCCCCATGATCGCTGCAGGCTGCCTGCCAAAAGCCGCGATAAAGGCGCGCATAATCTCCGCGTAATCCTCGCTGCCAAGGGCGCGCGCGGGCTGCGAGCTGGCGCCAAATCCCGGCAGATCGACGCACACTAACGCGTAACGGCGGAATTTGTCCGCAAAAACTCTAGACATAAGCGCCTTGTTTGCGCCCCAGCCGTGCAGAATCAGGATGTATTGCTCACGCTGCAAGTTTGAAATTTCGTAGCTGATTTTGTAGTTTTCGCCGCCGCAGACGAGCTCCTTACTCGCCACCGCCGCTCCTTTTGGCGTAAACGGCCTTGAGTAGCTCGACTGCTTTTTCGAGCCGCTCAAACTCGCTCATGCTGATCATCACGGCTTCAAATTTGTTGTTTTTAACGATCAGGGCTTTTTTAATCTCTTGGTTTTTGATCTTGTTTAAAACGGTGCTAAAGTTGCGCACGATCTCGGTAGCGGTGTAAATTTCGTCTTGATTTATCATAACTCGACCTTTTAGAGTAAAATTTTACGCAAAATTTAGCGTAAAATTTTAAACGATTGGCTACTTATTAGCGGTGATTTTGGTGATTAGCTCGTAGCTTACAGGGATCTGCCTCATCGGCGGCAGCGACGAAGCAAGAGCTGCTAAGACCTCTGGGAAATCATCAAATAGATAGTTTGCGAGGCTGCCCGGATTTGGATTTATCTCGTTTAGATAAATTTCGCCCTCTTTTTCAAAAAAATCGCAGCGAATGAGCGCGCCATCGAATGATCCTGCGTTATAAAGCCGCGTAAAGGCGTCTTTCATCTTACCCTCTAGCAAAGCGCCAGGACGAGCGGGCTCGATCGCGCCACTACGCGAAAAATCCAAATATTTACGATCGAAATTTAAATAGCCCTCTTTTTTTGGCTCTTCGATGTTTGAAAATACGATTTTGCCGTCTATTTTAGCGCCTGCGAGATTAAATTCCTTTACGTTTTCCCAGTATGGCTCTACGATCGCGCTGTCGTCCAGCTCAAAAGCCTGATCCAGCGCGTAGCTAAACTCGCTTTCGTTCTTGGCTATCGAAATTCCGATGCTAGAGCCCAAATGAGCGGGCTTAACGATGATCGGAAAATTAAAATTAGGCAGGCTAGTACGATTTACGATCTCATACGGCAAGGTTTTTACATTTGCGATTGCGGCTAAGTGCTTGGTTAAAATTTTATTATAGCTTAGCACGCTAGCTTCTATGCGAGGTCCGATGTAAGGGATGCCAAAAAACTCAAATAGCGCTGCCATTTTGCCATCCTCGCCGTCGCAGCCATGGATTAGATTGATATATGTGCCGACTTCTAGCATGCTTTTGCTAAACATTCCGCTCTCAAAAAATCCGCCCGCACCGATGCTAAGCCCTTTTGCTTTAGCATAGCCGCCCTGCTTAAAATACGCCGCGCGCATATTTTTATCCTCAATGCGGTAAAATTTACGATTTTTATCGCAAAATACAAACTCCAAGTCCCAGCCTTTTAGGGCATTTTTGACGGCAATTGCCGAGATGATACTTACTTCGTGCTCGTAGCTTTGAGCTCCAAAAACTAAGCCAAATTTCATTGTTTTCCTTCAAATTTTATTTTCTACGCTAATTTTTTTAACGCCTCTTTGACAAGATCTGACGTATTCGTGCTGCTGCAGCCCGCTAAGATTTGATTGATCTTATCGCGCTTAAATCCAAGGCTTTGTAGCGCGGACGCCGCTTCGTTTTTATAAGTCTCGCTAGGACCGAATTCCATTAGCTTTGCATCGCCTAGTTCGGCAATGATCCGTCTAGCGGTCTTTGGGCCGATACCTGGAACTGAAGTTAGCGTCGCAGCATCCCCCGTAGCTACGCAACGCGCGAAATCCTGCGGAGCGAGCGTCGAACAAACCGCCATCGCCGTGCTTGCACCTACACCGCTAAGCTTGATTAGGGTTTCAAACATCCTTTTTTCACTCTCGTCTAAAAACCCATACAGCGAATCGGCATCCTCGCGCAGAATTTGTACGCACGCAAGCTCGGTCAGCTTGCCCTGCGTGAGCTTCGTGGAGGTGTTTAATGACAATGAAAGAGCGTAGCTCACGCCACTAGCGCATTTAATGACGCAAGCAGTGGGCTCCTTGCGCGTGATAATTCCTTCGATCGCCGCTATCATCTAAGAGCCTTTAAAATTTCGTTTATGCTCTCATTAAGCGCTAAATTTAGGGCATTATAAATGCTTTGCGAGCTAGGATCAGGCACGAAAACGCGCTTAGTGACGATGCCTGATTTTATGCTTTCTAAAGAATTTAAAATTTCATATCCCATCGTGACGGTTGCTTGATCGTTATTGATCTGAAGCGCTACGATACTGGTTTTTAGGCGCAAATCCCGCTCTTTTGGCACGAAGATCGGATTTAGCGAGCAGGTGGAAAATGCCGCATCTAGCAGCGCTTTATATACCATTTCGCTAGGCATCGTGATAAATTTGGCGTCGCTTGCGAACCGCGTTCGGTTTCTAAAATCCACTATTAAAATATCCCGCCTATCGACGAGATCTGTCGCCGTAATGGTGTCGATAAAGATATTTTTACGTGCACCGCTAGGATTTACGCAGCGCTTTTGATCATAACGCAGCTCGTAGTAGGTGTATGGCTTAGCCTGCTTAGCTAAGCAGCCGCCTAAAAATATCGCCGCCAGCGTCGTAGCAAGCGTAAACTTTATAAAATTTTTCATCTTTATTCCTTTTTATCGTCGCGATCCGCGCCTTTAGAAGTGTCTTTAAAAAAGAAATCGTAAGGATTGTCCTCTAGCCTAAACATCGCACCTTGGAATTCTCTAAGTGATTTTTTGAGCTCGCCAAGAGTGTTTTTTGCCTCCTCAAGTGTAGGATCCAAGATTGCTTTTAGATTGTACTCGCCGCGATCGATACGCTTAGTGATGATGCCTGCGGTTTTATCCAGTGAATTTGATAGATTGGCAGCACTCACGGCAAAGGCGTTTAGATTATCTAGCAGGGCGTCTAGCTCCTTCTCGCGCTCGTTTAAATTCGCTATGAGAGTATTTACGTTAGCAAGCAGTGCGTCTAAGCTTTGGAATTTTTTCTCATCACTTAACTCGGCGCTAAATTTATCCATCGAAGATAGAATTCTATCCACTTTATCGGTATTTTGCTTAGACAACAGCCCATTAATTTTAAAGACCATCTCACTCACGCTATCGGTGATGACTTCAGCTTTAGAGCCGATTTTATCAAGAAGCGTTTTATCCAGCGCAATTATCGGCTTTTTATCATTCGGCGGAAAAAGCTTGCCGCTTCCTTTCGTGATATTTATAAACGCGATTCCGCTGATGCCTTGAGATTCTACCTTGGCGACGCTATCTTGTGAGATCGGTAGCTTGCTTTTTACTGAAATTTCAATCTCGATGATCGCATTTTCGATATCGGCAAAGTCGATACTTTTGATGATGCCCGCATTTACGCCGATAAATTTAACTTCTGAATTCTCCTTAATGCCTACGGGAAGCTCTTTTGTGTGGATATAGTAGGAGCGGTAGCTCTCGCTGCGATCAGTCTTTGTAAGCATCCACCACATAAACGCCGTAAGAGCCGCGACGCAGATCATAACAAATGCGCCTACTATAGTATATGAAGTTCTATTTTCCAATCTTTTCTCCTAATTTCAGATCGTAAAATTTAAGCCCTGCGATATGCCTTAAAATAGCCATTTGGGCTTAAATTTTAAAACTTAGCACTTTCTCAAATAGTCGCAAAATTCGCAGAATCATCTGAGTTTAAATTTTAAAGCTTAGCGTGCATTTTGAAATTTCAAAATATCGTCGCGCCGTATTTTAGCGTAAAATTTTACCGCCCCGGTTTAAATTTAACGCCATTTGCTTGTTAAAATTTTAAAATTTAAATGCGCTATCCAATAAATGCGCCCTTAAATACGACCCGCCTAAATTTTAAAATTT
>NZ_CALIMW010000146.1 GCF_938045405.1 uncultured Campylobacter sp. | reverse complement strand
AAAAGGCGAGCCGATCAATGAAATTTTAGCTCTTACCTTTACCAAAAAAGCTGCTGCTGAGATGAAAACGCGTATCGTAGAGAAATTTCAAAATTTGCTTGTCGTGCGCGACGGCGCCCTTGTGCCAAGCCCCGAGCTGGAGCAAATTTGCGCTGATTTGGGGCTAAGCGCGGATGAGGTTTTGGCAGCTCAAGAGCGGCTGAGCCCAAAATTTTTAAGCGAAAGTTTAAATATTTTTACCTTCGATGCGTTTTTTGCAAAAGCTCTGCGCTCGTTTGCGCTAAACAGCGGCATCGATCCGAGCTTTGAAAACGACGAAAGCATACTAGGCGTGCAGCAGGCGGCGTTTTTAGGCGCGATTTGTAAAAACGAAGCGCTATTAAGAGAGGTCGTGGATTATGTAAGCGACTCAGGAATGACAAAGAGCGAGTTTTTAAATAGCTTGCAAAGCATTTGGAGGGGCGATATAAGAATAAATCCGCCCACGCTTCCTGCAAGCTCGGCGCTAGCAGAGATAAATGAAATTTTATCCTGCTTGCAAAAAGCGGCGAGAGATGCGGGCGTAAGCGCTGGAGCCGTAAATGGGCTAAGCCCTGTTAGTGATCTGTCAAAATTATCCTCGGGCTTCATTCTTTCGGCTCTTGCCAACGGCAGTTTCGATTATCCGCGCTCGCAGCTTAAAAAAATTTCGCATCTTGACGGTGAGCTAGCAAGGCTAAAAGACGCTATAGCTCGCGAAATAGCGTGGATGGATGCGACATATGCGGCTAAGCTGGCAGGACTAATTAAAATTTATGCCGAAGCGCTTAAATCGGTGCAGCGCAAAAGCGGCAAGCTCACGTTCGGTGATGTCACTGCAGCCGTGCACTCGCTGCTAAATCCAAGCGCAGAGGCGTTACAGGGCAACCGCGAGCTTTTGTATTTCAGGCTCGATTCTAAAATCACGCATATTTTAATTGACGAATTTCAAGATACCGATATTTGCCAGTATGAAATTATGCTGCCGCTAATCTCTGAGGCGCTTGCCGGTAAAGGAGCGGAGGAGCGCTGCGGTAGCTTTTTTTACGTAGGCGATAAAAAACAGAGCATCTATAAATTTCGCGGCGCAGAGAGAAAAATTTTTGATATTTTGCGCGAGCAGTTTAGTCAAATCAAAACGCAGAGCCTGCCGCGCAATTATCGCAGTTTAAAACTTATCGTAAAATTTGTAAATGAGATCTTGCGCGATAAATTTGTGTCTTATGAAGATCAAATCGCGGCAAATAAGCTAGATAGCGATCTGCCTGCTTCGGTGCTGCAAAAAATCAAGGACTATCCGCTTTCTCATCCGCGAATGCCGCTATTTGAGGTACAAAGCGACGATTACGGCTACGTAGCAGCGTTTTCATACGACGACGTGCTAAAGGGGGCTGCGGAGCAAGCGCGCAGGCTTGTTGAGGAGTGCGGCGTGAGAGCTGATGATATCGCGATTTTATGCTGGAAAAACGAGCACGTAAGCGCGCTAAAAGAGATGCTATCGGAATTTTGCGAGGTTTGCAGCGGCTCAAATAAGGCTCTGCGTTGCAGCGAGCAGGTAAATGCCGTAATTCAATATGCGAAATTTTGCGTAGGTGGCGATGAAATTTATCTGCGAAACGCCGAAGCGATTTTGGGTAGGCGGCTTAAAAAGATAGCGGTCGATCTGCATAAAAACGCGCAAAAAACGGCGGAATTTATCGCTAGCACGCTGAAATTAAATTTTGTCGATCCAGATCTGCTGCTATTTTTTGAGACGCTGGCAAAATTTAATAGTTTTAGCGAGTATCTGTTTGCAAACGACGAAACGGAGGTATTTGCCAAGGAACAAAGCGGCATTAAAATTATGACCGTGCATAAGTCCAAGGGGCTTCAGTTCCCGCACGTAATCGTTTGCGACCGCATCGGAGGAAAAGACCGGGGCGAGAGCTCAAAGCTCGCGACGGACTATGATTTTGCCACGCATAAGTGGAGAATTTTTTATAAATTTGCGAGCAGAAAGAGCCTGGATACGGAATTTGCAGCATTAATGGATGAAAACGATCGCTCTGCGCATGAAGAGGATATAAATAAGCTCTATGTGGCATTTACCCGCGTCGAACGCTCGCTCATCATCGTAAAACGCTCCGAGGCAAAAATAGATCAATACAATTATAGCTTTTTTTCGCCTTACGCTAAAAAGACCAAGGGTGCGGGCGTCGTGGAGTGGCTGGATATCCCGGATTTTCAATACGGCTACTTAATCCCAAGCTCCGTAAAATCAGAAGAGAAGCCGCCGCACAAAAAGATCGCGCTCGTAGCGGGCGAGCCTCAAGGCGCGCAAGAAAAAGATAGCGAAGACGAAGCGGAGGTGTTAAGCGCGATATATTTCGGCGAGGCGCTGCACTATGCTCTGGAGATGAGCGAAGGATTTGCGGCGGATGAAATTTTACGAGGAGTAAGCCTGGCAAGAGGTTACTATGCTAAATTTTTAAATGACGCGGATTTTGAAAATATCGCGGCGCGGGCGCTAGGACTAAGCAAAAACGAGGAATTTTTAGCTCTGATAAAGGGCGCTCAAGCTTATAAAGAGATGCCGATCAAAAGCGCGGAGGGTGAGCTTTTGCGCGTGGATCTGGCGTGCTTTAGGCAGGATGAAATTTTGCTTTTTGATTACAAAAGCTCAGAAAAATACCTCGTGCAAAACAAAGCTCAAGTAGCGCGGTATAAAAGCGTGATCCGCGAGTTTTATCCGAATGCGCGGGTGCGTGCCTTCGTGCTGGTTCTCGAAGCCGCGGGTGCTAAGCTGATCGAAGTAAATGAGGAGGGATAAAATTTTAAAATTTAGATGAAATTTGAGCGCAGATAGATTAAAGATAGCTTAAATTAAGCTATACGTAAGGATATTTCTATATAATCACAGCTCAAATTTTAATAAGGCGGAAACCATGACAGAAATTACAAAGCCTAGCGAAGTTAAGCGCGACTGGGTCGTTATCGACGCGACCGACAAAAGATTCGGTAGAATGCTTACCGAAGTTGCGGTATTGCTACGCGGCAAACACAAACCAAGCTATACTCCAAACGTGGATTGCGGAGACTACGTCGTTATCATCAACGCTTCAAAAGCCGTATTTACCGGCAATAACAAAGGCGACGACAAACTTTATCACAGCTACTCGGGCTATTTCGGAAGCGTAAAGAGCGTGAAATTTCAAGACCTGCTTAAAAACAACCCCGCAAAGCTCTACAGACTCGCGGTTCGCGGTATGCTTCCTAAGACGAAGCTCGGCAAGGCGATGATCAAAAAGCTATTCGTATATGAAGGCGGCGAGCACCCTCATACTGCGCAAACAACTAAAAAAGGAAAATAATCATGGCGACAATTTATGCAACCGGAAAGAGAAAAACTGCCGTAGCTAAGGTTTGGGTAAAACCCGGAAGCGGCAAAATCGTGGTAAACGGCATGGATCTAAACACCTGGCTAGGCGGTCACGAAGCGATTAAACTAAGGGTCGTTCAGCCGCTTTTGGCTACTAAACAAGAGACCTCGATGGACATCACCGCACAGACTTTAGGCGGCGGATATTCGGCTCAGGCGGATGCGCTAAAGCACGGAATTTCAAAGGCGCTTGCCGCGATGGATAAAGATTTTAGAGCGGCTCTTAAGCCAAAAGGTCTGTTAACTCGCGATAGCCGCGTGGTTGAGCGAAAGAAATTCGGTCGCCGCAAAGCGCGCAGAAGCCCGCAGTTCTCTAAGAGATAATGTTTTTTACAAATTTGTGGCGAAATTGTCGCAAATTTGTAAATTCTTTAAAAATTTTATGGTAATATCGAATTACAACTTTATTTGAAAGGATGTTTAATGAAGAAAGTTCTACTTGCATTAAGCTTATGTGCATCCGGCGCATTGTTCGCTAGCGATGCTGATTATCACTGGGAGATCACCCCTACTATTGGTGGAATGACTCATGAGGGCAATATGGATTTGGATTCGAATTTTATGTTCGGTCTACGTCTTGCCAAAAATCTACAAGATTCGTTTATCGATCAAGTAGAGGTTGGTTTTGATTACTCTCGCAATATTGGCGTAGAGGATTTAGCTCACAGAGTAGGCAACGATAAGCCTGACGCTAAATATTATCACATCAATGCTGTAAAAGACTTGGTAAATTTCACCGATAATTTCAAATTATACGGCTTGCTAGGTCTTGGATATATGGATTACACTAAAGACGTTTACAACGATGGCGATCAAGATAGCGGCTTCGGTCAATACGGCTTGGGTCTAAAATACTATATCACCGACAATTTTGCTACAAAACTTGAGGCACGCGATGCTATCAGATTTGACGACGGCAACCACGTATTGTTCTATACTCTAGGCTTTGCAGTTGATTTTGGCAAGAGATATGCTGACGCAGCTCCAGCTGCCGCTCCGGCTCCTACAGGCTGCAAAGACGCAGATAATGACGGCGTATGCGATAATATCGATAGATGCCCAGGCACACCTGCTGGCGTAGTTGTTGATGAATATGGCTGCGAGAAGGTTATTAGGTTAAATTTGGGCGTAAATTTTGCTACAGATAGCTCAAAAATTTCCCCTGAGTTTATGAACCAGATCAAAAACGTAAGCGACGTGCTAGTAGCTCACCCTGATTACAAAGTAATCCTAGAGGGTCACACCGATAGCACCGGTTCGAATGCATATAATCAAAAGCTTTCCGAGCGCAGAGCTGCTGCAGTTGGAGGTGCGCTTAAGAGCTTCGGCGTAGATGCTAGCAGAATCACTACTGTAGGATACGGTGAGACTAAGCCTATCGCTACAAACGCTACTAAAGCAGGCCGCGCTCAAAATAGACGCGTAGATGCTAAATTTAGAAAATAATCTTTTCTAGATCCACATAAGCGGGGCTTCGGCTCCGCTTTTTTTATATCCAAATTAAATTTTAAAATGCCAAAATTCCAAACCACTCTGCTTTTTGATCTCGATGGTACGCTCATAGACTCCACGCCCGCGATATTAGATGGTTTTCATTATGCATTTGCGCATTTGGGCGCCGTAGAGCCTAGAGACGAAGCGATTAAAAAGCTTATCGGGCATCCGTTAGAGGTAATGTTTGAGCGTCTAGGTGTGACGCGCGATGTGCAGAATTTCGTGCTCGCCTACAAACAGCGATACGCGCAGACTTTTTTGGATCAGACCGTTCTGCTAAGCGGTGCGTTCGAAGCGGTTCGTGCGGCGAGCGAGTTTGCAAACTTAGGCGTCGTGACGACCAAGACGTCGAAATTTTCTAAAATTTTATTGCAGCATCTTGGCATCGCGGAATTTTTTGGCACCATCGTCGGGCGAGAGGATGTGCAAAACCCCAAACCAAGCGCCGAACCGATCTTAAAGGCGCTCGAAAATTTAGGAATTTGCGGCGCGACCGCTAGCCAAAGCCCGCATGCGGCTCGCGGTAAAACTCACGGCGCGACTGCCGATGAAAATACAAGCACTGCTAGCAGGAGCGCGATTTTGAGTGAAATTTCAGCGCCTGATTTAAAGAGCCTTCCTGCGCTTGATCCTGATCCTAGCAAAGTTTGCGAGCAAAATTTAAGCAGTATTGCGAGTCAAAATTCTGATAGAATTTCGTTTAAAGATTTAAGCGAAGTAAAGAGCGATAGACATGAGGCTGGTGATAAGAGCCAAAAGAGCGGTATCGGCATCGAGGGCGAGAGCTATAAAAGCGGAGCGCGCGGCGGTAAAATTTATGATGCACATGAGCTAAATTCCACTCCTTGTTATGACAAAATTTGCAGTGACGAAATTCTGCCTTCTGTAAGCCAAAATATCTTTATGATCGGCGATACGTCGCTTGACGCCATCGCGGCAAAGTCGGCAGCGGTGCGAAGCGTGGGCGTAAGCTGCGGCTACGGCAGTGCCTCGGAGCTACGGGCGTATTTCGAGTTCGTATGTGCGGACGCAAAAGAGGCAGTTGAGCTGATACGCAAAATTTCATCAAAATTTTAGGCGCGACGGAGCGAAATTTTTCTAGCTTCGATGCGCTATTTTTGCAAATACTTATAAGCGAACCCGTGCCCGAAATTTAAAATTTGAAATTCCAATGAATTTTGCGTTTTAAACAGCGCATGATATGAATTTGCTCGTGCTATTTAGCTGGGGAGCAAGGTGCTTTCTAGGTGTTCAAACGATACGCGAAGTTAAATTTCGCACATTTCTGCTCTGCTCTAGCAACAGCCCATGCCGAACTAACAATGTACGGGAATATTTCACTTTGTCCATAGTACTTGATCTGATTCGTCAATGTTCGGTATTAACGACGTATGGGAAAATTTTGCTACCTCGAGTAATTGTGTTCTATTCACTTTCGGTTTGTATTAGCACAATGTATGAGAAAATTTTACCGCAGTCAAATTTTATGTAATTTCGCAGTATCTTTTGAGCCTGCGAACGGCCTTTGCAAGAAATTTTATGCAAGCTTCGCACTCAAATTATATAGCTTTGATTTTAGTTTAGACCCACTTAATCGCGATAAATTTTACACTCCGCTTGAGGCAAGTATTTGACAGGCTTTTTGTGCGATCCTATCACAAGCCTATTTGGTGCTTATTTAGGCGCCGTATTCGGGTTTTGTCGCAATTATGTTTGCTGCGGATTTTCGGTTTGATTTATGGCATTTAAGGTCGCGCCCGCGCCCAGTGAGCACTAAACATATATGTTTTGAAGACAGGCTTATATGCTAAAATTTCATCCTGCGACAAATAGCTCGCAAAGGCGCAAATATAGGATAAACTAGCCAAATTTTAAAATTTAGCTCCGCGGCGAGCAGCCATATTCTTTTATCGGAGCCCATGAAAGCAGCGTTAGCTTTTGCGTTTTAATTTTATCGTTTAGGCGCAGCAGGGCTTCAAATTTAATTAAAATTTTGCAAAATTTTAAAATTCCGCCCGCTCTTATGCTTTTTTAAAGCAAAATTCTATAAAATACCGCTTCCGCAATGGGCTATCGTCTAATGGCAGGACAACAAACTCTGGATTTGTGAATATAGGTTCGACCCCTATTAGCCCATCCACTTAAATTTTTAATCCCCTTTATCATAGCTAGCATTTGAAATTAATTTGCGCGTCATTTTTGCAGATCGTGGCAGCATTCGCTAGCTGAGGCAAATTGCGTCGAGCCATAAAATAGGCAAAATTTTAGCGAGCTAATAAGTAAGTTGCCGCTTTGAAGCGGCGGATTATTTGATTTTTTCTTTGCCTTTGTAAGTGGCGATGCTTTGATACGAGCCATCCTTTTTAAACGCTACCACATCATAGACCTCGGGCTGTGAGCCTTGCTCCATACCTGGCGCTTCTAGCGGCATTCCAGGTACTGCTATGCCGATAACGTCTTTAGGCTTATTTTTTAGTAGCGTGCGGATCTCACCTGCTGGCATATGTCCTTCGACTACATACCCGTCTATGATCGCGGTGTGGCAGCTAGCGAACTCCAGCGGAAGCCCAAGCTCATTCTTCTTCTGGATAAGCGGCTCGTCAGCCAGCGAAATCATCTCGACTTCAAAGCCATTTTGCTCCATATATTTTGCCCAGTTGTGACAACATCCGCAGCTCTCGCCGTGATAGACCTTGATGTGTTCGCCCGCCGCCGCATAGCTACCTAATGCCGCTAAAAGCGCACCTGCAAATAAAATTTTCTTCATATTTTACTCCAGTGATTAAAAGTCCTCGATTATACAATACGAATAGTAAATTTTTAAGAGTGAACCGTAGGATTTTAAGATTAGATTTGGTGAAGCAGTACCCGCTCGTAAGCCGAAATTTTAAAATTTCGGCGCCGCGGATAAAGCGGATAAATTGGTTATAGGCACTGAGACAGTGCTGATTTGATAGCGGATTTTGATACGTAGCCTTCCGAGTCGCTGGTAAGTGATACGTCGCAGCCTGGCTTATAGTTTTTCCAGGTGTAGATGTTGCCATTGTCTTCGGTTGTTTTGATGGAGTCTGGCTGTTTATTCCATGCAGAAATTACTTGATTGATATGAAATGCATCGCTGCGGTCTTTCGGCGCATTAGTCATACCTGTGCTATCGGGCAAGGTCGTTTCGACCATATCGGTGGTGCCTGCGGTGGAAACCTCTTGGACTTTATCATTTACGCCGCCGATATTTGTTTTACTGCTTTGGGATTTTGTTTGATTGCGTACTCCGCTTGGTTCGTTGGATATATTCCAGTTGGAACAACCGATAAAAAATACCGCTGCTACGAGCGCAGCTATTAAATTTCTCATAAAATTCTCCTTCAAAAATTTCGTTGCGATAGTAGCACATTTATCTTTAGTTTAAAATAAATCCGAGCCCTTGAAATTTGAAATTTCGCAGGAATTTTGCGAGGCGTTTCAGTAGGAATTTATAAAATTTGAGATAATATTGCAATTTTTCATACCAAACGGGCTTTTAAATTTTGCACGGCAAATGCCTTTTTGGCTACCAAATTTTAAAGGATTTTTGATGTATGCTATCATCAAACACGGCGGCAAGCAGTATAAGGTCGAAGAGGGTAACTACCTAAATTTAGACCATTTTAATGCTGAGCCGAAAGCAAAGCTCGAGCTTAGCGAAGTTTTAGCGCTAAACGACGGCGAGTTAAAGGTAGGAGCACCGTTTGTAAAGGGTGCCAAGGTGGTTTTGGAGGTCGTTTGCGAGGGCAAGGATAAAAAAGTCGTTATCTTCAAAAAACGCAGACGCAAAGATTCAAAAGTAAAACGCGGCTTCAGACGCCAATACACCCGCGTCAAAGTCGTTTCGATTAACGCATAAAGGATAGGAAATGGCACACAAAAAAGGTCAAGGCTCAACCCAAAATAATAGAGATAGTATCGGGCGCCGCTTGGGCGTTAAAAAATTCGGCGGCGAGTTCGTTCGCGCGGGCAACATCATCATCCGCCAGCGCGGCACTGCGACGCACCCGGGCAGCAACGTAGGCATGGGTAGCGATCACACGATTTTCGCGCTGATCGACGGTGTCGTAAAATTTGAGCGAAAAGATAAAAATCGCAAAAAAGTATCGGTTTATCCGGCTGCGTAAATATCGCTAAATCTTCGGGGGCGCAAGCCCCTCTTTTAAAATTTCATCCGTTTAAAAATTATCTTCAACTCATTTGGCTATAATTGCCGTTTTAAATTTAAGGATAGCTATGTTCATAGACAGCGTAAAGCTTAGTGTCAAATCAGGGGACGGCGGCGCGGGCTGCGTCAGCTTCCGCCGCGAAAAATTCGTCATCTCAGGCGGTCCCGACGGCGGCGACGGCGGCGACGGCGGCGACGTGTATTTCAGAGTCGATAAAAACTCCCACACTCTCTCATCCTACAAGGGCAAGCGTGAGTTTAGAGCGCAAAACGGCGCGCCCGGCGAGGGTCGCAAAAAGACGGGCAAAAGCGGCGAAGATCTCTATCTCATCGTGCCTCCCGGCACCAGCGTTTACGACGAGGATAGCGGCGAGCTGGTGCTTGACATGCTAAACGACGGCGAGACGAAGCTGTTTTTAAAAGGCGGTAAAGGCGGGCTTGGCAACGTGCACTTTAAAAGCTCGATCAATCAGGCCCCCGAATACGCGCAAAAGGGCCTCGAGGGCGAAACGCGCGAGGTGCGCTTGGAGCTTAAGCTCATCGCCGACGTTGGGCTCGTGGGCTTTCCAAACGTCGGTAAAAGCACGCTGATCTCGACCGTCTCAAACGCCAAACCCCAGATCGCAAACTATGAATTTACCACTCTCACGCCAAAGCTCGGCCTCGTCGAGGTTGACGAATACAGCGGCTTTGTCATGGCCGATATTCCGGGTATCATCGAGGGAGCTAGCGAAGGGCGCGGACTTGGCGTGCAGTTTTTAAAACACGTCGAGCGCACGAAAATTTTGCTTTTTATGCTCGATCTTGCGAACTACCGCAGCCTTGAGGAGCAGTTTGACGCGCTGAGGGCCGAGACGGCGAAATTTTCAGGAGAGCTTGCAAAAAGAGACTACGCGATCGCTCTAACTCGCGCGGACGCGGCCGAAAATTTGCAGGAAAAATTTGACGGTTTTTTGTCGCATTTGGGGCTTGCGGGTACGGCTGGCGAGATGAAATTTAAACAAGATATTTATGAGTTTGACGCCGCTAAACCGTTTTTCGTGATGCCGATCTCCTCGGCGACGGGACAAAATATAAACGAGCTAAAATTTAACCTGCTTGAGCTACTTAAAAAGGAGCTATAGGCTGCGCTAAAAGCTGCGCCGTAGAGGGCTTTTGCGAATGCAGGTCTTAAGCGCGCCCACATACGCGGCTAAATTTTATTTTCATCGCTCGCAAAAGCCGCAAAAAGATAAAATTTAAGGAGGCGAAATGAGTAAAATTTTTATTCTAGTATTTTTATGCTTCGGCGCATACGGTTGCGATCCCGCCGATTCGGTGCCGAATTTTATGGACTTTAACGACAAAGATCACGACGGCGCGCTGAGCTTGCAGGAGTGGATGGCGAGCGAGGTGCCGTCCGGGCTGAAAGTAGAGCTAAATCTGCGCTCAGGCTCGGAATTTAAGAGGTTGGACGCTAATCATGACGGCAAGATTAGCCTAGAAGAGCTGAGGGCGAAATCCTCTGCAAAGATTGATTGGTCCGAAGATCCGTGCGCTTTTTGGCCTTGGAAGGATCAAAGTGGAGATGAAAATCAAGCCGCCGTCAAATAAACGCGAAAAACGGCGATAATGCGGCCTTTTGCGCGGGGTTTGGTTTGTGCGATGCGTATAAATTTTACTTCCCGCGAGCGGGTACGAACCCGGATTTGCTTCGCGGTCTGCGTACAATTTATTTCGAGCACGATTAGCGCCTGCATGATCGCTCGCGCCGTGATTTGGCTAAATTTAAAGGAAAAGAATGAATATAGTTTTTATGGGAACGCCTGAGTATGCGGCTAAAATTTTACGCACGCTTGCGGAGGCGAAATTTGAGATCGCGGCCGTCTTTACGCAGCCCGATAAGCCAGTCGGCAGGAAGCAAATTTTAACTCCGAGCGAGGTTAAAGTTTACGCGCAGCAGTATCTACCTGCCGTGCCGATCTTTCAGCCCGCGACACTCAAAAACGAGGCGGTCGCAGCGCAGATAAAAGAGCTAAAGCCTGATTTTATCGTGGTTGCCGCATACGGTAAAATTTTGCCGCAAAGTGTGCTTGATATCGCGCCTTGCATAAACCTGCACGCTTCGATCCTGCCTAAATACCGCGGCGCAAGTCCGATCCAAAGCGCGATCTTGGCGGGCGAAAAGCAGACGGGCGTGACGGCGATGCTTATGGATGCGGGGCTTGACACGGGCGATATGCTTGATTTTGCCTACACGTCTTGCGAGGATAAAACGGCGGCGCAGCTGTTTGACGAGCTGGGTGATCTAGCGGGCGAGCTGATAGTGCGAGTGCTGCGAAATTTTGTAAATTTAACGCCGCTTAAGCAAGAGGGCGCGCAGGCTACGCACTGCAAAAAAATAAGCAAATCAGACGGGCTTTTTAGCTTTGAGCAGAGCGCGGAGCAGATTTATAATAAATTTCGCGCGCTAACGCCCTGGCCGGGGATTTATCTAGCTAGCGGGTTAAAAATTTTAGAACTAGAGCTTTTGCGTGAATCTTGCGGGCGTAAATTTGAACGTGCGGGCGAAATTCTACACATTGATAAGCCTAGTTTTTGCGTCGCATGCGGCGAAGGCGCGGTTAAGATGACAAAGGTGCAAGAGCCAGGCAAAAAGCCTGTGGACGCTAGCGCGTATCTAAACGGTAAGCGGCTAAAGATCGGCGATCTACTATGCTAAGCGGGATTTTAAATTCTCGCGTTTTATGCCGTACTTTTGATGCTGCGCGGGAATTTTATTTGCGCCGCACTTTTGGCGTTACGACGGAATTTTGCCTCAGGTATCGCTGCGATCGTGAAGTAAAATTTTGCCGCGCGGAATTTCGAAACGAAGCTCCAAAATTAAGGTTTTATAAAATTTTAAAACCTCGCTTCTATACTTTAAAATTTTACGCTCGCAGGAGCTTTAAATTTCGCTTTGGCAGTTGCGAACCTTGCGGCGTCGCACCGAACACACACCGCTTAAAATTCTATGATCGTGCCGCAGAATTTTTACGAGGCGGAGCTTTAAAATTTTATCGCCGTGTTGTCAAAAAGATCCGTATCACCGAAAAATTTAGTAAAATCGCTAAATTTCATCGCATAAAATTCCGCTACGCCGTAAAATTTAATCGTGCTAAATTTTATCTTGTTGCAAAATTCTATCACAGCGCGGAATTTAAATGCTTGCAATATTTCAAGGCGAGCCCTTCGTCTTACGCAAGGAGCAGGTTTTGCAAGTAGAATTTGTAGAGCAAATGCCCTCCACGCAGGAGTTTTTGGTGAACGCCGTGCGCGAATGCAGGATAACGCCGCCTTTTGCGATCGCCGCAAATCGCCAAAGCGCCGGTATCGGCTCGCGCGGCAATGATTGGGAGGGCGCGAGCGGCAATCTCGCATTTTCGTTCTGTGTCGCGCAGAGCGATATGCCCGCGGACGTGCCGCCTCAGTCGGCGAGCATATATTTTGCGATGATTATGCAGGAGCTTCTAGCATCGCTCGGCTCGCAGCTTTGGCTTAAATGGCCCAACGATTTTTATCTAGGCGAGCGCAAAATCGGTGGGACGATGACGAATAAGATCAAAAATACCCTCGTCTGCGGCATCGGCATGAACCTACTCGGCGCGCCCGAATATGCGGGAATTTTAGATATAAAAATCAGCGTAAAAGACGCTATAGAGGGCTTTTTTACGCTATATGAAAATAAAATCTCGTGGAAGCAAATTTTTAGAAATTTTTCGTTACAATTCCAAAAATCGCAAAAATTTAGCGTTCATCTAGGCGGCGAAAAAATTTCGCTCGCGCAGGCTAAACTTTGCGAAGACGGATCGATCATAATAAATGAAGAAAGGGTTTATGCTTTAAGATGAGTGAAGTAATTACGATTGCCAATCAAAAAGGCGGCGTCGGAAAGACGACCACAGCGGTTAATCTCGCTGCGTCGCTAGCGATAAAGAAAAAGCGGGTCCTGCTGATTGACGTAGATCCTCAGGCGAACGCTACGACCGGACTTGGCTTTAACCGCAGCGACTTTGAATTTAACATTTATCACGTCCTAACGGGGCGTAAGAGCATGTCCGAAGTGATCCAAAAGACCGAACTTGAGTTTATGGATCTGGTGCCGTCAAACATCGGACTTGTAGGCATCGAGCGCGAAGTAAGCGAAGAGAAAGACTTCAAACTAATGCTAAAAAATAAAATTTCCGAGGTTAAGGACAGATACGATTTCATCATCATCGATTCGCCGCCGACGCTCGGTAGCATTACGGTAAATGCCTTGGTCGCAAGCGATAGCGTAATTATCCCGATTCAGTGCGAATTCTACGCGCTTGAAGGCGTCGCGCTGATCCTAAATACCGTAAAAGTCGTCAAGCAAACGCTCAATAAAAATTTAAAAATTCGCGGGTTTTTGCCTACGATGTATAGTTTGCAAAACAATCTAGCCAAAGAAACGGTCGCGAATTTACGCGAGTATTTTGACGATAAGCTCTTTCGTATCGGCAAGAGTGATGATCTAGTCATCATTCCGCGCAATATTAAGCTAGCCGAAAGCCCAAGCTTTGGCAAGCCGGTGGTTTTATACGATATAAAATCTGCTGGCTCCATCGCTTATCAAGACCTCGCTAAATCCATAATGGAGCAAAAATGGGCAAGGTAAAAAGAGCACTCGGTCGCGGGCTCGGTGCGATTTTAGACGACGTAGAAAGCTCCTATAACAGGGAGCTAGAAAGCGGAAATGCCGATAGCTTAGTTATCGAAATCGATGTTGATAAAATCGAGCCAAATCCGTATCAACCGCGGCAGAGCTTCGATGAGGAGGCACTTAGGCAGCTGAGCGAAAGCATCGCCCGTCACGGGCTTATTCAGCCTATCATCGTTATTCAAAAGGATGATTCTTACGTCCTGATCGCCGGCGAGCGACGCCTAAGAGCGACGAAGCTTTTGGGCGAGAGTAAAATCAAAGCCGTAGTCGCGGACATAAAATCTCAAAATTTAAGAGAGCTTGCCCTCATCGAAAATATCCAGCGCGAGGATCTAAATCCTATCGAGCTTGCTAAGTCCTATAAGGAGCTCATCGGCGAATATAGGATCACGCAAGAGGAGTTAGCCGACATCATCAAAAAGTCCCGCACGCAGATTACCAACACGCTAAGGCTTTTAAATTTATGCTCCGAAGTGCAAGACGCCATAAGCGCAGATAAAATTTCGCAAGGGCACGCCAAGATAATGGTTGGACTTGAAAAAGAGGATCAAATTTTAGCTCTAAATACGATTTTAGGACAGCGCCTAAGCGTAAGAGATACCGAAAATTTAGTAAAAAAGCTCAAAGATAAAACCGTTCCGAAAGAGAAAAAGCCTGGTGCGGAATTTCAAAGCTTCAAGCCCGAGCTTTTAAAGCTAAAGGCCAAGCTTGATCAATTTGGTAAAATAAGTATCAAAGAGCGTAAAATTTCGATCGAATTTAGCGAAATTTTACAAATTTCCGAGTTTTTAAAGAAAATCGGATGATTTTTTATAGTGTATTTTAATTTTTCATATTGTAAAATACGCATTTTGTTTAAAACTAACCTGGAGGAAGTGCGATGCTAGACGTAAGTTTGACCGCCATGATAACGACCATCGTCGTATTTTTAGCTTTGATTTACTTCTTAAATATCAAGCTTTATAGACCGCTACTTTTGCATATGGAAAAGCGAGAAGCTATTATTAAAGAAGATGAGGCAAATGCGATGAAAAACGCACAGGATGCAGATGCCGATAAAGCAGAGATCGTAAGAATCATGGATGCTGCGAAGTTGCAGGCTGTTAAAATAAAGCAAGAGGCGATGGATAGCGCAAAGCAGGCTGCCGCCAGAGAAATAGCCGAGAAAAAAGCCGCTATGGAGGAAGATTTCGATCAATTCTTAGGCGGTTTGGATGAGCAAAAGCGCAACCTAAAAAATGATTTGCAAGCCAAAATTCCGGAATTTAAAAATGCCCTGAGCACTGCCGTGGCTAAAGTATGAGGTTTTTAGTATGAAAAAATATCTATTTTTATTTATCGTTCCGGCGTTTGTTTTAGCAAGCGGTGGGCACGATGGAGTCAAAGACTACGACGTGCTGTGGCGAAGCATAAATTTCATTTTGTTTTTCGGAATTTTGTTTTATCTTTTAAAAGGTCCCGCAAAAGCAGCATATCAAGGTAGAATCAACGGCATCGCATCTAGACTTGAGGCTAATCAAAAAATTTTAAAAGAGTCTGCAGCTCGCAAGGAACAAGCTAAAAAAGATCTGCAAGATGCCAAGGTTCAAGGCGCAGCTTTAATCGAAACCGCTAAAAAAGAGATCGTATTCGCTGCCGAAAAGATAAAAAATGCAACCGAGCAAGAGATTGCGAATTTGCAAAAATCTTTCGACGAGCAGAAGAGCTTTGAGGCGCGCAAGATCAAAAAAGAGGTCGTAGGCGAGATTCTGGATGACGTTTTTGCATCAGATGACATTAAATTCGGTCAAGACAAACTGGTTAAAATCGTAGAGAAAAAGGTCGGATGATGATAAATAACACCTCAAAAAGATATGTAAACGCCCTGATACTGAGCTACAAAAAAGATGAACTAGGCTCTGTTTTACAGACGTTAGAGAGCGTCGCGAGCGCATTTAGAATTCCAAAATTCCAAGATATTGTAAAATCTCCGACGCTAAAAGAGGAATCCAAAGTGGAACTTATCGCGTCATTTATAAAAAATCCAAGCGAAAAAATCGTAAATTTTATTAAACTTTTAGCTAAGAATAGGCGTATTGCGCTAATTCCACAGATAGTCGAGGAACTGCGCAAGAATATTGCGGCGCTGGATAATAAATATTTGGGCAAAATTTATTCCGCCACCGAAATAGACGCCGCGAAAATAAAAGAGCTAGAGACTAAAATTTCAAAGAAATTTAATGCAGATATTACTCTTCAATCCGTTAAAAGTGAGCTTGAGGGTATTAAGATCGAAGTCGAGGATCTTGGATTTGAGATTAGTTTTTCAGTTGATAGATTGAAACAAAAAATGAGCGAATATATTTTAAAAGCAATTTAAAGGAGTAAAGCGTGGGTGCGAAAATTAAGGCAGACGAAATCAGCAGCATAATCAAAGAGCGAATCGAAAATTTCGATCTTAGCGTTGATATCGAAGAAACCGGTAAGGTCGTTTCGGTCGCAGACGGCGTTGCTAATGTTTACGGCTTAAAAAACGTAATGGCTAACGAGATGGTCGAATTCGAAAACGGAGCTCGTGGTATCGCGTTAAATTTAGAGGAAAGCAGTGTCGGTATCGTTATTTTGGGCGATACTAGCGGCATAAACGAAGGAAGCAGCGTAAAAAGACTGGGTAAGCTTTTGCGCGTTCCGGTAGGTGATGCATTAATCGGTCGCGTGGTAAACGCTCTAGGCGAGCCAATCGATGGCAAGGGCGCGATAGAGACTAGCGACACTAGATTTGTCGAAGAAAAGGCCAAAGGTATCATGGCTCGTAAATCCGTCCACGAACCGCTTCAAACCGGTCTTAAAGCGATAGACGCATTAGTGCCGATCGGTCGCGGACAGCGCGAGCTCATCATCGGCGACCGCCAAACAGGAAAAACCACCGTTGCTGTTGATACCATCATCAATCAAAAGGGCCAAGACGTCGTTTGCATCTATGTAGCGATCGGACAGAAACAATCTACCGTCGCGCAAGTCGTTAAAAAGCTTGAAGAATACGGCGCGATGGATTATACGATAGTAGTTGCGGCGGGTGCTAGCGAGGCGGCTGCGCTTCAATACTTGGCTCCGTATTCGGGCTGCACCATGGGCGAGTATTTCAGAGATAACTCCCGCCATGCACTTATCATCTACGATGATTTGAGCAAGCATGCGGTTGCGTACCGCGAGATGTCGCTTATCTTGCGCCGTCCGCCGGGACGCGAGGCGTATCCTGGCGATGTATTTTACCTGCACTCCCGCCTACTTGAGCGCGCTAGCAAACTAAGCGATGCACTCGGTGCAGGCAGCCTAACGGCGCTTCCTATTATCGAGACGCAGGCAGGCGACGTTTCGGCATATATCCCTACAAACGTCATTTCCATTACCGACGGTCAAATTTTCCTAGAATCTGGTCTATTTAACTCTGGAATTCGTCCTGCGATCAACGTGGGTCTATCCGTTAGCCGCGTCGGCGGTTCTGCACAGATTAAAGCGATCAAAAAGGTCTCTGGAACCTTACGCCTAGATCTTGCTCAATACCGCGAACTTCAGGCGTTTGCGCAGTTTGCGAGTGATTTGGACGAAAGTAGCCGTAAGCAGCTGGATCGCGGACAAAGAATGGTCGAAATTTTAAAGCAACCTCCTTATTCGCCGCTTCCGGTCGAAAATCAAGTAGTGATCATCTTTGCGGGAAGCCGCGGATTTTTGGACGATGTGCCTACGAGCTCTATTGGCAAATTTGAAGCTGAGCTATATCCATATATCGAGGCGAAATATCCTGAAATTTTTGAAGAGATCAGAAGCAAAAAGACCATCGAGAAGGATTTGGAAGAAAATTTAATCAAGGCTCTAAATGACTTTAAAGCGACCTTTGCCGCTTAAAAAGGCTAAATTATGGCAAATTTAAAGGATATAAAACTTCAAATCAAAAGCGTCAGAAATACGGAGAAGACTACCAAAGCTATGAAGCTGGTCTCCAACGTTAAGCTTAAAAACACTAAAGAAGCGGCGATGCGCTCGCGAGCTTATGCGGTGAAGATTAACGAGGTCTTGGGTGAAATTTCTGCGCGCGTTAAAAATTACGTAGGCAATAATTCGGGCAACGACGAAAAACTTAGAATTTTTGATACCACTCGAGAGGTAAAGGTGGTTGATCTGCTGTTTATCACCGCAGATAAAGGGCTTTGCGGCGGTTTTAATATCAACACCATCAAAAAGATCAAAGCTTTGATCGAGGAGCTTAAGGCTAAAAAGATCAAGGTTCGCCTTCGCGCCGTAGGCAAAAAGGGGATAGAGTATTTTGATTTTCAAGGCATTGAGCTTTTGGAGCGATATATCGGCGTGAGCTCATCTCCATCGTCCGAGAAAGCTAACGAAATCGTCCAAGCCGCGGTTAAGGATTTTAACGAAGGCAAAACCGACGAAGTCATACTTATCCACAACGGCTATTTGAATATGATTACCCAAGAGATGCGGGTAAATACGTTGGTGCCGATCGGTGAGCCTGCGATTAATGAGGACGCTTTAAAAACATCTACATTGGAAGTAGAGGTTGAAAGCCCTGAGGATGAAGAAACATTGATGTTAAATTTAATCCAGAGCTATCTTAGCTACAGCATGTATTACGCGCTGATCGACTCTTTGGCCGCGGAGCACTGCTCGAGAATGAACGCTATGGAGAATGCGACAAATAACGCCAAAGAACGCGTATCGCAGTTAAATTTAGCATACAACAAAGCCAGACAAGGCTCTATCACGACTGAGCTTATCGAGATCATAAGCGGCGTCGAATCAATGAAATGAAAGGAAAACGGATGAAAGGAATAATTTCTCAGGTAATGGGTCCCGTGGTCGATGTCGATTTCAAGGACTATTTGCCGAAGATTAATGAAGCTATCGAGGTTAAATTTGACGTCGAAGGCGCTCATCGCAGGCTGATCCTAGAGGTAGCCGCGCACCTTGGAGATAATCGCGTCCGCACGATCGCTATGGATATGAGCGATGGACTTAGGCGAGGGCTTGAGGCTACGGCTCTTGGCGCGCCTATTACGGTGCCTGTGGGCGAGAAAGTTTTGGGTAGAATTTTTAATGTCACGGGCGATCTGATCGACGAGGGCGAGGATGAAAAATTTGAAACCCGCTGGTCGATCCACAGAGATCCGCCTAGCTTTGAAAACCAAAGCACGAAGAGCGAAATTTTTGAAACCGGCATTAAGGTAGTCGATCTGCTAGCCCCTTACGCGAAGGGCGGCAAAGTAGGACTATTCGGCGGTGCTGGCGTTGGCAAGACCGTCATCATCATGGAGCTGATTCACAACGTCGCTTTCAAACACAGCGGTTACTCCGTATTTGCGGGCGTCGGTGAGCGAACGAGAGAGGGGAACGACCTTTATAACGAGATGAAAGAATCGGGCGTTTTGGATAAAGTCGCCTTAACCTACGGTCAGATGAATGAGCCGCCGGGTGCGAGAAACCGTATCGCGCTAACCGGTCTTACGATGGCCGAGTATTTCCGCGACGAGCTTGGGCTTGACGTTTTGATGTTTATCGATAATATCTTCCGTTTCTCGCAGTCGGGTTCGGAGATGTCCGCGCTTTTGGGACGAATTCCATCGGCGGTCGGCTATCAGCCTACTCTTGCTAGCGAAATGGGTAAACTGCAAGAACGCATCACTTCTACTAAAAAGGGCTCCATCACCTCCGTTCAGGCCGTTTATGTGCCTGCGGACGACCTTACTGACCCTGCGCCGGCGACCGTTTTTGCGCACCTTGATGCGACGACCGTTCTAAACAGAGCGATCGCCGAAAAAGGAATTTATCCTGCCGTTGACCCACTTGATTCGACCTCAAGAATGCTTGATCCGCAAATCATCGGCGAGGAGCATTACAAGGTCGCTCGCGGCGTCCAAGCGGTGCTTCAGAAATATAAAGATTTGCAAGACATTATCGCGATTTTAGGTATGGACGAGCTTAGCGAAGAGGATAAGCTCGTAGTCGAGCGCGCTAGAAAGATCGAGCGCTATCTATCTCAGCCGTTTTTCGTAGCCGAGGTATTTACCGGAAGTCCGGGCAAATATATTTCGCTAGAGGAAACTATTGCTGGCTTTAAGGGAATTTTAGAGGGCAAATACGACGATCTGCCGGAGAATGCCTTTTATATGGTAGGAAATATCGACGAGGTAGTGGCAAAAGCTGAAAAGATGAAAGCATAGGAATTTTAAGATGAAAGAATTTTTGCTTTTAGATATCGTTACGCCCGAAGGGATGGTCTTTTCGGGCGAAGTCAAATCCGTCCAGCTCCCCGGCATTACTGGCGAAATGGGTATTTTGCCAGGGCATGCGAGCTTGCTAACGGGGCTTAAAGATAAAAGCGAAGGCGGAGTCGTTGAGATCGTAGATAAAGATGGCAAAAAGCAGCTTGTTTTGGTAAACGACGGATTTTTGGAAGTTACCGAAGAAAAAACTACTATCCTAGCCACTCAAGCCGTAGCTATCGGAGGCGATAGCGAAAGCGCCGTAGCGAAGTCTTTGCAGCGCGCCAAAGATATGCTTGCATCTATTAGCTCCGATGCGGCAAATTCCGCAGCAATCATGGCTAGAGTCGACGAATTCGCAAGGCAAAATTAAATATGTTAGATCTGATTTTAAGTTATTTTTCAAGAAGCACGTTTATTACGATATTCGTGCTCTCTTGGTTGTCCATTTATTTTATCGTAACCTTTACGATTCTGATCTCTAGATTTGTAGGGCTTAGTGCGTGGCAACACCGCGAAGCAAAGGCACTCGAATCCTTGCTGATGGGTGGTAGGATTTCGCTTTCGGGCTCTATTTTTCAAAAAGTAAATACCGATAAAATTTCAAAAGAAGCCTTGGAAATTTATAAAGGCAAGGCCGAACGCGACTCCACTAGCGGACTTACTTGGCTATCTATCGTCGCCTCCACTTCGCCGTTTATCGGGCTGTTCGGTACAGTTGTTAGCATACTTCACACATTTTCCAAGCTCGGCGGTGGAAATTCCGGCATCGATACTATCGCTCCTGCGATTAGCGAGGCCCTGGTTGCCACAGGATGTGGAATTTTTGTAGCGATACCCGCATACACCTTTAGCTTACTTATAAAACGCAAAGCATACGAAGTTATGAGCATTATAAATCGTACAGCGGATATTTTGCTATTTAAAGCAAACACTGGAAAAGCTATTTAATGTATAATTTCGACGAAAATCCAGAGTTAAATATCACTCCGCTCGTCGATATTATGCTTGTTTTGCTAGCGATTTTAATGGTCGCGCAAACGGCGATTATCTACGATGAGAAGATCGAACTGCCTAGCGGCTCAAAAGCACAGGTTTCGGAAAATACCGCAGAATTCTTGCTTGTGCGTATCGGCGAAGATCGCAAGGTTTATATCGACAAAAGCTCGATGAGCCTAGCTGAATTCCCGGATAATCTCGTGCTGCTTAAAGGCACCGGCAAGTATAGCTTGGAAAAACCCGTCTATATCCAAGCCGATAAGAGACTCGTTTATGACGATGTAATGTTTGTCTTAAAGAGCTTAAAGCAAGCGGGTTTTACTAAAGTCGCGCTTCAAACAAATGGCTAATTATTCAAATTTTACGGGGGTTAAATACGATAATTTTAAATCGTTTTTAATCGCCCTTTTTGCCTATCTGCTGGTGATTTTCGTTCTTTTATATCAAATTTCAAAGCCGCAGGAAAAATTTAAAAAATATACCGACAATCCCAACGATTATATGGATGTTACTTTTGATTTCGAAATAGATGATAAACTTCCGTCCGCGCCTGAAATCGCTAAAGAAACGAAGCAGGGCGAGTTTGAAAATAAGAATATTAAGGACGTGCCGGAGGATAAAATTAAGACTACGGCGCAAGTAGTTCCGCCGCCTCCGGTGCAGGCAAAGCCGAAAGAGCCCGAAAAGCCGAAGGAAGAGCCGAAGCCGGAACCTAAAAAGGACGAGCCTAAAGCTGAGCCCAAAAAAGAGGAGCCCAAGCCTGAGCCTAAGTTGGAAGATAAACCTTCCGAAAAAGTAGTAGAGAAAAAAGAGGAAACTAAGCCGGAGCCAAAAAAAGAGGAAAAACCGAGCTTGAGCGATCTTTTTTCGGATACGACTAAGGACAATAAGAAGCTTGAGGAGAGCGCTAAAGCTAGCGACGCCGTTCAGAGTAACAAAAAGTCCGATAAAGAAACCGCCACCTCTAGTGCTAAGGATAAAGCGGCATCTAAAAATGCTGTCGTCAAATCCGATAAGCTTGGCGGCAGGACGCAAAGGACGGGCGAGTATAACGCTTATTACGGCGCTATCGAGAAGAAGCTTCAAGTTCTATGGAGCAGATATGTGGCGACCGCGAAGGACGACGCAAGGATTAAGATAGTCTTTAGCGCAGATGGGCGAGTAGCGGATTATACTATTATAGAGCTGGGGCGAGAGACGGAATTTAACCAGAAGTTGCGAGATTTTTTGGATAATCTATCGACTCAGAGTTTCCCGAAATCTCCCGACGGAGCGTCGCACGAGATTGATACTAGGATGTCCGACGTAATGAAGACAAATTAGAATTTGTAAGGAAAAAAAGTGAAGAGACTTTTTTGTATTTTTGCCTTTTGCTGTATGCTTTTTGCAGAAGATGTGGATTCTGCTAAAAATTCTACCTCTTCAAATTTAAACACCGAAATTCAAAATTCCTATAAAATTAAAATTTATTATAATGATGTTAAAAAGCAGCTGGGTTATTTGTGGTGGGCGCAAAAAATGACTCCTGCTGAAGGCAGCGTGCTACTCAACGTAAGCTTAAGTGCTGATGGGAAAGTTATTGATTATAGCACAGATTATTTGGAGGGGGATGAAATATTCCGCAAAAAACTTAAGAACTTTTTGGTGAGGCTTTCGGAACAACGCTTTGTAAAAGCGCCAGACAATAAGCCTCGTAAATTTGCGATTTTTTTAAAATATAATGTTAAATCAGATCAAATTAAGGAGAAAAGATGAAGAAACTACTTTTGATTCTTGCATTTTGTAGTAGCATTTTCGCGGCAGATGCGACTATGTCTATCGTAAACGAAGGGGTAAATCTACCTAAAATCGTCGTTCAAGATGCATCGAACCTTGCAAATTCAGAATTTGGCAACAAATTCTTTAAACTTATGGTGGGCGATCTAAAGGTCGGCGCGACTTTTGAAGTCAGCGACGAGTATCTACAAAGCAGCTATGATGCGGGCGCTTCCGACAATCTAGGCTCTAGCGGTGCCGCTCTTATCGTGCGTTACGCAGTAAGTGATAAAAGCTCGCCGATGAGCCTAAAAGCCAAAGTGCTTGAGGCAAACAGCGGCAGGGTGATGTACGAGAAGAGCTTTACGCTTTCAAATGCCGAAAAGTATCCGTTTTTGGCACACATGGCGGTATCTGAGATCGTCAAGCAGCTAGGGTACTCAAACGTCGATTGGATGAAGGAGATGATTTTGCTCTCTCGCTACACTTCGACGCGTGAGAGCGAGATCATGGTGGCTGACTATACGCTTACTTACCAGCAGGTTGTGCTTCGCGGCGGATTAAATATCTTCCCTAAATGGGCAAGCGCAGCGCAGAACGAATTTTATTATACCTACTATGTCAATAAAAATACGCCCGCTATCTATAAATTTAATCTATCCAACGGTAGCAAGAGTAAAATTTTTACCGGTCATGGCATGACGATAGCTTCAGATGTAAGCGCCGACGGCAGAAAGCTTCTAATCACCAATGCGCCTAAAGATCAACCCGATATTTATTTATATGATATAGCCTCGGGCAGCGCTAAGCAAATTACTGATTATGCAGGCATTGATGTAAATGGAAATTTTATCGACGGCGATTCGCGCGTGGCTTTTGTGAGCGATCGTCTGGGTTATCCAAACGTATTCGCCACTAGCATAAATGGCGGCAACGTTCAGCAGCTCGTCTATCACGGCAAAAACAATAACTCCATCAGCACAAATGGCAATTATGTTACTTACTCTAGTCGCGACGGCGGGGGCGGATTTAATATATATTTAATCTCAACTCAAACCGATATGATTCGCCAGTTAACGGCTAGCGGCAAAAATATGTTTCCTAGATTTTCTAGCGATGGCGGCAGCATTATGTTTATCAAGCAAGACGGCAGCGGAAGCTCGGTAGGTATTATCAGAGTTAACGAGAATAAAAGTTTTCAATTTCCGTTAAGAGTGGGTAAAATTCAATCGGTTGATTGGTAAAATATTAAAAAATCTCGTGATATAATGACTTCAATTTTTTTTGAAAGGATAGAAAATGAAACATTTAGTTTTATCTTCGATAGCAGTTGCTGCTCTATTATTGAGCGGTTGTTCTAAAAAGACCCCAGAGGCCGATACTACAAGCACAAGTAATGCAGATAGACTAGCTGCTTTGGCATCTCAGATCCAAAGTGAAGTTGGTACTGTTTATTTCGACTTTGATAAATTTAATATTAGAGCCGATCAACAAGGCACAATCAATAATAACGCAGCTTTATTCAACCAAGCAGGCGCAGAGTCTCTAACCGTTAAAGTTGAGGGTAACTGCGACGAGTGGGGTTCTGATGAGTACAACTATGCTCTTGGTCTAAAGAGAGCTACTGCAGCTAAAGACGCATTGGTTGCTCAAGGCGTAAATGAGAGCAGAATTTCCGTAGTAAGCTACGGCGAGAGCAATATGGCTTGCACAGAGCATTCTAAAGAGTGCGACGCTCAAAACAGACGCGACGAATTCAAAGTTGGATTCTAATTTGAAATTTAAAAATTTCACGGTGGCGGCTCTTTTGGGAGCTGCCACTTTTTTAAATGCAGAAACTTCTGCATTTGATGCTGGCAATATTGATTCAGGTAGCTCTTATGGACTAACCGAAAACGAACAAGTATTGCGCGACAACCGCAAGCGTATAAGCGAGATGCAAACTAGTGTAGATAATACACGCGAGAGTGTCGAAGGTTTGCGAAGCGTCCTTGAAGGAACAAATTCTAAAATTTCGAACCTGGAAAACAGGGTGGCGGATCTAGAAATTCGCGCTACCGGCAAAAGCCAAGGCAACAGCGAGCTAGATCAGATGAAACGAGATATCGCAACTATAAAAGCCCAAATTGCTGAAATCAATAAAAAATTAGGCAGCAGCGGCAGCGTAAAAAAAAACGCTGAATTAGACGCAGGCACTGTTTCAGTCCCTGCTAGTGCAAAATCAGACTCCGATTTTAAATCAAAAGATCAAGCTTCAGTATTGAAAGAAGCTGACGCTTTATATGCCAAAAAAGACTATTCCGGCGCAAAAGAGCGCTACAATTATTTAGTATCTAAGAACTACAAGCCCGCTAAGGCAAACTATATGCTGGGCGAAATTTCATATTTTTCCGGCTCATACGCAGAAGCGATAAACTATTATAAAAAGAGCATCTCGCACAACGAGAGCCAAGACTACACCCCAAAACTCCTCTATCACACCGCGATCAGCTTCGATAAGATCGGCGATAAAGACAGCGCAAATAAATTCTACAAAGCGCTAAAAGCTTCATACCCAGATTCCAAAGAAGCTAAAGCCGCGCCCGCTAGATAACCTAAATTTAAATATAAAATCAAAAATAAAATTCTAAACAGGAGAAAACTATGGCTAACAACCGAGTTATAAAGATGCATTATGAGCTAAAAGACGGCAAAACCGGTGAAATTTTAGAGTCAAATTTAAACTCCGATCCGATCACCTTTCTTAGCGGCAAAGATCAAATCATCCAAAAGCTGGAAGATGAAATTTTAAATCTACAAGCGGGCGAGAGCAAAACGGTTCTAATAAGCCCTAGTGACGGGGTCGGCGAGTATAGAGAAGACGCCGTGCAAATCCTGCCTAAAGAGCAGTTTGCGGGCATCGATCTGGCGGTAGGCATGGAGCTTTTCGGTCAGGCGGAGGACGGCGCGACTACCCGCGTGAGCGTTAAAGCTATCGGCGAGCAGGATGTCACCATCGACTTTAACCATCCATTCGCGGGCAAGGAGCTGGAATTTAACGTAAAAATCGTCGAGAACCGCGAAGCGACGGCGGACGAAATTCTTACCGGGCAGCCGGAGGGTGCGCACAGCTGCGGTTGCGGACATAACCATCATCACGAGGGACACGAGTGTTGCGGCGGACACGGACACGATCACGCAGAGGATCACGAGTGTTGCGGAGGTCATGGGCATGCAGACGGTCATGAATGCTGCGGAGGTCACGATCACGGAAAAGATCACGAGTGCTGCGGCGGGCACCACCACGAGCATTAGGATTTTTTATGAAATTCGCTTTTATCTTCCCCGGACAGGGCTGCCAAAGCGTAGGCATGGGCAGGGAGTTTTACGAAAACTCCGCCTCTGCGCGCGCGCTTTTGGATGAGGCTTCAAAATTTACGGGCATCGATTTTAAAAATTTACTGTTTGAACCTAACGACAAGCTTGGCGTTTCGGAATTTACGCAGCCCGCGATTGCATTAAATTCCATGATGGCGCTTGCGGCGCTGCAAGAAAGAGCGGATCAAGAAAAGCTTAGCATTGCTCCGCAGTTTTTGCTCGGACACTCACTGGGCGAGTTTAGCGCGCTAAGCGCTGCGGGAGGCATAGAGCCGAAGCAGATGTTAAAGCTAGTAAATATTCGCGGCAGGCTCATGCAGAGCGCCTGCGAGGGCAAAGGCGCCGGAATGATGGTGATCTTAGCTCTTGCCGACGAGGCAGTTGAAAAAATTTGCGCGGATGCGGCGAGCGCCGGTAGGCAGGTTTGGGCGGCGAATTATAACTGCGATGGGCAGATCGTAGTCGCGGGCAAAAAAGATGATCTCGCAGCACTCGAAGGCGAGTTTAAAGCCGCGGGCGCAAAGCGTGCGATGCTACTTAATATGAGCGTCGCGAGCCACTGCCCTATGCTACAAAGCGCCAGCAACGAGCTTTTGGAATTTTTACGCCCCGCGCTAAAAGAGAGTTTCGCTCCAGTCGTTGCTAACGCCACGGCGCGCGCATACACGACGAAATCCGAAGCGCTGGAGCTACTTAGAGCCCAACTTATTGGCCCCGTGCTTTACAAGCAAAGTATCAAAAATTACGAGGGCGAGGCAGACTGCTTCGTCGAGTTCGGTGCGGCGGTTTTAAAAGGTATAAACAAAAAGATCACGCAAAAGCCGACCTTTAGCATCACGGATCTTGCGAGCTTAGACGAGTTTCTGAAATTTGCAAAGGAAAACGGATGAGAGTAGCGATTCTGGGCGCCATGCCCGAAGAGATCGAGCCGCTGCTATCCGCGCTGCGCGAGCGTGGCGTGAGCGTGGAGGCTGTGGAGCACGCGAATAATAAATTCTACGCCGCTAAGCTTAACGGCCACGATCTCGTGATCGCGTATTCGAAGATTGGCAAGGTAAATTCCGCCCTGACCGCTACGGTCATGATCGAGAAATTCGGCGCGCGCGCGCTTATCTTTACGGGCGTCGCGGGGGCTTTGAAGAGCGGCATCAAGATCGGCGAAATTTTATACGCCACCGCACTCGTGCAGCACGATCTGGACATTACGGCGTTTGGGCATCCGCACGGATTCGTGCCGGGAAGTAAAATTTCAGTCCAAACCGACGCGAAGCTAAATTCTATCGCGCAAAGCGTTGCCGAGCAGCTAGGCATCACGCTAAAATCGGGCGTCATCGCTAGCGGCGATCAGTTCGTAAGCGGCGAGGAGCGCAAGAGCTGGATCGAGCGGACGTTTGATGCAAGCGCGGTCGAGATGGAGGGAGCGAGCGTAGCGCAGGTGTGCGACGCGCTGGGCGTGCCGTTTTGCATACTGCGCGCGATAAGCGACGAGGCGGGACACAAAGCGGAGTTTGACTTTGACGAGTTTATGGTAAAAAGCGCGCAGACGAGCGCAAATTTCGTCCTAAAAATGATCGAAAGGTTATGATAAACCTCTCCAAAAAGCTACTTCGCCGCGTCGGACAGACCAACGCTAAATACAAGATGTTCGAGCGCGGCGATAAAATTTTACTAGCTCTTAGCGGCGGTAAGGACAGCATGAGCTTGGCGCACGTGCTGAAGCACTTCCAAAGCGTAAGCCCGCTAGATTGGGAGTTTCGAGCCGTCACCGTTACTTACGGTATCGGCGAGGATCTGCGCGAGATAAGCGCGCATTTTAAAGAGCACGAGATCCCCTACGAGATAATCGATACTAAAATTTTTGAATTCGGCAAGGAAAAGATCCGCGCAAACACCACGTTTTGCAGCTTTTGCTCGCGTATGAGGCGCGGATACATCTACTCCTACGCGCTCGAACACGGCTTTAATAAGATCGCCATCGCCCACCACCTCGACGACGCCGCGGAGAGCTTTTTTATGAATTTCACCTTCAACGGCGCGCTTCGCACTCTCGCTCCGCGCTATGTCGCCGAAAACGGGCTTGTGATCATCCGTCCGTTTATTCTCACGCGCGAGCGCCAAATCGCCGTCTGTGCTAGAGATAACGAGCTTCCGATCATGCGCGAGGAGGAGGTCTGCCCCGCGAGGCAATACGGCGGCAAGGAGCCCACCGCGCGCGCCGCTACGAAGGAGCTTTTGGCGCAGTACGAAAAGGCCCATCCGAGGTTTTTTATCAGCCTGCAAGCCGCCTTTGCCAACATCCACGAAGATACCTTTTTCGAGCCTAAATTTTAAAATTTTAAGCAGTTTGCACTCCCTCGCTCAAACGAATTCAAAGCGCGCAGTTCTTGCGATAACATGAGTTTCGTGTGCCTAGTTCGATTTTTGGCTTGAATGAACCTGACGCGCGCAGAGCAGTTATCTTCCCCTGTACTCGAACGAGCTGTGAGCCGCGATGCGAGCGTTGGATCACTGTGTTTAGGTTGCGGTGCGAGCGATTGCGCTCCCGCGTCCGACTGCGCTAGAGTGGTGTGCTTCTGCGTCCGAAGCTGTGCACACGAGCGGTTCGCCCGCTGCGCCCGAGGGCTGCGAGTAGGGCGGGTTACGCCGCCTGTATATGCTTTTACGAAACGTCTGAGGTTAATTGTAATGCCGTCTTTCGGCGCCGCACTTTCGTCTTGCTTGGATGTCGCCCGTGTCCAAGCAAGCTTCGCGAGCGAGCGTTAAGGGGCTCACAAAGTTTGCGCGAAAGACAGTTGTAGGAATTTTATTCCGAAAAGTATTTTTGAAATTTTACTTCACAAAATTTTAAAATTCT
>NZ_CALIMW010000145.1 GCF_938045405.1 uncultured Campylobacter sp. | reverse complement strand
CTAAGTTCTCTCTAAAATTTCCTTTCGTTTTTGCCAGTCAGGCATATAAAGCGTCAGATAGTCATAAAATTTCTTTGAGTGATCAGGATAGAGAAGATGCACTAGCTCGTGGAATACAACATACTCGATGCACACTCTTGGCTTTTTGATAAGCTCTATGTTTAAATTTATATATGACTTATAGGGATTGCAGCTTCCCCATCTTGTTTTCATCTGCCTTATTTTTACGCTTTTGATATCTTGCTTTACTATCTTGTTAAACTCTTGCAAGATGTTAAAAAAATATAGCATCGCCTTTTCATGATACCACTCATAAATCAAATTTTCTTTTCGCTTTAGGTCGCTTTTATCTTTTACAAATAGCTCCAGATAACCTCTTTGTAGCTTTACGCGCTCCTCCTTAGACTGCACCACTTTTAACCGGTAGCTTCGCCCAAGATACCTAAAATCCTCACCGCTTACATACTCTTTTTGCGGCGTCTTAAACGAAGCAAAAAACGCCCGTTTTTGCGATATCCACTTGGCTCTTTTTTGCATGATAAATTTTATATGCTCATCGCTTGCTGAATTTGGCGCGGTTAGTATCGCTTCGCCGTTTGGTCTAACTTTTAAAGTGATATTTTTTACATCTTTTTTGATGATTTTTACGTCACTTTGCATAAAAGCTTATCCCTATACCACGGATAGTTTGATAAATTTTCTCTTTATCGTCGATAGAAACACCGTATTCATCCTCTACGTCCCAAAGAGCATCCTCCATCGCGCTTGTTATCTCATTTTCTACGTCTTTATTTTTGTGCCATTCTGGTTTTTTTGAGGCCTCTTCGTAAATTTCATAAAATTTCACGCTCAAATTTTTAGCAACCGACTCTATACCCTCAAGCTCCACATTGCCTAAAATATCAAGCAAGTTATCATAAATGGCAAACAAAATTTTCTTGCCGTTAAACTCTTTTGGATATCTATCTTCGTTTGGTTTTAAAGCTCCTGTTATCAGATCCTTTAACTGTTTTGCTTTGGCAAGTTTTTCTTCTTCGCTAAGTCTTTTAGCCTTATACTCGTCGATGACATCTTGTATCTGTTTGGCTATTGATTTATAAAACGCCGGATTTGACTCCATTTTTTCTTTTACCACCGCACTTACGGTACTGATTATCGTATCGGCTTTTGCATTTTTGCCTTCGATTCTTTGCACCTCATCATCAAATTCCGTCTCAAAGATATTTACGAGCTTCGTAAGCTCATTGACCTCTTTTGCGCTCACATAAGTATCAAGTAGCTTTTGCATCTGCGCTTCGTATTTACCAAAATCGCAAGCCTCGTGATATCTTAGTTGCACCGTCTTTCTTAGTTCGTTATAAAATTTAACCTTTTGCTTATAAGCTTTTATCTCCTCTTCGCTTAAGATATCGCAAATTTTCTCACTCGAAAGCGCTAGTTTAAAAGCTCTAGCAAACTGCGACAGCCACTCTTTAAAGTCGTCTCTTTTTTGCACGTCCTCTAAAACCGCCACATAGCTTTCTAAGTCGTCTTTAAATTTGACATCGCTAAAAAGCCCGTCTAAATGAGTATAGTAGGTCTTTGCCTTTATTATCTCGCTTCTTACGTCTATCACGGCTCCACTTAGATCCTCCGGGTCAAAACCACTTAGCGACGCATAGCTAGTAAGCGCTTCATCAAGCTCGCCTAAAAGCCCTCTATAATCAATAATATAGCCATAATCTTTTCCGTCATAAAGCCTATTTACCCTAGCTATGGCCTGAAGCAGATTATGCTCTTTTAGCTGTTTATCTATATAAAGCGTGCTTGCTCTTGGCGCGTCAAATCCCGTTAAAAGCTTATCCACGACGATAAGCAGATCTATCTCGTCGCCGTAAACGAATTCGTTCTTGACATATTTTAGATATACCTCCTCGCTACCGTACTCTTTTATCGTCTCTTGCCACGCCTTTGCGACATACTCTCTATGCCCACCCTTAAGCTCCTCGTGCTCGTTGCTTGAGATCACGTAAGCAGTTCTTATCTCTCCGTACTCTTCAAATATCTGATGATATTTTATGGCGTCGTATTTTCTTTGCGTAGCTAACATCGCTTTAAAGCCGCCTTTTGCCATCTTTAAACTCTTTTTAAAATGCTCGTTGATATCTAACGCTATGAGCTCTAGCCTTTGTTCGCTCGACGCCACACGCTCAAACCTCGCCCACTTTTGTTGCAGGTCTCTTTTAGCCTCATCGCTTAGCTCTCTTGATATGAGATCAAATTTCCTACTTAGCCCATCAGCATCAAGCACCTTTTGACCGACGTATCGCCCCTCGTAAAGTAGCGGCAAAACGGCACCATCTTTGACCGCATCGTCTATCGTATATCTATGTATCTCTCCGCCAAATTTAGCAAAACTATTTTTCTCGCGCTTTAAAAGCGGCGTTCCGGTAAATCCTATATAGCAAGCAAGAGGCAACGCCTTTTTCATAGCCTTATGCAGATCGCCGCCTTGCGTGCGGTGGCTCTCATCCACTAGCACAAATATATCGCTATCTCTTATCACTACCTTTTGACTTTGCACTTTTTCAAATTTATGCACGAGCGTAGTTATCACGCTAACCCCGCCTTGTAGCTTTTCTATCAGATCGCTTCCGCTACTTGCTCTCCCCGCCTTTATATCCGTGTTTTTAAAAGTTTCGTGTATCTGTTCATCTAGATCTATCCTGTCGGTTACGACGACAACCTTTGAGTTTGGATAAATTTGCTTTAAAAGCTTTGCTAGCATTACCATAGTGAGCGACTTGCCGCTTCCTTGCGTGTGCCAGATGAGTCCGCCCACTCTTGCGCCCTCTTTTTTCGCTGATACCCTCTTTAGCGTCTCTTCGATAGCGAAAAACTGCTGATAGCGGCAAACTTTCTTCATCCTTTTATCAAACAATATATAGTGCCTAATTAGCCTTAGTAGCCTATCTTTAGACAACAGCGAAAAGAGCGTAGTATCAAGAGCACATATCTTTCTATCTTTTATCGCGTCCTTTAGGCTCTCATTTGCTCCGTTTTGCTCTTTCCACACGCTATAAAATTTAAACGGCGTGCCAGTTGTGCCATATCTTGCCCCACTTCCATTTGCCGCGATAGTTAGCTGGATGTATTTAAAAAGGTGCGCTATCTCATCTTTGCCCTGCTCTTTTTCTAGCTGCTTTATGCCGTTTTCAAGGCTCACGCTTGATTTTTTAAGCTCGATCACGACTATTGGTATGCCGTTTATAAAAAGTACGAGATCAGGCCTTCTGTTTTTTGCGCTATCGCTTTGATTTGCCCTGCTTACTTCAAATTCTTCCGTTACGTAAAAGTCGTTG
>NZ_CALIMW010000144.1 GCF_938045405.1 uncultured Campylobacter sp. | reverse complement strand
CGACACGATCTCCAAACCGAGCGGCTTTTACGAGCAGTAAGGCTTAGCGCGGTATCTCGGGCGGTTTGCGCCGCCCGAAATTTTATTCTGCTTTAAAAGACAATATAAAAAACGAAAATTAAGTTTAATAAATATACAATTAGGCACCATTTAAAAGGAGAAAAAATGAGACGAATTTTTTGTTGAGCCTTACGGCTATCGTAGGTTTAGGTCTTGCCGGATGCAGAGAAGACGAGCCTAAAAAAACGGTTGCAGATTATCTGCTTGCGCCGTTAGAGGCAAAAGCGAAACTGGAGCTTTGCGAGAAAATGCAGCCAAAGGATGTTATCAACGATAAAGAGTGCAATAATGCAAGCAAGGCGAGAGAATATTTAGCGCAAATGAACGGACTTCCAAATGGAAAATGGTATGAAGTAGATTATTATATAAAGCATCCTGAGCGAATTAGCGAGAATCTTAAAAAATAACAATCAATCTTTGAAAGTATTAGCGCAAATGCGCTAATAATGTTTTTTCCAAAGCGAGATTGAAGAGAGAAAGAGAGCGGAAGTCTTAACGGCGAGCATTAAGTAGCTTCAATTTTTTCAAATTTTCTTCGCAGCTTTTATAGCCGCGTGCGTTCAAATATCAGATATGACTTTTATCGTAGGCGGCTTGATAAAAACCTTACTTGACCTACTGCGCTTACGCAGCGTTTAAATTTAATCTCGCCAGCGGCTACGCTAAATTTTTAAAATTTCAAATTTCACAATCTCGTTAAATTCTAAAATTAAAAATTTCAAACTATGGCTTTCACAAAATTTTGGAATTCCATATTTTTTAAGTCGCGGAAAATTTTAAAATTCTAAGGTTTTCTTTCGATGTTCGTGTCTGCGCGAGTGCGCGCAGGCGGGCGCATGCAAGAAATAGCCTCGGGCGCTGTTTTATCGCAGGTCTCCGTTCACATCAAGTCGTACCGAACCACGTCCAAGCCTCAAAACTCATGCGATTGCTAATTTTGCTATCGAGCCATACGTAAGCCCGCGCCCAAACTCGCGCGGCTTACTAATGTCGCTCGGCAGAATTTTAAAATTTCATCCAGGCTCAATCCGCTCTACGCAGGCTCCGCCGCCGCGGAATTTAAACTTTGTTTTGCTATAATCGGACTAAAATTTCGGAGGCCATCTATGAAAATTTTACCCTACGTCGCGCTCGGCTTGTTTCTTGCCGCCTGCGCGCAGGTCCCGCCGTCCGCCGAAAATACCCATGCCGTAAACGGCGCCCCCGCTGGGAACGTCACAAATTCTACCGGTGCAGACAATGCCGTCAAAAATCCCGCCGCGTCCGAGATTTCCGCCTCGAAAAACACAGCCTCTGCGAATGTCTCCGCTAAAAATTCCACCGCGTCTTCTATGCGCGAAATTTGGGGATTGCTAGAAAATGCCGATCGGGCGCTGCTTGCCAAAGAGATCTCGCGCGCCGAAGAGCTTGCCGTGCGGGCGCAGGAGCTTAGCGAGCTAAAGCGCATCGAAGTAGGGCGGATTTTTAGCAGATTTGTTCGCGCGCGGATCGCCCTGCAGCGCGGCGATACCGACGCCGCGATCTCGCTAGCGACGGACGCGAGCTCCATGCAAAGCGGGGTGGCGGAGATATATGCCGATGCCGTAAATTACGAGAGCGCCTATACATTCGGGCGCATATACGAGGCTCGCGGCGATCGCAAGGGCGCTGCGCGCGAATATCAGCGAGCGCTGTTTGTTTGGACTATGTTTTTGCAGAGCGATCCCGTGCGTGCGGAGGAGATTTTCGCCCGACTGCAAGTGCTCGTGTCCAATCCTTACGAGGCCGAAGGCAGGGCTAGCGGCGCGTGCGAGTATCTGCGCGCCAAGGCTAGCTCTGCTTTTGATGAGCCCGCACCCGAGCCCAAGCGTCGCGCACTGCGGGATTTGGCCGTATGGGAGGCGCACTGCTTGCATCTGCGTCCGTTTATAGATGACGGATCGGATGAGAGTGCGCGTAGGGCTTCGCTCGCGCGTGATTACGCGCAACTATACGCGGGGCTGGGTGAGTGTGCCGCCGCGCTAGAGCATCTGCTTGCCGCAGCGGAGCTCTCGGATGCGACGGAGCCCGATACGGGCCGGCTTTATCTACAGATCGCGCGACAATTTTTGGCGATTTACAAAGAGGCGGGCGCGAGTAAAATTTCTGCGAGCTATGCGCAGAAAAATTTAGCCGCGGCGCAGGATTACGCGGACAGATCGGTAAAGCTCTACGAGGGCATGCGCGGCACCGCCTACGAGCACTCGGGCTACGATGGACACGAGATTTTAGGCGAGATCGCGATGATACGCGGCGATCCGTCTGCGGCGCTGGGGCACTTCGCGGCGATGAGAGACGATGCGGCGGCGCTTTTGGCATATCAGCGGCTGCCGGCTTACAAAGAGGCGCTAGTCCATGCGCTAGAGCTGCTCGCACAGTGCTATGATGCGCTAAAAGATCGCAAGAACAAAGCGGCGGTTCTGCGCGAGCTTAGGAAGCTAAAGAAGGGCTAGCGGGCTACCGGGCGGCGGCGTTTCGTGAAATTTTGCCGCTGCGCTGCGATAGAATTCGGCTCGGGCGTTGCGCAGTTTGAGCACCTAGGCGCGGCAGAATTTTATGCCGTTTGCGGGCGGTACGGGCTTGCGGCAGATTAAGATCACACGGCGGAGCTCGCGCTTTTGAAACTTGATTTTAAAAGCGAAATTTATACCCGCGCCGTAGATTTGAAGCGGCATCCGTGCCTGCGCGGCGATTTGTCTTCGCATCGCATTGTCTTTGTATCGCGGCCACTAAAAGCCGCAATTTCACCGGCACATGAAGCTTTGCGGGCGCTATTGAGTGCGCGTTATGAATGCGGTTCGGTGTCGCGCGCGAGCTAGAGCTGGCTTTGGGGCTGCTTGTGCGGTGGGCGCCGTTTTATCGCAGACCTCGTCCGTACCGAGCCGCTTTAAAGCCCCAAAACTCACGCGATTTCTAATTTTGCTATCTAGCCGCATCGAACCGCAACCAAACTCACGCGGCGAAAATCTAAATTTACGCTATAATCTTGCAAAGCGGAGCGTAGAACTCCTGCTGCGCGTGCGCGACGAAATTTAAACAAAGGCCCGCAAATTCGGGCTCCTTAGCTTTCGCGCGGCTGCGGCGTAACGCTAAATTTAACGGAGGGCGCATGGATAAGGAGTGGTATATTTTTGAGAAATTTAGATCGAAGCTTAACGGCGATGATTGCGCCGTAATCGGCGAGCGGGCGTATTGCAAGGACCTTTTCGTCGAGGGCGTGCACTTCCGCCGTGGCTGGCTGAGCCTGCGCGAGATCGGCGCAAAGGCGATGCTCGTGAACATCTCGGATATGATCGCGACGAATGCGCGCCCCAAATACGCCCTGCTGGGGCTTGCGCTGCCGCGCGAGATCGGCACGCGCGAGATCGACGAGCTGTGCGCGGGCGTGAGCGAAACGGCGCGCGAGTGGGGCATACGGATCATCGGCGGCGACACGATCGGCTCGGATCGCATCGCGCTTAGCGTGAGCCTGATCGGCAAGTGCAAGCGCCCAGTGTTTCGCAGCGGCGCGCGCGTGGGCGATCTCATCGCGCATACGGGCGAGCTAGGCGGCGTCAGGCGCGATCTGGCGGTGCTTTTAAGAGATGAAATTTCGCCCGCTAGCTCGCAGACGCAAAACCGAAACGATAAAATTTTGTCGCTGCAAGGCCCAAGCGATGAGGTGCGAAGTCCGGGCGATAAAATTTCACCCGCGCGCGCCGAGCCGCAGAGCCTGGACGCTGAAACTTCGGCAATGCAAATTTTAGACCTTGAGCCGCAAAGTCTGGACGATAAAATTTCACCTGCGTACGTCAAGCCGCAGAGCTTGGATGCCAAAATTTCGGCGCAAAATTCTGTGTCGCAGAGCGGAGACGATCGCAAGAGTCCTACGTCGCAAAGCCTCGCATGCGAAAATTCTACATCGCAAAGCTCTGCAGGCGAAAATCCTGTGCCGGGTAGTGGTTCATATCGCTTGCGCGAGGATCTGCGCGCGCAAATTTCAAAGAATTCGCGCTTCGTCAGGCCCGTCTTGCGCGATAAGTTTTTTTACAAGGCGGCGAAGCTCATAAGCGCGGCGATGGACATTAGCGACGGGCTTGCGCAGGACTTGCCCCGACTACTCGAGGCTAGCGGCGTGGGTGCGCGCTGGATCGCCCGTCCTAGCGAGGCTGCGTTACAAAGCGGCGAGGAGTACGAGATTTTGTTTAGCTTTGCGCCGAAGTTTTTGCCCAAAATCTATGCGATCGCCGCTAAAACGGGCGTTTCGATCAATATTATCGCCGAGGTTTGCCCGCGCACGCCGCAAAGCTCGATGGAATTTCGCGGCAGCTCGCATCACTTCGCGCCTTGAAATTTTGCCGAGCTCGCTTTAAATTTTAAGGCGCGCGGCATGGAATTTCAAATTTCGCGGAGCCACGAAATTTTGTGGAGGCGTAGAATTTTATGAAGCCGCGGAATTTGGAATTTGGAATTTCGCCCCTTCACGTAGCCTACACGCAAGCTCGCTATCATACCGCTACAAAATTTACAAAGGAGCCGTATGAGGGAGATCGTAAAAAAATTTGTCGCAGGCGACGCGGATATTATATTCGCCAGACTTTCCGTTATCATCGTGCTTGCCGTGATGGGCAACTACAAGTGGTTTGAGTTCGAGGTGGATGCTTTAAAGCCGCTCTTTTCGCAGACGTGGCTTTCGTTTTTGCCCTCAGCGCTTGGGGATGCCGGCGCGAGCTATTTTTTGGGCGTGGTGGAGACCGTGGGCTATCTCTCGCTCATCGCGGGCTTTTTCAAGCCGAAGGCGGGCATCGTGGGCGATCTCATCGTGATCGTCATGGCGCTGAGCACGCTCAGCCTACTGCCGCAGCTGGGCAAGATCGACGGCTTTATCTTTAAAGACCTTTTCTTGCTAGGCCTTGGCTTGGTGCTGCTAAAATACGACCTGGCGCGCCTTTGCCGCGGAGAAAAAATCTGCGATTGAGCCGTCAAAACATACTGGCGTCGGTTCCGACGCAACACTAAATGATCGCACACGGCGAGCTTGAGGCGTTTGATTTAAAGCCTGCTTTGCCGGCTGGGTGCGTGCTTGAGCTCGCTCGCTCGCATAGCACCCTTTAAAATACGGCCGCGCGCTAAAATTTTATGACGCGCGGTTGAAATTTATTGAGCTGCGGTAATTAAATTTTACCGACGCTTAAACTCAAAATTATAAAATTTAAATCGACCTATCAGATTGTGCCACAAATTAAGTCGCGTTAAATTTGACGGCGAAAGCTTAATCTTAAGCTCAAAGCATTAGATTCAGATCCAGCCGAATTCGCATTTGATTAAGCGAAACGAAAAGTGCAAAGTTATATCATTTCTTAGAAATTCTCCAATTTTTTCGAAAGGATGAGATATGAAGCACTTTTCACTCTCAAAGGCCGTTTTTATGGCGGCGAGTCTGGCCCTGCTCGGGCTAACGGCTGCGAATGCGCAGGAGAAATTTTCCCCGGTTATCGTCATTCACGGCGGCACCAGCGGGCTTGATCTAACTAAAGAGGAATTTAAAATCCGCGAAGAGCCGATGAAAAAAGCGCTTTTAGCGGGTCAAGCCGTCCTTGAAAAAGGCGGCAGCGCGATGGATGCCGTAACAGCGGCGATAATGGTGCTTGAGGACGATCCGAATTTTAACGCGGGCAAGGGCGCGGTATTTACCGCCGACGGATTTAACGAGCTTGATGCCTCGATCATGGACGGCTCGACCAAAAAAGCGGGCGCAGTCGCGATGGCGAGGCATATCAAAAACCCTATCCTAGGCGCCAGGCTCGTGATGGACAAGACATGGCATACGCTGGTTGCGGGCGAGGGAGCCGACAAGCTCGCTAAAGAAAACGGCCTAGAGATGGTCGATCAGAAGTATTTTTTCACGCAGTTTAGATACGACGCGCTGCAAAAAGCTAAAGAGAAGCAAAAGCTGCTACTTGATAGCGAAAAGGCAAAAAAGATGTCGCTAAATTTACACGAGCGCCCATATCTTGGCACAGTAGGCGCGATCGCTCTGGATAAAAACGGCAACTTAGCCGCAGCGACCAGCACGGGCGGCATGACCAACAAAATGACCGGTCGCATCGGCGATAGTCCGATAATCGGCTCCGGAACCTACGCCGACAACGACTCGGTGGCGGTTTCGTGCACCGGCACGGGCGACATCTATATGCGCGTAAACGCCGCGCACGAGGTCTCGGCTCTGTATAAATACAAAACCTCCGACGTGCAAAAAGCAGCTGAAGATGCAGTAGCTCAGGTCAAAGCTCTAGGCGGCAGCGGCGGCATCATCTCGATCGACAAGCACGGACACACGGGCTTTGCATGGACGAAAGACAAGCTCGGCATGTATCACGGCGAAGCAAGGCTCGGAGCTAAGCCGATCGTTTACTGGCCGCTTGGCGAGAAATAAGCGTAAATTTAGCCCCTCTACGGGGCTAAATTTAAATCAAATAGCGAGAATAAATACGCTTTTTATCGCACGTCTATCAAATTTGGCGCCTTCGTCGATCAAGTGCTTCGGCGAAGCAAATTTAGTCAAATTTTAATTTCAACACCTTGGCAAAGCGCAAATTTTCTATTTAAAATCGGCTCTCTTTAACTTAGGCTCAAACCAAGGAGTATTAAGTTCCGCCGAGCCTTAAATTTTACCGAAATCCATATTTCTTGATACCAAAGCGCTTAAATTTCAGGTAGAATATCGCCACATAAAATCAAGGCGGTAAAATGAGAAAATTTATAGTCGTTCGCGGACACGCGGGCTCGGGTAAAACGACTTTCGCAAAAGAGAAGATTAAAGAATTTAAAAATGAATATCCGCAGGCGCAAATTTATCATCTGGAAAACGATATGTTTCTAACCGATGAGATGGGGGTTTATACTTGGTCGCCGAAGCTTTTGGAGGATGCAAAGCGCAAAGTCGCCCGCGAGATAAAGCAGGCGTATAAATTTGCCCTGGAAAACAAAGCTAAAGACGTTCTTATCGTGCTTAGCAACGTGAGTGCGCGCACCAAAGAGCTGCTAAGCCTAAAAGAGCAAGCCACCCAGAATGGATTTATTTTCGAGTGCTTTAGAATGCAAAATTTCTTCGCCTCCGAGCACGGCGTCGATGAAAATACTGTGATAGCAATGTTTATCAAGGTTGCAAACAACAAAATAGAGGGCGAAATTTTGATCCCACCCGTCAACCCTATGAGCGAAAGCGTAGCGCAAAAGATCAAAGACGCGGCGGCTCTAAACAGGCGCGATCTGCCCTTTGATGCGGCGCAAAATACCTACGTAACGAAAAAATATATCGCCGCCACGCAGGACAAAAGGCTCTGGAGTGCGCGTCAAAGCGAGCTTTATCCCGAGCTTCGCACCTACAAATACTCAAAACGCGTCTTTTTCAAAGCCGATTGGGATAAGGCGTTGCTTGAGATGCGCGGGCTCATAATGGACGATGATCTAAATATCATCGTGCGTCCGTTTAAAAAGGTCTATAACTATTCGGAATTTACCTCGCGCAAAAGCCTTTATCCTATCGATATCACAGACGATACGCCCGTAATCGCCGTGCGAAAGGTAAACGGCTTTTTGGGGTGTTGCACCTACGTAGATGCCCACGAAAGCGGCGCGAGCTTTAACCGCCGCGTCATCTACTCCACGACGGGATCGACCGATAGTAGATTTGCGCAGATGGCGCGCGAGCACTGCTGTAAATTTGAAGAAATTTTCAAACGCTATCCAAATAAAACTTTTTTATTTGAGATCACCGACGAGAGCGATCCGCACATCGTAGAAGAGGAGCTTGGTGAGACTTTTATCGGACTTATCGACGTTAAAACCGGCGCGCAAGAGAGCGAATTTGAGCTGGATAAGATCGCCGCAAGTACCGCTGGCGCACTAAAAAGACCTTTTTATAAAGATGGCGAGCAGTATCTAAAAACGACCTTTGCGGAGCTTAAAAATATAGTCAAAGAGGCGAAATTCGAGGGCTTTATGGTGTATATCCCAAGCCAAAACGATTTTTGCTTTAAGATGAAAACGCCTTATTATCTCGTGAATAAATTTTTCGCTCGCAGTAAAAACGAGGCGCTTTCCGGCAAACTGGATAAAACCAAGCTCGATGAGGAATTCCACCCTTTGGTCGATCACATCAAAGCAAACGAGCGAGAATTCAAATCCCTTGACGAGCAGGGCAAGCTAGGCTTTATAAAAGAATTTTTGGAAAAAATTTAACGATTAGCGCGAATATTTGACGCCGCGCAAATTTACGTAAAGCGTAAATTTGATGCAGCGATTAAAGCTTAAAGGAAAAATGATGATATTTTTTACCTCCGATTTGCATTTTTATCACGGCAATATTATGAAATACTGCCCTAAATTTAGGGCTTTTAACGATGTAAGCGAGATGAACGAAAAGCTAATAGAGCTCTGGAACGCTGTAGTGGGGCCCGAGGATACGGTTTATGATCTGGGCGATTTTGCATTTTGTAATAAATTAAAGGATCTAAAAAGCGTCGCGCGTAGGCTAAACGGCTCGCATGTGTTGATTTTAGGCAACCACGATACGCTCATTAGCCAAAACAAAGAAGCGCTGCTACGCGAGCTAAAAGATGACGGAAATCCTATTTTTAGCGATATCCTGCACTACAAGGAGCTAAATTTTGACGGCGGCGCGGGCGCGATAAAGGACGGCAAAGCGGGTATGAGCATCTGTATGTTTCACTATCCCGTAGAGGAACATAACCACGCCTCGAAAGGCTCTTTTATGCTTCACGGACACTTGCACGACCGCGCTTCCAGCCTAGAGGGGCGCATACTAAACGTAGGCTTTGACTCGCACGGCAAAATTTTAAGCTTAGACGAAATCGTGCAAATTTTAGGGCAAAGGCAAATCGCGGCAAGATATTCGTGATCCGGGCTAAACGCGGACAGCCGCAGCATTGATTTAAGCGTAGCCTGCCGCAATATCTTACAAAATCACCCGCATAATACCGGGATAGGCAAAGCGCTTGACGGCAGCAGCGGCGGCATCATCTCGATCGATAAGCACGGACACACGGGCTTTGCATGGACGAAAGATAAGCTCGGTATGTATCACGGCGAAGCAAGGCTCGGAGCTAAACCGATCGTTTACTGGCCGCTAGGAGAGAAATGATAGATTTTAGCAAATAGCGCAGAAAGCGAGGACGCTCGGCGAGAAACGATCAAATTTGATCCCGCCTATTTTTACACGGGCGGGGGCGAATTTGGTTAAATTTAATAGCTTATTCAAAAATCCCAGAATTTGATTTTATATGAAAGACGAAGTCAAATTTAAAAGCGATAAAACCTAGCTTCACCGCTCAAATTTTGCCCTTTTGTCTACGCGCAAATTTTAAAATTTGCCGCACGCTTTAAAAGATCGGTGCGTATTTAAAAGACGATTACGCGCCTAAAATAGCTGCTCCAATCGTTTTAATAAAGCTTCGCTTCGGCGTGACGGGGCGGAGCTAAATTTTAAATTTACTCGCGCGTAATCCACGCCGACGCACCGAGCGGCAAGAATGAGAAGCAGGGTATGTTCTCTTTTGGTACCAAAATCCAAAACGATACCGCCTTTTGCACTAGCTATGAATACGGCGTGTATGAAGCAACAGAGCAAGGGCGAACCCAACCGGTGCGCCGCGAAATTTTTACGGAATTTTGCCGATTGTCGCGCGCGGTTTTATCTAAGCTGCTGCAAATTTTATTCGTAGCCGCCGCGATCTTGCCCGCGTCCAAATAAAATTTCACGAAATTCCGTAGAATTTTACGCTATGTATTTTGCAAACCGGCGGATGAAATTTTTCGAGTGCGACCGGATTGCATGCGCAAATTCCGCCGTCAAATTATAACCTAGCGCAAATTTTTACGAACGAATCGCTAGCTAAATTTAAACCCACGCGGTTAAGCCTAGCAAGCCCGCCTGCTAAAATTTCGTTCGCGCAGAATTTCATTTGGATAAAGTTAAAATTTCACCTCAAATTCTGTCCAGTCCTCGTTGCTATCGCACGAAATTTTAAGCCCGAGCTCGTCGCAGTATTTTTTCACGATAAAAAGCCCGATGCCAAAGCCGCCGTTGCGCTCGTCAAAGCGAGTGTAAAGCTCGAAAATATGCGGCAGATTTTGCTGCGCGATGCCCGCGCCGCTGTTTTTTATGCGAAGCGAATGCTCGCGCAGGCTTACCTCGACGCAGCCGAGCTCATCACAATATTTTATCGCATTGCCAAGCAGATTGTCGATGATTTTTCGCAGCTTAAACTCATCCGCGCAAAAGGCCACCGGGCGCAGATCGGCGTTTAAGCTTATGCACTTTTGCTCCGCAGAGATGCCGAAATACCTGATGCGGCTTTGCAGCAGCTCGCCTAAATTTACCTCTCGCCCGCTGCCGCTTTTGTTTAAGCTTAGCGCGGTTAGATCCTCAAATAGCGCGTTTATCGTATTTGCGCCCGTCTTGATATTGCCCAGATATTTTTTCGGTTCGGTTTCAAAAAGCTCGATACTCATCAAAATCACGCTAAGCGGGGTTTTTATCTCGTGCGTCGTGTCTCGGATGAAGCCGTCAAGAAACTCGATCTTTTCGTAAAGCGGGCGCAGCGAAAGGCGGATGATAAAATACGCGATCAGCAAAATAAGCGCCAAAACAAGCGCGCTCGCGGCTAAAATTTTAAGCTTCAGCGCCGCTAGCTTGCCCTCAAGCGCCTCCGTTTTGATCGCCACGTAATACTCCGTGCCGTCCTTGCCGGTGAGATTAAACTGCTCGATCCTGCCAGACCCCTCCATATACACGCGCGGCGCGCCGTCCTTCGGCTCAAAATCCCGCGCGATCTCATCGCTGCTATTCAGATCCGCCGCGTATACCTGCATGGCGTCGAAATCGCTCTCTTTTAGGCGTCCGCCGCGAGCGAGCTTAGCCTCTAAGCCGTGTTTAAAATCCCTGATCGCAAAGGCATCGCGATCCGCGATAAAAAACTTCTCCCGCTCGTAAAATATGCTGCTTACCAGCGCCAAAAACAGGACGCTGGTAAGCGTGTAGAGTAAAAAAATCGGTAGAATTTGACGCATTTTGGACACGGCGCGCTCCTAAAGATATTTGTAGCCGAGTTTGGAAGCGTTTATGATGCGATCCTTGCCCAAAATTTTTCGCAGCTCCGCGATATAAACGCGCAGGCTAAGCTCGCTCGGACTCTCGTCGTAGTCCCACAGTGCGGCGAAAATTTCATCTTTGCTAAGGAGCTTATCGCGGTTTTTTAGAAGCAGAGCAAGAAGCCGCGCCTGCTTTTGCGGCATCGGCACGGCTCTTCCGTCGCGATAAAGCGCGTGCTGAGCCATATCGAAGCTAAAACCTCCGCCGATATTTTCGCGCAGGGCGGCGTTGTGGACGAAGGTGCGCTTTAGTAGATTATCCGCGCGCAGAGCCAGCTCTTTTAGCTCGAAAGGCTTTTTGAGGTAGTCGTCGCAGCCGCTTTTAAAGCCGCTTTCGACGTCTTGCAGAGTGTTTAGCGACGTCGTGAAAATGCACGGTGCTCCACGCCCCGCCTCGCGCAGCTCGCGAAGTAGCGCAAAGCCGTTGCCGCCGATGATTTTGACGTCGAAGATCCACAGATCGAAGCTCTTTTCGTACGCTAATGAAAGCGCCTCGTCGTAGCTTTTGCTGCCGCTTACCTCGTGCCCCGCGCCGCGCATGTAGGTGCACATCATATCTAGTAGCATCCCCTCGTCCTCGACGATCAAAACCCTTGCCATAGCCCACCTCCTTGCGTAGAATTTTTGAAATTATACCCTGTGAAATTCCACGTAAAATTTAATTGCAAAATTTCAGGGCAAAATTTTATCGTGGCGAAAACGGCACGTCTTGGCTCAAGAGCACGCTTCGTAAATTTAGATTGCTCGCCTAGTAATTAATTCGCGCAGTGCGCCAAGCGGCGCAAGAGGCTAAAATTTTACGATATAAAATTTTCGCGCCGCGGAATTTTAAAATTTACAAGCAAAATGCCGGGCTTTAAAATTCCGCCGCTACGAAATTTTAAAATTTCACGTCCTAAAATTTCGCCGCGCGGAATTTCAAAACCTCGCCTGCGCCGATAAAATTTTGCGAAATTTCATCGGCTCGCATAAGCTTCAAAACTAAATTTTAAAATTTCTACGCCGCGATTTGATAAAGTAAAATTCCGCGCAAGTGTTGCGCGGAACTACGTAGCTTGCGCGTAAGCGGCACTACTGCGCCATAGGACACGGAGCGGCGCTCGCATTTTGATTGCACGGCATATCACCCCTTGGCGGCATTGCCGGACCCGCGCCGTCGCCCATTCCTTTATGCGGCATATGACCGCGCTCGCCTGGAGCCGCCTGCGATCCGTGCGGGCCAAACCCGTGAGCAGGCCTTTTAAATTTGCCGAAATTACCGCGATCCTTAAGCTCGATATCCAGCCTATCCGCCTGCTCGACGCTTAGCTTGCCCGCCTGGGCGTTATAGTTTTGTCTAAACTCGTCTAGGAATTTCTCGCGATCCTCGACGCTCATAGCGTCCAGCTTCTTTTTAAACTCTGTCTTAAATCCGCGCTTGAGATCCCTTGCCTGCGCTCTTAGCTCGCCTGCGCGCTTGTCGATCTCAAACGCCGCTTCGCTTAAGCTCTTGGCGTCCGCGCCGGCGATCGAGGCATTGATCTGCTCGGGGCTGCTTGAGCTAAAATCTGCGGCGAACAGCACGCCCGCGACTAAAACACTTGCTAAAACAATCTTTTTCATTCTCTCTCCTTTGTGAAAGTTAGCGTGATTGTAGAAAAAAGTCGTGAAGAAAAAGTTAAATGAAGCTCACGCCGCCAAAATAGCTCGGCGCCGTAAATTTAGAACTTTGATTTAAATTTAGAAAATTTTGCGCTGCGGCAAAAACAGGGCGTAATGAGCGCAAACGGAGTTAAATTTTAAAATTTTAAGCAGGAGAGGGTGCTGCGCAGCGCGTAAATTTAGCATAAAATTTCGCGCTGCATAAGTTGTATCAAAGCCCGCCGTGCGTAAATTTAACGGCAGAGCGGGCGTATCTCGGCGCTGCGGACGGCGAAATTTCATCGCGTAAATTTAACCGCAGGGCTGCTAAATTTAGAGATTGCGGATAATTAAATTTCATCCGCGAAGAAGCTTATTTTATGACGCCGCAGACCATTCTAGCGCCGCCGCCGCCAAGCGGCTTCGGATGGTCGCTGTGGTTATCGCCGCCGACGTGAACCATTAGCGAGTGGCCCTTTAGCTCATCTAGGCTCTTGATCTTCGGAGCTAGCACCGGATAGACCGCATTGCCCTCGGCATCGACAAAAAGCGCAGGCAGATCGCCCTTGTGACCGCTATCGTCCCAAGCAAACGAGTGCTTTTTGGTATCGCTCGGATCCCAGTGGC
>NZ_CALIMW010000143.1 GCF_938045405.1 uncultured Campylobacter sp. | reverse complement strand
AAACGAGCATCAACTCGCTGCTCGCACATATCATAAGTGAGGCTTTGCAGCGCGGGCTTATCGAGGAGGACGGCACCTACGTGATGACGGCGGGCTTTCAAAGCGGCCATCCCGGCAGCACCGACTACATCCGCATCATCAAAAAAGATCAGATCGATTTCTACCGCGACGCGGCAGAAACGGGCCTCAAGGATAAAATTTGAAAAATCAAAATGTCAAAGTCCATTAAAATCAAAGAATCGCGGTTAAATTTAACCCCTTGCTACGAACTAACGCCAAAAGAGGCGCGAGAGCTCGTTAGCATCGGTATCACCGGACACGGCGAGATATATTTTCTATGCGAGGATGCGGGCGAATACGTCATTAAATTTATGCAAGACGGGCGGCTGCGCGAGATAAAAACCGGTGCGGACGAAAACGGCTACCACTTCGCCGTGTCCGTGGATTTTCCAAACCGTTGGGCGCTGCTAAACGCTCGCTCGCGCTACGATGAGAAGCTAAAACGCGGCGAGGAAAATTTAAAATTTATCGATGAGCTGGGCGTCCAGACGGGCAAAATTTGCGTGGGCGACGGCATAGCAAAGATCATAGCGCAGGGCGGGCGGCTCTACGTTTCATATTTTGGCGACGGGCTCTTCGGCAACTTCGGCGGAGACGAGTGCGAACTCGCCGTTTGGAACGAGGCGGGCGAAAAGCTCTATGGATTTGACCTCAGCCGGATTCACGACTGCTACGCGATAAATCTATTTGGCGGCGCGTGCTACGCGCACTATTGCAGTAGCTTTGATTTCGTGCGTATCAAGGACGGGCAAGCCACGGCGTATACTCCGAAAATCAGTTCTTATAAACCGGGCTCCGCGGCTATTGAAACGTGCGAGCTAGAATTTTCAAAAAGCGACTATATTTTTGCGAGCCGCGACTTCGCGCTGGATGAGCGAAGCGTGCTGTTTTGCCCGGCTGATAACGACAAAGAAGAGCTGTTTTTGTTTAAATTTAAAGGCGAAACACTAGAATTCGACAGAAAAATCAGCCTAAATTTTCTCGGCGCAGACGGCTCGAAAAATAACAAAAATGAGGGCTGCGACTCGTACGGGAACGGCGAATATTTAGCTCTTTTAAAAGGCGCCAAAATTTATAAAATTTGCGTGAGCGAGCTAAATTGAAATGTAAATTTAGCAGCTAAC
>NZ_CALIMW010000142.1 GCF_938045405.1 uncultured Campylobacter sp. | reverse complement strand
TTAGCAGCGCAGGCTATCTATACACCGATAAATTCTTAGCTGCGCTCATCAAAGATCCGATCATGGCTCTTAAGCTAGATCAGAAATTTGGCGATGAAAAACCTTTTCCGATGCCTGGATTTTTCGGTATAGGCGGTGATCTAAATCAAGAGATCGCCGATATCGTAGCCTATCTAAAGTCGCTAGCTCCTAGCGAGGATAAACTAATCGCCTCTGAGGCTGCTGCTAGCGGCATCAAACAAGGCACCGAACTAGACGAAGCGCAGAAAAAATTCCTTTTAAGCAAGGCAGTTTTTGAGGATGCTTGTCTAAGATGCCACGACGTCAAATATGATAAGCTCTTTGCATCCAGCGACAAGGCTAGCTTGACTGCGTATATGGGCTCGACGCCTCCTGATCTTTCGATGATGATCCGTTCTAAGGGCGCCAACTATCTGCACGAGTTTATCAATGATACGCAAAAGAAGCTTCCAGGCACTTCGATGCCGCGCGTAGGCTTGAACGAAAACGCTGAAGCCAAGGTCGTGGAATATCTAGCTGACGTAGGCGATAGCAAAAAATCGCAGCGTGAAGCTACGACCATAAATATTATGATATATTTCTTGATCCTTTCTGTTTTTGCAGGTCTTTGGAAAAGCAAAATTTGGTCGAAACTTCATTAAAATTTTAGCAGTCGGAGTAAAATCCGACTGCCTTTTAAAATTCCGCCATATCCTAAATTCTATTAAATTCCATCTATCAAAAAGCTCTTACAATTGAGAATTTAGCCGCTTTCGTGCTTTATGATAACCGCTTTTTTTATTACTTTTTAAGATTTTTCTACATATAATTGTTACTTAATTTTGAAATTTAATGTATAAATTTAACTTAAGAAGGTTCAGATGAAATTTTTTAAATTTGCGATTTTGGCTCTTATTTTTCCATTTTGCATGTTGCTGGCGCAGACCGATTATCGCGCCGAAGCGGCGGCGATTAAAGAAAAATTTGCCCAGGCGGTTAAATTTTATGTAGACGGCAATAACTCGGAGGCCAGAAAGATAACCCAAGAGGCGTATTTCGGGCATTTTGAAAATTTAGAAGCCGGCATTCGCATAAATTTAAGTCAGAAAAAATCCTACGATATGGAGAAGCAATTCGGCGATATCCGTAAAGCGATCAAAGCTGAAAAGCCTCTAAATGAGATCCAAGCAATGATCGATAATCTAAATCGCGAGATTGACGAGGTTCTGCCTGTGATTGAATCTGGTCATCGTCTCGTAGCCGAGTATCAAGACGGAGGCGATGGCAGCACTTCTGCGCCAGCCTCAGGCGGGAATTCCGCAGCATCCAGTACGACCTCGCCGTGGATGAGCGTCTATACGGAATTTAAAGCTGAGCTGGATAACGCTAAAGCTGCGTTTGATAAGAAAGACACTGCTGCGCTAAAAGCTGCGCTAAATCGCGCTAAATTTGATATCTACCGCAACGAACGTCTAGAGGAGGCAGTGCGAAAATATGTCTCATCTCAGACCGATCAATCAATCCAGCAAATTATCGGAAATCTCTTGCGCGAGGATGCAGATACGGACAAATCAAAATTTGACGAAGCGATAAACGCCCTAGATAATCTAGCATTAAAAGCCGTAAATGATTTGCCGCAAGAAAGCTACTCCATAGCGCCGCAGACTGCGTTAGCACAAAGCGATACTAGCGAAGATGAGGGCAAGGATTTTACGCCGATTGTGCAAAATATCAAGGATAAGATGGCTAAGGTTTTGCAGCTTTACGAGAGCGGCAAGGTTGATGATGCGATCGACGAGAGCGGTAATATCTACTTTGATGAATACGAAGAGAGCGGCATGGAGAATATCGTCGGTGCTAAAAATACTCAGCTTAAGCTAGACACCGAAGCAAGCTTTAATAAAATTTCGGCTCTTATGCGCGCGGGTGCTTCCAAAGAGCAGATTGTAGCGGCGCAAAACAAGCTATTTGATCAGCTTACCCAAAGCCTAGAGCTAACGAAGAAATCAAGCAATTGGGATCTATTCTTATACGCGTTTATCATCATCTTGCGCGAAGGATTTGAAGCGCTCATTATCGTAGCCGCAGTTATTGCGCTGCTTATAAAATCAGGCAACTCAAAGCACCTAAATATCGTTTACAGCGCTCTTGGCGTCGCGGTTGTGCTAAGTATCGCTACGGCTTACGGGCTGAATTATATCTTTGGTAGCGAAAATGCAGGACAAACGCGCGAAGTGATGGAGGGCGCGGTGATGTTAATCGCCGTGGTGCTGCTATTTTACGTGGGCTTTTGGCTTCTTTCAAATGCAAGCTCCAAAAAGTGGAGCGCCTATATCCAAGGTCAAATTTCAAACAGCCTAAGCTCGGGCGATAGCAAGATGCTTTGGTGGACGGTATTTTTAGCGGTTTATCGCGAGGGCGCAGAGACGGTGCTATTTTATCTAGCACTACTTTTCGATGCTAAAAGTCCGGCAGCTACCAGCATGGTAGCAGCAGGCTTTGTAGCGGGTCTAGCGGCTCTTATCATAGTTTATATCGTCATCAAAAAATTCTCGCTTAAAATCGCTATCAAGCCATTTTTCATCGCTACGTCAGTCATTATCTTTTATATGTCCGTCGTATTTGTGGGTAAGGGCGTGATGGAGCTAGTCGAGGGCAAGGTATTCGTGCCTACGGTGATAGACGGGCTTCCTACGATTACGTGGATCGGATTTTATCCTTACGTCCAGAGCCTCGTGCCGCAAGCGGTGATGATCGTACTTCTAATCGTAGGAATTTTAATCTTAAAAAATAAGCAAAAAAACAAATCTTAATAAGGAGAGAAAAGATGAAAAAGATTTTTTCAGGTATGTTGGCACTAAGCCTAGCCTCTGTTATAGCAATGGCGGGAGAGCATCCGATCGGAGAGCCTATCGAGCAAAATGGAATGGAGATCGCCGCAGTTTATCTTCAGCCTATCGATATGGAGCCTAAAGGCATCGATCTAGCTCCTAGCAAGGCGGACATCCACCTTGAGGCGGATATCCACGCCATCAAAGGCAACGCAAACGGATTTGGCGAGGGCGAGTGGATCCCTTACCTAAAGATCGCTTACGTGCTTAAAAACCTAGATACCGGCAAGATTCAAAAGGGAAATTTCATGCCGATGGTAGCTAGCGACGGCCCTCACTACGGCGCCAATATCAAGATGGTAAACGGTGTAGGCAACTACGAGCTAACCTATAACATCGAAAATCCAAGCGCCAACGGATTCGGCCGCCACGCAGATAAAGCGACCGGCGTAGGCAAATGGTGGGAACCGTTCTCGGTTAAATACACCTTCCAATACACAGGCGCTCCTAAAGAGTAAATCGTAGCAGGCTCCGCCGAGTCCGTTTTGGCGGAGCTCTAGCGGTATTGGGTTTAGCCGCACGCTTTAAATTTAAGGCGGTTACTTTAGGCCCGTTTAAATTTGCCATTACGCCGCAGCCAAAGCGTATCGTTTTTGCTTTAATGCGTTTAAGCTTACGAATCTTTTAGTTGCGGCAAAATTTTAAAATTAGCACGTCGCGAGGGTGAGACAAAACCAAAGCAATAGCGAGGCGAAATTTCTCTTTGCGGGCGGCTCTATTGCTGCAAATTTTTTGCAAGCGGATTTGAAATTTTAAAATTTACAAAATGGCGTAGGTTTTAAAATTTTAAAATTTAAGCAATTATAGGCGATTTACGCGCATTAGACTCGATGAGGATTTTTAATGACGATATTTTTTTATCACGTTAGCTTGGCTCTATTTCCGCTCGCGTTTTTAAGCGCGTATCTGGGCGGCAGGCGCTTTATCAGCGCATCGTTTTTGCCCGCGCTTTTGGGAGCTGCATTCGGGGCGCTGTGCTTTAGCGCATTTGCGCGCTCGGCAAACGCCGATACGGGCAAGATCGTATTTGATGCGCTCGCACTTTTAGCGCTGCTCGCGCTACTGTTTGCGTTTAGGCTTAAGCGATTCTATCTAACCGCTATAGTTATTTTTGCTCTTGGTTGCGCGTATGGATTTGAATACCGCTTCATAGGGATGAATTTTAAAATTTTCTCCGGCGAGCTACTGGATAGCTTCAGCCTAATCAACCTCTTTATGGCTGTTTTAGGTGCGCTGGCGCTCATTTTATTCTATTTTATTTATCGCTCAGCTCTAGCGCGTGCGAGCAGGGGCGCAAAGCTAGCGTCGTTCGCTCTTGCGTGGGCGTTTGCCTTTATTGCTAAAATCGGCTTTTTAGGCCTTGATCTGCGCCAGGCAGACGCGCCCGAAGCTCTAGCTGCGAAGGGTTTTGAAGGGCTTTCAAACGCGATCGGCTCGTCCGAGTTTCTAAGCGTCATCGCTAAAATCATCCATTACAACAACTCCTATCTGACGCTAGCTCTTTGCCTTATAGCCGCGCTAATTGCGCTACTTACGGCATTTCGTGCGCCAAGTCGAGTGCCTCGCGAAGCGGACATTATAAAATTTAGAGAGGTTAAGGCGGGCAGATTCGCCATTTTTAGAGATTTTAGCCTGATCTTATCGCTTGGGGTTTTAATCAGCTTTTTGGGGCTTTATTATATCTTGGTCGCTTCAAAACCGCCTACGATCGATGAGCCTAAGATCATCGAGCCGCAAGGCGCGGAATTCATAATCGATGCAAACATCGTAAAGGACGGCAAACTGCACCGCTTTGCCTACGTCACCGACGACGGGCACAAGGTCAGGTTTTTTCTACTAAACCGCTTCACGGACAAATTTGCCCCGGTCGCGGTTTTTGACGCGTGCTCGATCTGCGGCGATATGGGCTATATCAAAAAAGGCGACGAGCTCATCTGCATCGCTTGCAACGTGCGTATCTTTTTGCCGAGCGTCGGCAAGCTTGGTGGCTGCAATCCGATCCCGCTGGATTATAAGCTAGAGGGGCAAAATATCGTCATCGCGCTTAAGACAATCGAAGATGGCGCGTCCTATTTCTCAGAGATTGTGGATAAAAAGGTGATCGATCCGGTGAGTAGAAAAGAAATTTTAAACACCTCTAAATTTAGCTATCTTTACTACGGACGCACCTACTTTTTCGAAAGCGAAGCGAATGCAAACGCCTTCACTGCGCACCCCGAGCGCTATGTAGATGAAAACGGCACGCTAAAGGAGCTTAAATAATGTTTTTACGCATCATCAAATCCTCCATTTTAAACTCCAGGGATAGCAAAATTTTAGCGTTTTTGACGATATTTTTATCGGTCTCGCTGATCGCTTGCATGCTAAATATCACGCTAAAAATCGGCGATCAGGTCGCTAAGGAGCTACGCAGCTACGGCTCAAATATCGTAGTGCTACCGCGCTCGCAAAGCCTAAGTATCGAGATCGGTGGGCGCGAATACTCTCCGCTTAAAAACGATGATTTTTTAAAAGAGAGCGAGCTGCATAAGATCAAAGAAATTTTTTGGCGCAACAATATCACCGCCTTTGCGCCTTTTTTAACTACCCGCGCGGGAGATTACGACGTCGTGGGAACCTACTTTGAAAGGGACGTGGGCGTTAGCGACGAGCCTGATTTCAGATCGGGCGTGCGCTCGCTCTATCCGTTTTGGAGCGTAGAGGGGCAGTGGGTAAAAGACGGCGCCGAGAATGAGGTGCTCGCAGGAGACGGGCTTGGGCTAAAGATCGGCGATACGGTTAAGCTTGGAGATTATGAGGTTAAGGTCGTTGGGATTTTGCACGGCGCGGAGGATGAAGCCAAAAAGCTGATCGCAAATTTATCGCTAGTGCAAAAGCTAACGCACAAAGAGGGCCTCATCGCCAAGGCAGAAGTTAGCGCCATGACGATCCCCGAAGACGATCTGTCCGTAAAGGCAAGAAGGAGTCTCGATAACCTGGACGCCACAGAATACGACACATGGTATTGCTCAGCATACGTTAGCTCCATCGCATATCAGATCACCGAGGAGTATCCAAACGCAAGCGCCAAGGCGGTGCTTAGCGTCAGCGAAGCTCAAAGCGGCATCACGAAAAAAATTCAAAATTTAATGGGTGTCGTAAGTATTCTATCTCTACTGATTTCAAGCATCTGCATCACGAGCCTATTAAGCAGCGAAATTTACAAGCGCAAAAAGGAGATCGGCTTGCTTAAGGCGCTGGGAGCGAGCAATTTTATGATCTATATCCAGTTCGCCGCCGAAATTTTTGTCATCTGCGTAGCAAGCTCGCTCGTGGGCGCAGTTGTGGGCTACGCGCTTAGCTGGGCGATCGCGTATCAAATTTTTGGCTCATTCATCGGCGTGTCGCTTATGGTCTTTCCGCTTAGCATCGTCTTTGGACTTCTTATTTGCATTATCGGCTCGATCTTGCCGCTACGCGGAGTGATCAAGCTACTGCCTGCGGAGGTGCTTTATGGTAGGAAATAACGGCGCATTTTTTAGAGGCGCGATCTTTAAAAGTATCATCAACAGCGGCATTCGCAGCTTCGTGATTTTCGTCGCGATCATGCTAGGCAGCGCAGTTTGCGCGGCGTTCGTAAATATCTACGCCGACATCGATAAAAAGGTCGCCAGCGAGTTAAACAGCTACGGCGCAAATTTAATCGTAAGCCCTGCGAATTTAGAAAATTCCCATATGGACGAAGCGGCGCTCGATGCGAAATTTGCCAAAATTCCAGCTCTAAAAAGCGCGAATAAATATCTTTTCGGTAGCGCAAATTTAGGCGTAAACTCAGGCATCATCATGGGAGTAAATTTCTCCTCTCTGCGCGATACGATGCCGTTTTTGGATCTCAAAGAGGGCTCGTTTATCGGCGTGGATTTCGACGATAAAAACGCGCTCATCGGGCAGGATCTCGCCAAACTTTTGGGCGCGAAGCTCGGCGATAGTATCGAGATCACGCCGATCGGCTCAAACGAAACGAGCAAGGTAAAGATAAAAGGCATCGTCTATGACGGGCAGAAAGAGGACGGTATGCTGCTAATATCGCTGCCGCTAGCGCAAAAAATTTTAAATCAGCCTGCGCAGGTAAATTACGCCGAAGCGATCGTAAGCGGCGATTTTAAGCAGCTTAGCGAAATTTCAAAAAGCCTGAGCGATGCGCAGATGAGCTTCGCGCCGATCGGCAAGGTATCCAAGACCCAGGGCATCATCTTAAACAAAATCAAGCTTTTGATGCTTCTTATCGGCATTACGATCCTTCTGATCACCTCGGTCTGCATCAACACGAGCCTTAGCTCGATCCTGCTTTCGCGCATCAAAGAGTTTGCGCTCATCCGCGCAATCGGCGCGAGCAAACAAAATTTGCTCCACCTGATCCTGAGCGAAATTTTAACCGTCTGCGTCGCAGGCTCGCTAGCTGGAGTATTCGTGGGATACCTGCTCGCGATCTTACTGGGGCATCTGATATTTTCAAGCAGCGTGGATTTTAGGCTGATTAGCCTCTTTGCGGCGGTCGCGCTGAGCCTGATTTTTGCGCTCGCGGCAAGCTACTATCCGATCAAAAAGGCGCTGAATCCGAATTTAGCGAATCTATTAAGGGAATGACATGGAAATTTTAAAATTTGAAGGCATCTGCAAATACTTCGGCGAGGTTAAGGCGCTCGATAATATCAGCTTCGACGTTTTAAGCGGCGAGTGGGTCAGCATAATGGGCCCAAGCGGCAGCGGCAAGAGCACGCTCGTAAATATCCTAAGCCTGATGGACACCCCCACCGCGGGCAGATATATCCTAGGCGGAGCCGACGCGAGCGCGCTAAACGACGAGCAAATTTTAGAATTTCGCCGCAAAAAGATCGGCCTCGTGTTTCAGCAGTTTCACTTAATCCCCTATCTAACGGCCGTCGAAAACGTAATGCTGAATCAGTACTACCACAGCTGCGTGGACGAGGACAGCGCCAAGGCGGCGCTTGAGAAAGTAGGGCTCGGGCACCGCATCACGCACCGCCCTAGCGAGCTTAGCGGCGGCGAGCAGCAGCGTGTCTGCATCGCGCGTGCACTCATCAATGATCCCGACATCATCATCGCGGATGAACCTACGGGCAACCTCGACGAGGCCAACGAACGCGTGGTTTTGCAGCTTTTTCAGACGCTTCGCAGCGAGGGCAAGACGCTGCTTTTGGTCACACACAACGAAGAGCTCGGCAAATTTGCCGACAAAGTGGTGCGCCTAAGACACGGCAAGCTCGATCGAATAGAGCTTTTGGATCAAAGCACGATGAAGCATCATTTGGGCTCGCAGGATGAAATTTCAGATCGCGATCCAAACAAAAGCGCTTCGCAAAGCTCTAGCGCCGAAGCTGCGAGCGAGCAAAATTC
>NZ_CALIMW010000141.1 GCF_938045405.1 uncultured Campylobacter sp. | reverse complement strand
GGTCTGGACGAGCAAAAAATAGATGAAATTTTGGCTAAAAAGGAGCATTTTTCGCTTATCATCGGCGAGGATCTTATCCGCACGCCAAATAGCGCCACGTTTGCGCGTCTAGCGGGCTTGGTGCAGCGCTATACGCCATTTAAGGTGCTAGTGGTGCCGCCGCGCACGAACAGCCTGGGCGTTGCGCTCATCTGCGAGCTTAGCGCGCAAATGAGCGCGGGCGAGACGCTAGGCTACAATGAAGCGGGCGATATTAGCTTCGGCGTGCTGGAAGCGGATCTGGACGCGCCTAGCTTGGTGCAGCAGGAGGGCACGTTTACGAACTACGACAAGCGCGTAGTGCCCACCAATGCGGCGCTTGATTACGGCGGATACGAGCTAAACGACATCGCCTGTGCGCTTGGGGTTTGCGCGGAGCACGCGATCGGCTATACGCCTAGCTTGGGCGCGGATTTTGAGCCGATTAAATTTGACGATTTAGAAAATTTCTACGACAACGGCGGCGCAAACCACCGCGGATATGAGCTGCGAAACGAGGAGCTCGCCGCTAGCGAGGAGGAGTTTGAAATTTCGCTTTCAGCGCCGATTAGCGCGGGCGAGGACGAAATTTTAATCTATGAGGCAAATCCGCTGCATCAATTCAATAAATTTAGCGGCGCAAGCAGCGCTCTGGGCGAAGCGGGCGCTCTGTATCTAAGCCCTAGCATCGCCGAAAGCTTGGGCGTGAGCGCAGGCGACGTCGTTAAAATTTACCAAGCAGACGATGCGGGCCATAATGAAAAAACTAGCGACGCAGGCGACGAGAACGTCTCAAACGGCGTGGAATGCATGGAAAGAATGGATCGAGCAAGTAGCGCGAGTAAAACGGACAGCGCGTCAAATTTAAACGATACGGGAGGCTCAAACGGCGCATTAAATTTAAGCGCTCCAATCGCAATAGACGCAGAAAAAATAGATCGTGCGAGCGTGCGTAAAAGTGGCGATGCGCTAAATTTGAGCAGCTTCGTCGTAAGCCGTGCCGAAAAAGCTAGCGGCGCGCACAAAGTCGGTACCTCTGATAATGAAAATAGCGAAAACGGCGCGACTGAGCTCATAAATTTAAAATGCGAAATCGTCGCTAGCGTAAAGATCGATCCAGGCTTTAGCGGGGCGTATCTGCCGTATTTTGACGAGAAGCTGCGCAGCGAGATATTTTTCAAAACCTCGCGCTACGCAAGCGTAAAAATCGAGAAAATTTCAAATTCCAAAGGAGAGGGCAGATGAGCGATAGTGCATTTTATTTCGTAGCTACCGTCTTAAAGGCGCTCGTGATTTTAGCCGTCATCGCGCTGCTCTCGGGGCTTGCGACCTACGCCGAGCGCAAGGTACTTGCCTTTATGCAGCGCAGGATCGGGCCCTCTATGGTCGGGCCTGCGGGGCTTTTGCAGGTTGGCGCGGACATGATAAAGCTTTTTACCAAAGAGGACGCGATCCCTGCGCGGGCGAATAAGCTTCTTTTTAAAATAGCGCCGATAATCTCGGCTACGGGCGCTTTCGTGGCGCTTTCGGTAGTGCCGCTACTGCCGGAGTTTACGATCGGGGGGCGGACGATCCAGCCGATTTTAAGCGATATAAATGTGGGAATTTTATTCCTGCTCGGAACTAGCGGCACCTGCGTTTACGGATTGCTGATCGGAGGGCTTGCGAGCTACAATAAATGGGGCACGATAGGCGCGTTTCGCGCGTTTTTGCAGATCACCTGCTTTGAGGTGATAAACGGCCTTAGCCTGATCCCTATCGTGATGATCACGGGCTCGCTCTCGCTCATCGACATCGTAAGCGCGCAAAGCGGCGGCATCGACAAGTGGTTTATCTGGAAAGAGCCCGTCTGCTTCGCGCTCTTTCTCATCGCAGCCTTTGTAGAGTGCAACCGCACGCCGCTATGCCTTACCGAAAACGAAACCGAGATCGTAGCGGGCGCGGGTACGGCGTATTCGGGCATGCGCTGGGGTATGTTTTTTATCGGCGAATACGCCAATATCATAACCTACTCAGTCGCTACGACGCTGCTGTTTTTGGGCGGATTCAACGCGTTTTGGTTTATCCCTGGCGGCGTTATGATGGTATTAAAATCAAGCCTCGTGTTTTTCTGCTTCCTATGGGCTCGCGCGGCGTGGCCACATCTGCGCCCCGATCAGCTGATGGGACTTTGCTGGAAAGTCTGCATGCCGTTAGCTCTTGCTTGCGTGCTAATTACCGCGCTAGCGATCGTTTAAGGAGGGTTGCGATGGCAAGATACGCCCAGATCGATAAACGAGCCCCTATTAAATCCGGCGGCGATAAGCTGCGCAGATTCCTCTCCCGCACCTTTCGCGGCGAGCTTTTCGTGGGGCTGTGGGTGGTGCTAAAAAATATGTTTAAGCGCGGCGGCTCGCACACGCTTCGATATCCTATGGAAAAATTTGTCATGCCGCCTAGATATCGCGGCGTGCATAAGCTCATGCGCCTGCTTGAAAGCGGCAGCGAGCGCTGCATCGGATGCGGCTTGTGCGAGAAGATCTGCGTGGCGAACTGCATCGCGATGGAGACCAGCCTCGGCGCCGACGGTCGCAAAAAGGTAGATAACTACTCGATAAATTTAGGGCGCTGCGTCTACTGCGGGCTTTGTGCGGACGTCTGCCCCGAGATCGCTATCGTGCACGGCTGCGAGTACGAGCTTGCGAGCGAACAGCGAGCTTACTACGGCTTCAAAGAGGATCTTTTGATTCGCGGCGAAAATTTATGTCTAAACGGCGCGGTGCAGGAGTTTGCGGGCTACGGCAGCCTGGATGAAAACGCGGGCGCGCGGATCAAGATGACGCCGAACGCCTATATAAAAAGCGACGCCGCAAGCGATGAGCTAAGCTTAAAGAGCGCGGATTTAAATTTAAAAAGCGCCGCGGAAAGCTCCAAAAAAGAGGGTGTCGCTAGCGATAAAATTCTATTTTCAGGCGCGGACTTAAGTGGCGAAATTTTATCCGAGCGGCAAGACGCCGGGCGGGCAAGCTTAAAGGAAAGTTCCGCCGCGGACGCCGAAAATTCTAAAGAAAATTCCGCGGACGCCGAAAATTCTACGCTTGATTCGGCGCGGAATTCCAAAGAAAATTCCGCCTCTCAAAGCGCCGAAGATTCCGCCGCGCAGGGGGAGGAGCAATGATACAAACGCTTGCATTTTATTTTTTCAGCGCGGTTTGCCTGGCGCTTTTCGGCATCAGCGTTTTTAGCAAAAACGTCCTTTACGTCCTTAGCGCGCTGGCCGCCGGCATGGTATTTATGAGCGGATTTTTCTTCTTGCTGGATGCGGAGTTTTTGGGCGTAGTGCAGATCATAGTCTACACTGGCGCCGTGATCGTGCTTTACGGCTTCGCGCTGATGTTTTTGGGCGCGGATAAAAACGTAAGCGAGCCGAAAAAGGGGGCAAGGCTATTTTTCGCGCTTAGTGGCGTGATCGCATTTTTGCTCGTGATTATCGTGCTCGGCGCGGTGGTCGCAAACAACGTAGAAACGCTTAAAATTTTAAACACCGACGATACCGAGGCGCTTGGGATGATTATCTTTACGAAATATCTGGCGATTTTCGAGCTTGTAGCCGTGATGCTGCTAGTGGCGATGATCTGCGCTATCGTGCTTGCGCATAAGCAGATGGACGCGAGCCTGAGCTACGAAGAGAGCGAGGGATAAAATGGGTCTAAATCACTATCTGATCGTCGCTGCGATGATGTTTGGGCTCGGGCTTGCGGGCATGATGAAGCGACGGAATTTAATAATGCTCTTTTTTTCGAGCGAAATTTTATTAAACGCCGCAAATTTGGCCCTCGTCGCCGTGGCGAAATTTTACGATAACATAAACGGCGAAATTTTTGCGCTTTTCATCGTCGCGATCGCCGCGAGCGAGATGGCCGTGGGGCTTGGGCTGCTCATCTTGTGGTATAAGAAAACGGGCAGCATCGAACTTGACAGCTTCGTAAATTTTAAAAATCCTTCTAAGGACGGGCTGGATGCTTGATACCGTTTTTGTATGGCTCTTAATCGCCCTTTTCGCACCGCTTGCCTCGGCGATCTTCGCAGGCGTTTTCATTCGCGCCAAAGATAAGATGTTTATTGGCGTAATCTGCTCGGCGCTGGTGATTTTAAGCACTATCGCGTCGCTTGCTTTGATGGAGCTCGTCTCTGACAACCGCCTAATCAGCGTAAGCTTAGCCGATTTCATAAGCACGGGATTTTTGGACGCAAAATTTAGCTTTCTCATAGATAGCGTAAGTGCGGTGATGATGGTGGTCGTAGGCATCGTTTCCAGCGTCGTGCACGTGTATTCGATCTACTATATGTGGGATGATGAAAACTTCTCTAAATTTTTCAGCTTCCTGGGGCTTTTCGTATTTTCGATGCTGGTTTTGGTAACGAGCGATAATTTTTTAGGACTTTTTATCGGCTGGGAGGGGGTCGGACTCTGCTCGTGGCTGTTAATAGGCTTTTGGTACGACAGGAGCAATTACAGCTGGTGCGCCAACGAAGCTTTCATAATGAACCGCATCGCAGACCTTGGGATGTTGCTTGGAATTTTTCTGATCTATTTAAATTTCGGCTCGTTGCGGTACGAAGTTGTATTTGCGAACGCAGCGGGCTTGGAGCCTGAAATTTTAACCCTGATCGCCGCACTTTTATTTATCGGCGCGATGGGCAAAAGCGCGCAGTTTCCGTTCCATACCTGGCTTGCCGACGCGATGGCGGGTCCTACGCCCGTATCCGCGCTTATTCACGCAGCGACGATGGTTACAGCGGGCGTTTATCTGGTAATCCGCGCAAACTCTATTTTCGCGCTCGCTCCCGAAGTAAGCGGTTTTATCGTCTGCTTGGGCGCTTTCGTGGCGGTCTTTGCGGCGTCGATGGCGCTGGTTCATAACGATCTTAAAAAGATCATCGCCTACTCCACGCTTTCGCAGCTTGGCTATATGTTCGTAGCCGCGGGGCTCGGGGCGTATTGGATCGCGCTATTTCATCTGGCGACGCATGCGTTTTTCAAGGCACTTCTATTTTTGGGTGCGGGCAACGTAATGCACGCGATGAAAGATGATCTAAACATCCAAAATATGGGCGGATTATATAAGTTTATGCGGCCGACGGCAATTTTAATGTGCATAGGCTCGCTCGCGCTTTGCGGATTTTATCCGTTCGCGGGCTTTTTCTCAAAAGATAAAATTTTAGAAGCGGCGTGGAGCGCGGACGCGTATTTTATCTGGGCGCTGCTGTTTGCGGGCGCTGCGATGACGACGTTTTACAGCGTGCGTCTGATAATGCTCGTGTTTTTCGGCAAGCAAAAATTTACCCACCATCCGCACGAGGCGAAAGGCTTTGCCCTCATCGCGATGGGCGTATTAGCCGTGCCTGCGGTGATCGCAGGCTTTTTCGAGCACGATTTTGCGGAGTTCGTGCTTAGCATACTTCCGGGCTTTAAAGCTTCGATCCCGCACGGCGTAGAGGTAATTTTGATCGCCCTAACGCTAGCGATGATAAGCGCGGTGGCGATCGGCACGATTTGGACATACGGCAAGGGTAAATTTAGCCAAAATTTAAAGAACTGCAAATTTTGTAAAATTTTGATCGCTCAGTATTTTATCCCGCAAATTTACGAGCGCGTGATCGTGCGCGGATACGCTAAGCTTAGCGAGATCTGCGCTAAATGCGACGGCGCGATCATAGACGCCAGCGTCGATCTGATCGCTCGCATCGCGGTAAAAGGCGGCGAAGGTGCGGATCGCGCAAGCAATAGCGGAGATTTGAGCGCAAATTTAAGGTGGATGGTTTTGGGATCTTTCATTTTGCTGATTTTGGCGTTTGCGCTGTGAGGTGGGCATGGAATACTTTTTAAGTTTGGTTATATTTTTCCCGGCGGTAGCTGCGGTTTTAGGCTTTTTGATCGACGAAGCGAGCATCAAGACCTACGCCGTTACGATGAGCTTTATAGAGTTCGTGCTTTCGCTCGTTTTGTGGATACTCTACGAGCCGGTGGACGGCATCGCGTTTAGCGTGCTGCACCCTTTCATAAGCGAATACGGCATCAACTACTTCATCGGCGTGGACGGAATTTCGCTGTTTTTAGTGATCCTAAGCACGCTGGTTACCTTTTTGGCGCTGCTTAGTCTAAGCATTAAAGAGCGCGCCAAAAATTTAATCATCTGCATTCTATTTTTAGAGATGACGATGGTGGGCGTTTTCGTGGCGCTGGATGCGATTTTGTTTTACATCTTTTGGGAACTTTCGCTTATTCCGATGCTCTACATTATCGGCGCGTGGGGCAGCGGCAAGAGAATTTACGCCGCGGTGAAATTTTTCATCTACACCTTTCTAGGTTCGATGTTTCTACTCGTAGGGCTCGTAGCGATGAGCTATTTCTACCACGAGGCTACGGGAGAGTATAGCTTTAATATCCTAAACTGGCAGAGCTTGTCGCTGCCGCTTAGCACGCAAATTCCTCTATTTTTGGCATTTTCGGTCGCTTTTGCGATCAAGACGCCTTGCTTTCCTTTTCATACCTGGCTTCCGTATGCGCACGGGCAGGCCCCTACGATAGGCTCGGTTCTGCTTGCCGCGGTGCTTCTTAAGATGGGCACATACGGCTTCGTGCGATTTTCGCTGCCGCTATTTCCCGACGCGAGCGTGCATTTTAGCGGGATGATGTGCGCCGTAGCGATCGTTATGATCATCTATGCGAGCTTCATCGCCTTTGCGCAGAAGGATATCAAGCAGGTTATCGCGTATAGCTCGATCGCGCATATGGGCGTCATAATGCTAGGAATTTTTTCAATGAGCCGCGAAGGAATGAGCGGCGCGGTATTTTTGATGATAAGCCACGGTATCGTAAGCGGCGGGCTTTTTATGCTCGTAGGCTTTTTATACGACCGCAGACACACGAAGCTTTTCAGCGAATTCGGCGGGCTTGCGCGCGTGATGCCGCTTTATGCGTTTTGTTTTTGCGTCGTGCTGCTAGGCTCGATAGGACTTCCGCTTACGATCGGCTTCGTGGGAGAATTCCTAAGCCTTGCGGGGATTTTTAAAATAAGCTTTAGCTATGCGCTTTTGGGCGGGCTCGGCATCATAATGGGCGCGATCTATTCGATGAATCTTTATAAAAAGACCTTTTTCGGCGCGCTCGTGCATGAGGAGAATAAAAAGCTAAGCGATCTAAACAGAACCGAGCTTTGCTCTATCGTCCCGATCTGCGTGCTAGTGGTAGTGCTCGGCGTCGCGCCGAATCTGATGTTAAAGAGTATCGAGCCTAGCGTGACGCAAAGCCTTGAGTTGATGTTTAACAAAGCCTCTCAGACTGCGACTCGCGCCTATATGGAAAAAGCAAATTTTAAGGTAAGAAGCGATGCAAAATAATCTTTTAAATTTAGCCTCGATCGCGCCTATGGCGATACTCGGAGGGTTTGCTCTGCTGATGCTCGCGGTTTCGCTTTTTGCGCGCACGCTATCGTATAAATTTTACGCCGTCATCACGATACTGGCGCTAGCTCTGGGCTTCGGGCTCGTTTTTGGATACAACAGCGGCATACACGGGCTTTTCGACGTGATGCTAGTGGACGGAATCGCGATGCTATCGATGCTTATTATGCTCGCAGGCTCGATATTTTTCATCTTTCTATCTTTGGGTGCAAGAAGCGCGCACGAGTACCACACGGCGGAGTTTTTCGTGCTGTTTTTATTCGTGCTTGTGGGGTATGAGTTTATGGTCGCGAGCGAAAGCTTAATGATGATCCTCGTTGGGCTTGAGACGGGCTCGCTAGCGCTTTATACGCTAATCGCGCTGCATAATCGCGCCAGATCGGTCGAAGCGGCGCTAAAATACTTCATAATGGGCGCGCTGGGATCGGGCTTTTTCGCATTCGGCGCGGCGATGTTTTTTCTATCGACCGGCTCTATGGAAATTTCAAACATCGCGCAGATCGCCAAGAGTTCAAATTTACAAACCAACGTCCTGCTTTTCGCCGCCTGCTCATTTATGATCGTCTCGATAGGATTTAAGCTCTCGCTGATCCCGTTTCACACCTGGACGCCCGACGTTTACGAGGGTGCGAGCTCGGCTATGGCAGGCTTTTTGTCCGTCGTGCCCAAGATCGCGGGCTTTGTCGTGGCGATCAGGCTGTTTGAAGCGCTGCAAAGCATCGGCGTGCAGTGGCTAAACATCGTGCTCTACGCCGTAGCGGTGGCTACGATGAGTCTAGCAAACCTCATGGCGCTCGTGCAGCGCGACGTCAAGCGGATGCTCGCTTTCAGCTCCGTTTCGCACGCAGGCTTCGTGCTCTGCGCGATCGTGATCGGCTCGACGCAGGCAAATGCGGCGCTTTTCACCTACTGGATCCTATACGCCGTGGCGAATCTCGGGGCGTTTGCCTTCATCTGGTGCGTACGGCAAAGGCGCGCGCGCTCGTTAAATTTAAAATTTAAAACCCAAAACTCCGCTTTAAATTTAAATACAAACGGAGAGGATGAGGAGAATTTTATCTCAAACGCAAAGCTCTCTTTTTCGCAAAATCACGAGTTAGGTTCTACTGGCAAGTTAAATTTAGGCGCGAACGGGCAAATTTCAGCCTGCGCCGAGTGGAGCGTTAAAGCGAGCGAGCAAAATTTCAAAGAAAACGAGCAAAATTTTAAAGAGAGCGAGCCCGGCGCGGAAGTGAGCCTTTTCGGCACTAAAACTTGCGAGCCCGGCGCCGAAATTTGCGCGCAAAGCTCTAAATTTACAGCTCGCTTCGAGCATCCGTTTGAGAAATTTGACGGTCTGATCCGCACCCATCCGCTCTTTGCGATATGCGCGGCGATCTTTATGCTCTCGCTTGCGGGTATTCCGCCGTTTAGCGTGTTTTGGGGCAAGATGTATCTGCTAAGCGCCGCGGTCAATTCGGGCTACTTTGCTCTCGCCGTCATCATGGCGGTAAATAGCGCGCTCGCACTGTATTACTATCTGCGCCTCATCGTGTGTATGTTCTTGCACGAGCCGCGGGAGGATGCGGGGCTTGACGGCTCACTGAGCGCGGTCTCGGTGCAGATAAAATTTGCCGTCGTACTAGCTAGCGTGGCATGCGTGCTGGCGCCGTTTTTAGTGAAATTTCTAACCGGCGCGGTAAA
>NZ_CALIMW010000140.1 GCF_938045405.1 uncultured Campylobacter sp. | reverse complement strand
AGGGCCGCTACCTGCTGGCCGCTACCTTCGGTAACGTCCACGGCGTGTATAAGCCGGGCAACGTCGTGCTGCGACCTGAAATTTTGAAAAATTCGCAAAAATTCGTCCGAGAAAAATTTAATCTGCAATCCGAAAAACCCGTAAATTTCGTCTTTCACGGCGGCAGTGGTAGCGAGACCTCCGATATCAAGGCGGCCGTGAGCTACGGCGTCGTTAAGATGAATATCGACACTGACACGCAGTGGGCGTTTTGGGACGGCGTGCGCGCTTATGAGGCCAAAAATCACGGCTATTTGCAGGCTCAAATTGGCAATCCGGAAGGTGAGGATAAACCGAATAAAAAATTCTACGATCCTCGCAAGTGGCTAAGAGCTGGCGAGCAGAGTATGGTGGCGCGCTTGCAGGTCGCATTTGACAATCTAAATTGCCTAAATAGGAACTAATATGGATCGCCCAAATAACGAAGTGCTCGATATCACGCTACCTGAGGCGAAGGAGCGCTCGTTAGCGGGCGTTTTTTTTAAGATCGCAGCTCTGCCGATTGCGGTTTTTGTGGTGTTTTTGCTGGGCTATTTGGGGCTTATCGGGCTGAAGGTAGAAACACACTCGATCCTGATGCTTGCGGTTTTGCTAATTATTGCACTAATTTTAGCTCGTCATAATGCAGAATACGGCTGCTTAAATTTTCAAAATAATATCGATGACTTCAAGCGCGAGCTGAAAAATTACATTGTCGCCAATCTCTTAAGTATCGGCGGTAAAAAAAAATCAGATGCCAGCTTTGATCTTTTTGTGGACGAATACGGCTACTCACTGCGTAATCAAAACTACGCTTCCGTCGCGTCGGCAGTCTTTCCGATGCTTGGAATTTTAGGAACTTTCATCTCGATTGCGATTTCGATGCCGCACTTTTCCTCAAGCAATATCGATGGGCTCGAAACCGAGATCGCGCAGCTTCTAGGCGGCGTAGGTACAGCATTTTACGTCTCGATCTATGGAATTTTCTTAGCGCTTTGGTGGATATATTTTGAGAAAAAGGGCATCAGCAAATATGAGCGCCTGCTCATCAAATACAAAAATTCCACTAAAAATTTCTTCTGGAACAAAGACGAAATAACACAGGGCTATCTGAGTGAAATTTTAAACTCTAATTCTGAAATTTCGCGCTCATTTGCGATGATGAGCTCTACGAATTTTACCGAAAGGCTAAACCGCCTAATCGATGAAAAAATCGGCGCTTTTGAAAGCGTGATGGAAGCTGAGAAGCGAAGTATGGCGATTACACAAGAAGAGCTTGAAAAAGCGGGAGAGATGGTCCAAAGGACAAATCTCGCTCACGGCGAGTTAGATAAGAGCTTCGCTCAAATTTTATCTGCGCTTAAGTCCGTGTCTGCAAGCCTAATCGAAATTCAAAACGGGATTTCCGCGCAGTATCTAAATCAGTCTAAGACTTTAACGGACGGGCAAGGCGAGCTGGCTAACATTACTAGTGCATTAAGCGCTCAAATCAAGAGCTTAAATGCTTCCTTGGGCGGGTTTGCGGGCGAAATTTCAAGTTCGCAGAATGCTTACGCCGCTAAAATTGACGCTAGCTTTAAGGGACTAAGCGCGGATTTGAAGGCACTTTTAGCTGGAGAGGGCGCTGCGCGGACGAGCAACGAAAGCATCATCGAAGAGCTTCGTAAAACGCTTGCGAGCATCGATGAAAAAGCACTTTTAGATGAAAACGAATAACGAAGAAAAAGAGACTTTTTGGATCGCGTACGCCGATTTGATGGCGGGACTACTTTTTGTTTTCGTGCTTTTAGTAGGCGGCATCATCGTCAAATACTTCCTCACGCAAAGCAACCTGCAGGAGAAAGAAAGTCAAATTTCAAGCGCGCTAGCAAGCCTGCAAAGCCAGGAGAAAAAAAGCGCCGAGCTTGAGGCGCTGAATAAAATTTTTAGCGATCAGCTCGAGAAGCTAAATATCGAAAACACCGATCTTCGCAAGCAAAATTCCATCTATTTCATACAGATTGAAGATCTGACCGAGATGGCGGAGAGGCTGAAAAAAGAGAATTCAGACATCAACTCGCTTCTGCAAAAAGCACGCGACGACGCCAACGCTACGATCAGCCAAAATGAGCTTAAAATCGCCTTTTTGCTCGATCAACTCACGCAGAAGGAGAGCGATTTTAATAAAATTTTACAAGACCTCAACGTCACGAAAAACCGCATCCGCAACCTAACCGGAATGAAGGTCAAGATCATCGCCGATCTGAAGGAGAAGCTGGGGGGCAAGATCCGCATCGACAACGAAAGCGGCGCGATGACGCTAAGCTCGTCGATCCTTTTCGACAAAGGCTCAAGCGAGCTGAAAGAGAGCGCCAAAGAGACGCTCCGCTCGACGCTACAGAGCTATTTTGCCGCGCTTTTGAATAACGACGAAATTCGCGAAAATTTAGATCAGATCATCATCGAAGGGCACACGGACAGCGACGGCGGGTATTTGTACAATCTCGAGCTCTCGCAAAACAGGGCGTTTGCGGTGATGGATTTCATCAACTCGTGGAATAAAGATGAGCGACTGCAAAAATATCTCATCGCCAGCGGTCGCAGCTACACGCAGCCCGTGATGCGCAGAGGCGTCGAGGACAAAGACGCCAGCCGCCGCATCGAGATCAAATTTACCCTTTCAAACAAAGAAGCGATGGAGGAGATCAGGAAATTTTTGCAGTTCGACGCGAACGCTACGAATTAGCGGCTCACCCTTAACGGCTCGCTCGAAATTTTAGCCCGCAAAGGGGAGGGCTTAAAATTTTAAAATTCTTGACGAATTAACGGCTCATCTGAAATTTCAATGGCGGCGCGGGGCGCGTGGACG
>NZ_CALIMW010000139.1 GCF_938045405.1 uncultured Campylobacter sp. | reverse complement strand
TAAATTTTATGCCAGCGCCGTCGCGCAATGGATTTAGAATTTTAAAATTTACGTCCAAGCTGAGCGACGGATCTGAAATTTTAAAATTTATGCGCGCTTTAGCGCGTCTTGCGGACATAGCGCAAAATTTCGTATCGCGGAATGGATTTAATGTTTGCGAGCCGCTTCGCGCTCTGCATCGTGTTTTGCCGAACGCAGACAAAGCCGAAGCAGGGCGCGGATGCGGCATAGCAGAAAAACTGTGCGCAGTTAAGTTTAATCATGCAGGCGGATATTTGAATTCTGCACGGCGCTACATAGCGCGATTTTGTAGCGCAGCTGTACGGCGCGGCTACGAAGTAGGGCGCGAAGAAAAATTTAGCAAATTTGACCTCACGGGCGCGCTTTTAAATTTCATCTCCTTGCTGTCGCGTAAATTTAAACTTGCGCTTTTAAAATTTATGCGCGAGGTGCCGCGCAATCGGTTTGAAATTTTAAAATTTACGCCCAAGCTGAGTAATCGGTTTGAAATTTTAAAATTTATGCTCGCGCTGCATAAATTTAAACCCGCGTCCATTCCGTTTTTAAATTTTATCTCAAATTTCACTCCGCACGCCAGCGCCTCTAAATTTGAAAATGGCGTTAAATTTAAAGATGCCGCTAAATTTAAAAGGGGCGTGCGATGAACGCTCTGCGAAAATCACTGCTTCGAATTCGCGCGCTTATTAAGAAGGAATTTTTGGCGATGTTTCGCGACAAGGGCACGCGCATGGTGCTGATCGTGCCGGTGCTGGTGCAGGCGATCATATTCGGCTACGGCGCAAATTTCACCCCCGAGCAGGTGCGCTACGCAATTTTGGACGACGCCCGCGATGCGACGTCCACCGCGCTGGTACAGCAGATCGCCGCTACGCCGATGTTTAAAACAGATCTTGGCTGCAAAGACCTAGCCTGCCTGCGCCGCGCGGTAAGCGAGGGCGAGGCGATCATCGGGATCTATTTTGGCAGCGATTTTAAGGATACGCATGAGCTTTTGATCATCGCGGATTCGCGCAATACGACCTTGGCAAACACCGTCATCGGCTTCGTGCAGGCCATAGCTGGGGAATACAACGCGCAGCATTTTGTCAATTTAATCAGCATAAATCCGCGCTATGTTTTTAACGAAAACACGATCACGCGCTACACGATCATGACGGGGATGATTTTGGGACTTTCGATGATTCAGGTGCTGATGCTATCGGCGTTTAGCGTCTCCCGCGAGCGCGAGGAGGGGAGCTTTGATATGATGCTGATGACGCCCGCGAACCCGCTTGAGATGCTGATCGGCAAAGCCGTGCCGCCCGTGCTGATCGCGATCGCGCAGGGGCTCGCGCTGTTTTTGATCTGCGTATTTTACTTTGAAATTCCATTCCGCGGGCGCTTTGCGCACCTTTTTGCGATCATCGCGATCTTTAGCGCCTGCAACGTAGGCATCGGCCTCGTGATCTCGACCGTCTGCAAAACCTCGCTACAATCGGTCGTGAGCTCGTTTTTGTTCCTGCTGCCGTGCATTATGATAAGCGGGCTGATAACGCCTGCGGACGCGATGCCGCGGTGGTTTTACTATATCGCGCACCTAGATCCGATGTATTATGCCAACAACTGCATGTGGCGGATCTATCTGGAAGGCGCGGGCCTGGGCGAGCTGTGGCATCTCATCGTGCCGCTGCTGCTGATCGGGCTTGGCACGTTGAGCTTTGCGGCGTCGCTTTTTAGAAATAAGCTGGATTAGGGATTTAGATCGGAATTTTAGTTTAGAATTTTGGCTGGAATTTTACCCTAAATTTTGCGCGTTCGTAGCGGATAAAATTAAATCAAAATTCCGTGTTTCCGCCCGATGCGCCGCGCGTCGCAATAAAATTCCGCACCTTAAATTTTAAAAATTTTGCGAAATTCCATCTTGCGAGTAGAGTTAGAATTTAAATCCGGGGTTGCCCGGGCGTCTTGCGGCGGTCGTATCATCTGCGCTCGCCTTGGAAGCAGGCTTTTTCGCATCGTCCGCGTCCGATTTCTTAAAAGCGGCGAGTTTACTGTAAATGCTCGGTTTTTCGCCGTCCGCGCCTAGCTTGGCGCCGTCAAGCTCGCTAGAATTTTCCGCGCCGCATAACCTTGCGGGGTTGAATTTTATCCACGCTATGATTAGCAAAATCCCCGAAAATGCCGTTACCAGCGACGCTGCGATTAGATACGGCAGCGCGAGGATTACGCCTATTTTAGCTAGCGCGCCCGATACCGCTTCGCAGGGCCACGCCACGGACACCACTATGCCGTAGATTTTAAATAAATCCACGCCGCTAAGTGTGGCTAGGCGGCAGTTTAATACGCCCCAGATTATCACCGCCGCGCACGTCGAAAGGACGTAGAGTAGGGTGTAGAGCAGATCGAGCATCGCGCCATCTTTTAACGCTACTACCATGGCGCAGTAGCACAAAATAGCAACGATCGGGATACTTTCTATCAGCCTATAGGTCTTAACGAAGCGCACGCCTAGTGCCTTTTCTAGGCAAACGAAGCAGTCGTAAAATATCGCTAGCGTCGCTAGTAGCGCTAAAACTCTAAAAATCGCGACCGCGTCCTCGTCTATGCTGCTTACGCCCACCGTGCCGCTTACGCCGATGCCTAGTAAAATCACGGCGCCTAAAATTCCGCGGAATTTCGCCTTGCGAAGCAGACCTTGCTTTGAAATTTCTTTCATTTTTATCCTTTGAATTTTCTAAATTTACGCGCTATCTTGTGGCTTTGCTGCGTGCGGCGACGCTGTGCCGGATGGCGCGGCTTGGACGTTGCAGTTTAGACTTGCAAAAGCGCGCGGTCGCTGCAAAACGAAAGCGCTTCGGCTTAGGCGAGCTTTTCTATCTTGCTCCAAGCTAGCAGGTGCACGATGCCGGTTATTATGAGGGCGGCAAACGGCAGGAGCATTTTAAGCATTACGACGGCAATA
>NZ_CALIMW010000138.1 GCF_938045405.1 uncultured Campylobacter sp. | reverse complement strand
GAAAATATTAGCCCGTGCTTTTTCTCAGTCTCAGGCGCAGGCTCATAAGGCTGTGGAGCGGGCTTCGCCCAACGCTCATCATAACGCATCGCAGCACCTTGTCCTAGCGCATTACTTCGCTTTGGCGACGACATCCTACCAAGCGCGCTACCGCTAGGGCGCCCTATCGCACGGCTAGAGCGAGCAGATGTGGGAAGATAGGGCGCGCGGGCATTTTGACGAGCCGTATACTTCGTGGCGCTCGAATGAGATGCAGCTGTATGCTCCATAGCGCCAGAACGAGTTGCACTATAGCCGTGGCGAGCTTGCGGCTGTGCAATTCGAGCCGTCGTTAATTTGCGAGCTTGTGCGTCTACGATTTTGCCAGTCTGCTCATCCGCGCCTCCGTGAGTTTGCGCGCTTGCATTTCTCCGCATATCTGCGCCTCTGTAAGTTTGCGCGGTATCGCGAGCGCTTGGCGCCTCGTCCTCATAGATACGGGTCTTTGGCAAACGCATCAGCGTCGCAACTAGACTCTTGCTAGCTCCATTCTGACTGCTTGATTGATTAGCCGGGCGCCTAGATGCTTTATTTCTCGCAGAATGCGATGCGAAATTTTGCCCGGGATTTTTAGTAAAATTTTTCGCACTTTTTTGCGTGGAATTTTTAGCAGGATTCCCAAATGCACGTGTATTTTTTGTGAGCTTGGAATTTGAAAGACGTTTAGCATTTGCAGATTTTTTAGCATGCGGCTCGGTAGAGGATTTCACCGAAGTATTTTTACTCAGATGATCTTTGGCTCGCAGATTTTGAGATGAAATTTTAGATTTATGGTTTTGCAACGCGGCGGGCGATTTATGGCTTTGCTGCGCGGCAAAAGCGCCAGAAAAGCTCGTCAAAATGAACGCAATTAAAAAAATACGAGCTAAATTTTTCATCGTTTTCCTTTCCATGATTTTAGGCGAAATTTAGCAAAGCTTAGATTAAGCCGCGTTAAATTTAATGAGTGAGGCTATGAAATTTCAGCTCTAATTCCAAGCCGTATCGCCAAACAAAAGGCTAAGCTTTAAAAATTCCGCAGCTAGGATTCTGTTTGGCAATAGAATTTTATCACATTAAAAATATGACGCCACAGCAAAATTTTATCTTGTAAGCGTTTAGGTGGGATAGCTGAAAATTTTAAAGTTTTAGAATTCTGCGCTTAAATTTTGAGTGGCAAGTCAGAATTTAAGGTAAAAAGCAATCTCAGATAAAGCTTTTAAATTAAGGGATAAAGCGGCAAAACTGTAAATTTGCGATGAGATACGAAATTTATAAGATCATGCAGTGACTAAAAATCACACCGCTTAATCGCTAATTCATAATAAATCGCCGCGCCTTAGACATATCCAAAACGCGGCACATCTCATTTTACTGCGCATAGCAAAAATATCGCCGCGCATAAAGCATTTCGCGGCGCTGTAAAAATCTCGCAGCGCCGTTGTAATGGCATAGAAGCGTCGAATGACGCTCCTATGAGGGCTACATCATTCCGCCCATGCCACCCATTCCGCCCATATCAGGCATTGGAGGCATTGCAGGTTTCTCCTCTTTGATCTCGCTTACGGTCGCTTCGGTCGTTAGAAGCAAGCTTGCGACGGAGACCGCGTTTTGAAGCGCGATACGCTCAACCTTGACTGGATCGATGATACCTGCCTCAAACATATTGACGTACTCGCCGTTTGCGGCGTTGAAGCCAAATTTTTTGTCTGAGCCCTGCTCGACCTTATTTGCTACGACACCCGCGTCAAATCCCGCATTCTCTGCGATCTGGCGAAGTGGAGCGAAAAGCGCGCGCTTAACGATGTCCGCACCGATAAGCTCGTCGCCGCTTAGAGCTAGTTTTACGCTAAGTCCGGCTCTGATTAGCGCAGCGCCGCCGCCGATTACGATACCCTCGTCTACGGCTGCTTTGGTTGCGTTTAGAGCGTCGTCCACGCGATCTTTTTTCTCTTTCATCTCGGTTTCGGTCGCAGCGCCCACCTTGATGACCGCGACGCCGCCGCTAAGCTTAGCCATGCGCTCTTGAAGCTTCTCTTTGTCGTAATCGCTCGTAGTCTCTGCGATCTGAGCTTTGATCTGCGAAACGCGCGCGTCGATATCTTTTTTCTTGCCCGCGCCGCCTACGATAGTGGTGTTGTCTTTGTCGATCACGATGCGCTCGGCTTGTCCAAGATCGGCCATAGAAGCACTTTCTAGCGTTCTGCCAAGCTCCTCGCTGATGACGGTGCCGCCTGTTAAAATCGCGATATCTTCAAGCATCGCCTTTCTGCGATCGCCAAATCCAGGGGCTTTGACCGCAGAGATGTTTAACACGCCGCGAAGTTTATTTACGACTAAAGTCGCAAGTGCCTCGCCCTCGATATCCTCGGCGATGATTAGAAGCGGTTTGCCGCTTTTTTGAACCTGCTCCAAAACCGGCAGTAGATCTTTTAAATTTGTAATTTTTTTGTCAAATAGAAGCACTAGCGGCGAGCTTAGCTCGACTAGCATTTTCTCGGCATTTGTAATGAAATACGGGCTTAGATAGCCGCGGTCAAACTGCATTCCCTCGACTACGTTTAACTCATCGTTAATAGATTTTGCCTCTTCAACGGTGATAACGCCGTCCTTACCGACTCTTTCCATAGCGTCTGCGATCAGATCGCCCACCGCGCTGTCGTTATTAGCAGAGATCGTAGCAACCTGAGCGATCTCTTTTTTGCCACTTACTTTTTTAGAGGATTTTTTTAGCTCCTCAATAACCGCAGCGCTAAATTTATCCATACCGCGCTTAACTTCGATCGGATTTGCGCCCGCAGTTACGTTGCGTAGGCCTTCTTTAAAGATCGCGTGAGCTAGCACGGTTGCTGTAGTAGTGCCGTCGCCTGCTTGATCGTTGGTTTTACTCGCTACTTCGCGCACCAAAGAAGCGCCCATATTCTCTAGCGTATCTTTTAGCTCAATCTCTTTAGCGACGGTTACACCGTCTTTTGTGATCGCCGGAGCACCGAAGCTCTTTTGGATTAAGACATTGCGACCGCGAGGTCCCATCGTAACTTTTACAGCGTCGTTTAACTTCCTAACGCCCGCGTAAAGCTTGTTTCTTGCGTCGTCTGAAAAAATAATCTCTTTTGCCATTTTCAATCCTTTTTATTTAATTATGCCTAAAACATCTTCTAAATTTAAGATAAGGTATTTCTTATCGTCTAAGCTGATCTCGCTACCTGCGTATTTTGCAAACGCTACGGTATCGCCATTTTTGACGCCTTCACATTCGCTGCCGACGGCTACGATTTTGCCGGTCGAAGGCTTCTCTTTTGAAGCATTGTCGGGGATGATGATGCCCGAAGCGGTCTTTTTTGTTTCCTCCTCGCGCTCTATTAGAACGCGCTTGCCAAGTGGTTGAAATTTCATTTCAGTCCTTTCTTTGATTTGTGATTTCTAAAATTGGCACTCAATGTGTTTGAGTGCTAAGATTATATGCAAAATTTAAAATCTTGTCAATAGTTTATGAAAAATTTTTATAAAACTTTAGTGATTTTAACTCAAGTATTGAGATTTCAAACGTTAAATTTTAAGGGCTATAATACCCTCAAATTTTAAATTTTAAGGGGACGAAATGAAAATTTTCGGCATAATCGCAGGAATTTTAATCCTGCTTATAGTAGGCGCGGGCTGCCTATTTTTCAGCGATTTTGGCAACAATCTCACCAAGCCTTACGTAGAAAATTTGATCAAAGAAAAAAGCGGCCTTGACGTGAAGCTTGAGAAATTCGATCTAAATTTCGGCGATCTGGACATCAGCGCCAACGTAAATGACGCTGCGAACGTAAACGTAAAGGGCAAATACTCGCTTTTTGCGCGCTCTTTCGATCTTAGCTACGATGCAAACGCGCACGATTTAGCCAAGCTCGGCATAAAAACGAGCGAAGGGCTGAGCCTTAAGGGGCAAATTTTAGGCGATCTTGGCAAATTCGGCATCAACGGCAGCGGGCGGATTTTTGATAGCAACGTAAAATTTTTGGCAAATTTAAAAGACCTCAAGCCGCTTGATCTACAAATCGGCGCTAAAGCTCTAAACGTCGAAAAAGCCCTTGCCGTGGCTTCGCTGCCGATCTACGCAAAAGGAAATATCGACATTCTCTCGGACATCAAGGCTAGCAGCGGCGGCGCAGAGGGCAACGCAAGCATCAAGAGTTCAAATTTGATCCTAAACGAATCTGCGTTTAAAGATATGAATATCTCCATCCCAAAGGGCGTGCAGATCACGTTAAACTCGGACATCACGGCGCAAAATAACGTCCTGCGAGCAGCAAGCAAGATTGATTCGACTCTGGGCAAGATCAGCGCCGAAAAGTCGGAATTTGATCTGAAAAACAAAACTTTAAACTCCGATTTTAATCTAAACGTGCCCGATCTAGCGAAGCTCGAAAGCCTGCTCGGGCGTAAAATTTCAGGCGACGTTAAAGCAAACGGAAATTTAAAGACCGATTTTTCTACGCTTGAGCTTTCAAACTCGCAAATTTCAGCGTTTAAAGACGCGCTTAAAGCGGATGCGGAGGCCAAATTTGACCTGAAAAACAAAAACGGCGAGCTGTCCGCAAAGCTAAACGCAAACGATCTAGCCGCGCTGCAAAACGTCCTGGGAGTGAAGCTGCAAGACAAGGCAAACGGCGAGCTTAGCGCGGCTTTAGCGCAAAATGAGCTTAAAAATCTAAACTTAAATCTAAACGCGATGGGCGGCAACCTGAACGCGAACGGAAATTTGAGCGATCTAAAGCTTAAGGCGAGTAATTTAAATCTGGCTGTGCTTTCGGCTCTGTTTTACGGCAATGCGATCGGAAACGGCACGATAAACGGCGATGCGAAGTTAAGCTTAAAAGACGGCATCAACGGCACGGCGCAAATTTCGCTCGCTAACGGCGTAATTTTTAAGAAATTTTTAGACGGCACGACGGGCAAGAGCTTCCCGAGCGATCTAAAAACTGATGCGCAGGCGCAGACAAATATCAAAAACTCCGTCGCGACCTTTAGCGTAAGTGCAAACTCCGATCTGGCGCAGCTTCAAAGCTTAAACGGCACCTACGAGCTTAAAAACAAAGCGCTTAAGGCAAACTACGCGCTGCTGATCCCGAGCCTGCAGCGACTAGAATTTTTCTTAAATCGCAGACTAAACGGCAAGATTGCCGCGACCGGCGAGCTTTCGCACGACGGCAAGAGCCTGTTTGCGACCATAAATTCCAAGGTCGCGGGCGGCGAGCTGAACGGACAGATCGCGGGCGATGAGGCGAACTTTAAAATCCAAAATTTTATCGTCAAAGAGCTTACGACGCTTCTAAATATCGATCATGTCTACGACGGCACGGGTAACGCAAATCTTACGTATAATACGAGCTCGCACAGCGGAAAATTCGACGCGATCATCAATAACGGTCGCCTTCCTAGCGGCGGATTGATCGATAAAATCGGCAAAATTTTAGGCCGTGATCTAGGCGGCGAGGTCTATAACGACGCCAAAGTAAACGGCACGATCAAGCAGAATTTAATTAATTTTAACGCCGATATGAGCGCGCAAAAAAGCAAGCTAAACGTCACCGGTGGCACGCTGGATAGCAAAACGGGCGCGATTTCGGTACCAGTTAAAGCAAATATCGAAAAGACCGATCTTGAAATAAACATCACCGGCACGATCAAAGAGCCGAAATACAATATCCAATCGGACTATCTAAAGGGCAAACTCGACAAGCAGATCGGCAAGGGCATCGATAAGCTTTTCGGCGTGAAAAAGGACGATAACAGCAGCAAAAACGACGCGAAAAAGGAGAAATCGGACGCGATTAAGGGGCTGATAAATGGGCTATTTTAGCCCATTTGCTCCCATTTGGCGCTTAAAATTTATGGATACTGCTAAACGAGCGCGAGATTTAAAATTTTGAAATTTTGAAATCTCGCGCAGTTTAAATTTTGAAATTTTATGCAGTTTAAAATTTAGAATTTTGCGCTTGCCGGCGCAGCCGGAGCCTCAAAATTTTAAAGCAGGACGCGCACTACTTATCAAAATTTTAAACCCTACTATGGTCTGTATTTTAATAGCGCTTTAAATTTAACACTGCAAATTTATCCTACTCGCCACCGCTATCCGCAATAAAATTTATGCAGCGCAAGCCTAGCGCCTTTTAAAGTGTTTCGTATCGATACTGCGCGCCGTGTTTTCAGGCTATCCGATGCTAATTAAAATTTCGCGGCGCAATGTTTATTGCAGTTGGCGCCATGCTTGATAAAATTTGCCCGCCATTATCGCAAGAAAAATGAGCGTCAAAGCTCCAAATATCGTAGCTGTAAATTTATCATCCATCGTAGCGTATTTGTCATATCTGAATTTCATCAGATACTCGCGCTGCTGCGGATCGATGCTTGCATTGTAATCCAAAAATAAGACCTGATATGCCGTGCCGCGACCCTGAAACGGAAACGGACGGCTTTGATACCAAGCTTTAACTCGCTTGCCTTCCAGCCATTCGTATGCGATTAGCGAGATAGAAGGCTTGATATTTACGCCTTGCCACTCGTCCGCTCCTGAGCGCTTAAAATTAGCTTCAACAATTGCCGCATTGAGCAAAATTTTATTTTTATAAAAGTAGGTTAAGTTATCCGTATCGCCATTTAAAAAGACTTTGATAAATTTGCGCTCATCCGTAAAAATCTGCATATATTCGCGCCCATCATCGCTTCTGACATCCATAATTATTCCATTTGCGATTTTCAGATCATCTAAGCTTTTAGGATTCAAGCTAAAAAGAAATCCGTACCACATCGCCGCCAAATAAAATGCGATCATAAATAGATCGAACTTGCGATCTAAGTTATACCAAATTTCGCCGAGCTTCATCGATCATTACATTGTAAGTTTCGCTGTAAGATACGGAATTTCACGGCTTTTATTATTGAGGGCTATATTCCTGCATCATCACCACGGGCAGAAAAAGTACCGCTCCCACGATTACCACCGGTATAGCTACGATGCCTCTTATCACATCCGATAGAGTGCTACTCTCGCAGCGCTCCGGCAAAACCTCGATGTGAGCGGGTATCGGAGAGCGCAGCCTATCGCTTGGCTTCATTATTTCGCTAAGATTTTTGATCTGTACGACGCGCGCATCGAAGTAGAAAATCGCTTCTATCTCGCCCTTTTTCTCATCGATTTCTATGCGATCCGCCAGAGCTTTGATTTTGGCGACGTCTGCTCCTGCGGCAGAGTTTAAAAAAGCACTGAAGCTACCGCGCGCCTCGCCGTTTTTCGCATCCGTCACTTCGATCTGTACAAACTCGCGCTTAAGCCCTTTGGCGTATCCGCCATCGTAAAATTCCGAGATTTTCTTAAGCGACGAGCCATCCGTCAGCACATAGCTGAGCTTCTCGCCTACGATGTATTCCTTGCCATCGTTTATGAAAAATGCCGTTATCTTTTCGGGCGTTTCGTTCGCCCCAGGCACTACGTTTTGTTTGCACTGGCATCCCACAAGTAGGACGGCTAGTAAAACCGCGATAAATTTTTTCATGATGATCCTTTAAAATTTTAAATTAGCGTATGAATTCCGCAGCCAAAGCTCTATCTCAAAAAATTTCAGCAGCGAAGTTTTACGCCGATACAATTTAGCCGCAGCCGGACTTAAATTTAACTCCAAACGCAGGCTACTTCAGTGCCGCTTTGACCGCCTCGCTTAGGCGCTTGCCGTCCACGCTTGAGCCGAGCGCTTCCTTGGCGGCTTTCATCACGCGCCCCATGTCCTTTGCGCCGCTCGCACCGAGCTGCGCGATTAGCGAGCCAACCTCTGCGGCAAGCTCGGCATCGCTTAGCTGCGCTGGCAGATAGGACGCGATGATCTCGATCTCACCCTGTTCTTTTTGCACCAGATCTTCGCGACCGCCCGCGCGATACTGCTGTACGGAGTCGTTTCGGCGCTTGATCTCGCTTTGAAGTATGCTAAAGACGCGCTCGTCGCTAAGGCTGATGCGCTCGTCCACCTCGACCTGCTTAAGCGCGGCGTTAAGCATCCGCAGGCTGTCTCTGCGGAAGTGATCGCCGCTCTTCATCGCCGTTTTAATGTCTTCTAAAATTTGCTCTCGCACACCCATTTTCTACTCCTTGAGATTAAAATTTCGGCGGTGATTTTAGCAAATTTAAAATTTGGCTTGGGTAAATTTAAGGGGATGAAATTTTAAAATTTTAAAGATTGATCGCGATTTGCGGCTAAGCTTAAAGCTCGCGCGGCTACCCTTTGCGGCAAAAAGCTCACGCATAAAAGGCTCTTGCAAAGCCTAGTAAAATTTAAAAGGCCCCGCGAGAAATAAAATTCCCGCGAGGCAAAGCAGGCGATAAAAGCTCGCGAAAGCTCTATTTAGCGCGTGAGAATATCATTCGCACGATTTGAAGCAAGAAGCACACGCTTCCTACCAAAAAGATCGTATCGCCGATGATGCGCGCCCAGCGAAGCCCGTAGAGGCTGTCTTTTTGCAAAAATTCCGCGCTTCTTGCGTACCACATACCCACGTCGATCGCCGCGAATGCCTGCAAAATTCCGACAGGCAATAGCGAAATCAGCACCATTAGAAGCAGACCCGCGTTAAGCGCCCAAAAGCCGATCTTCATCAGTGTATCGTCAAAGTTTTTGTCTTTGTAAATATACAGCGCCACGAGCCACACGAAGCCGAGCGCCAAAAAGCCGTATACGCCAAATAGCGCCGTATGAGCGTGCACCGCGGTGGTGTTTAAGCCCTGGATGTAAAATAGCGCAAGCGGCGGGTTGATCAAAAAGCCGAAAACGCCCGCGCCCAGCATATTCCAAAACGCCACGGCGATGAAGCAGTAAAGCGGCCATTTTAGACGCTTGGCCCAATCCTGCGCGAATTGAAGCTTGTAGTAATGAAACGCCTCTGAGCCCAAAAGCACCAAAGGCACGACTTCAAGCGCCGAAAAGCTCGCACCCACAGCCATTATCGGCGTAGTGGTGCCCGCAAAATAGAGGTGGTGGAAGGTGCCAGGAATTCCGCCGATTAGGAAAATCGACGCGCTAGCGATCGAGGTGTAGGTGGCAAATTTCTTGCTTACTAAGCCCAAGGATGCGAACACGAACGCCAAAGACGCCGTCGCAAAAACCTCGAAAAATCCCTCGACCCAAAGGTGCACGACCCACCAGCGCCAATACTCCATCACAGGGATCGGCGAGCGCTGTCCGTAGAATAGCCCTGCGCCGTAAAAAAGCCCCACGGCGATAACCGAAGCGGTAAAGATCGCTAATAAATTCTTATCGCCATCGGCTCTAAAGCCTGCGATAAAGCCGCGAAGCACGAGTACCATCCAGATCACAAGGCCCACAAACAGTATCAGCTGCCAAATTCTACCGAGGTCTAAATACTCATATCCTTGATGTCCGATCCAGAAGCTGCTGCTTGGATCCATCTTGCCCGCAATCGCCATGTATTCGCCCGCGAAGCTGCCGACGACCAAGAAAAGAAGCGCGTAGAAAAGCACGTCCACGCCGAGCTTTTGAAATTTAGGATCCTTGCCGCCGTTGATGATCGGCGCTAGAAACAATCCTGCCGCCAAAAAGCCCGTAGCGATCCAGAAAATGGACGCCTGCACGTGCCAGGTGCGCGCTAGCGAGTAAGGGATATATTGCGAAATATCAAGCCCGAAAAAGGACTGACCCTCGATCGTATAGTGCGCAACAAAGCCGCCGATGAAGGCCTGAAATGCAAACAACGCAATCGCTACGAAAAGGTACTTGCCGAGCGCCTTTTGCGACGGCGTAAGCGCTAAAGCGGCGATCGGATCGGCGTTTAGCTTCGCAGGAGCCTCGAAATCCTCGTCCTTTTTGCCGTAGAAATTTCCAAACCACACCAGAAGACCGATGCCGGTAAGCAAAATAACGAGGCTCGCGATAGTCCAAATGACGTTTTCCGTGGTAGGGACATTGTCTATCAGCGGCTCGTGCGGCCAGTTATTGGTATAGGTCGCCTCTCCGCTCGGACGATCCGTAGAAACCGCCCACGCAGTCCAAAAGATGAAATCCACGAGCTCGGCGCGGTGTTGCTCGTTTGCGAGCGTGTTTTCCTTCATCGCGTAATCCTCGCGAAGCTTTTTAAAGCGCGGATCGTTTCCGAAAACGCCCATGTACTCGTCTTTTACGACCGCCATAGCTTTCAAGCGATCATCGCTTAGCTTGACGGTGCCGTCTTTTACGGTGTTGGTGCGATACTCAGCCTTGGTAAGCGCCTTGATCTGCGCCTTTTGCTCGTCATTTAAAGCATCAAATTTCACGCCGAAACGCTCCTGCGCCTTGATATCCATAAACGCGACCAGCTCCTTATGCAGCCAATCCGCGCTCCAATCAGGCGCCTGATACGCTCCGTGACCCCATATAGAGCCCACCTGCATACCGCCGATGCTCTGCCAGGCCTCCTGCCCGCGGTAAATGCGCTCGGTACTGATTAGCTCAGCTCCGCTAGCATCGGTAAATTTTACCACCGGCGGAGATTGCCTATACACCTCGCCGCCGTAAAAACCCAAGAAACTAAAGCCCACGATGAGTACCACTACAAGCGTCATCCAGAGCTTTTTAAATTCTGCCATTTTCACTCCTTTAACTGAAATTAGGAGAGAATTTTACCTATTTAAATTTCGATAAGCATTGAGGTCCGTCAATAAAAAGATAAAATTTATCTGCTTAAGCTGGAATTTATCTAATTTTACAAAGAAAGATCGCTTAAGGTGAGATTTTTAATATACTAAATTTAAGTCCCGAAATAGTAAAATTAAAAATATAAAATCAAGCAATAGTCAGTCGATGGCAGTTTTTAAAAAAAAGGAGTAAGTATGAAAAAATTTATCGCGATTTTATTAGCCGTAGTGTTAGTTGGGTGCCAGTGTAAGCAGGGCTCCATCTCGACCAAGCAGCAGACGAGCGAGAGCATAAAGGCGTTTTTCGTAAATGACGGCAAAGAGTATATCGTCGGTGAAAAATTTAGCTACGTGCTAACGCGCGGCTCTTCGCTTAAAAACATATCGCGCTTCTACGACGAGGGTTACGCCAAGGGGCTTAAACGCGAGCTTGTTAAAATAGTCGTGACGAATGCCGATACCGGGCGGGCGCACGGCGAATTTAGCGCATTTTTAAATTCCGCCGCAGGCGCAGACGTAGCCAAAATCAAGGCTCTGGCAAATCGCATCGAAATAGATGAAAAAAAAGGCGAGATCGAGGTTGTTTTTAACTTTGATGCGCAAGTAGTGTATATAAAAAATTTAAACGAAATAATGAAGCCTAGCGATAGATTAAAGACGCCTATAAAAGCAAATCTCGAAATTCTACCAGGTAGTAAGGAAAGCAGTGGACCTAACCCTCTTGGCGTTATCATAGCGCTACCGATATTAATCGTAGGTACCGTAGTTTTCATCACCGTAGGCGGATTGATTTATGCTACTTCTAGCACCGTAGAGGCGATTGCAAATTAAGGCGTAAATTTTAAATTTAGTGCGCTTTTGATTCGTCCGCAGTTGCTTTAGCATTTTTTATAAGTAGAATTTGAATTTATAATTTAATATTTTATCCCCATAAGATGAGCGAATTTACACATATACACTTTCAACTAAAGAGTCGCTCATCTTAGAGCAAAACTTTGGGCGTCTCATATACGGGTTCTATTAATTGATTTTATCCAATGCGCTTAGCTTCTCTTAAATAGAAATATATTTTGTAAATAAATTCGAATGTAGACATTAATATTACGGAACCCGAAAGAGAAAAACCGGATTGAAAGAAAATGATATATCCAAAAATTGAAAATCTACTTTGAAATTCCGGCATAAAATGGCTTGTTC
>NZ_CALIMW010000137.1 GCF_938045405.1 uncultured Campylobacter sp. | reverse complement strand
GTTCTGCCCGTAACTCGTACGATAGCGCATCCGCCCCAGCAGGCGCACCAGCTCGATGAACCTGACCGCGAGATTGAAGGTCTTGCCGCTGCCTGCGCTTGCTTCAAGCGCCAGATAATTTTCAAATTTTGCCATCGATCTGCCCCTTGCAAATGATTTTATAATCGCAGTATTCGCAGCTTTGCACCACTTCCGTGCGCGTAAAAGCAACCTCGCTTGCAAATTCCTTGCCGATAGAGCTTAGCGTCTCGCGCAGATTTTCTAAGCTAGGCGTTTTGTCACCAGGAGCCGCAAACGCGCAGTCTTTTAGCGACAGATAGGCGCATTCGCACTCCTGAGCCAAAAGTGCGCGATAAAACGTAAGCTGGAATTTTTCCATATGTTTTTTAGCTGAACCACGTTTGTAATCGATGATAAACTTCCGCCCTGCCTTGTCTTCGTCAATGCGGTCGATCCGCCCGCTTAGCCGCACTCCGTCAAGCTCGCCTTTTAGCGATACTTCACTGCCGCTAAAGCTCCAAATTTGCTCATGCTCTTCTAAAAGCCTAGCTAGCTTTTCTACAGCTTTTAGCTCAAGCTCTGCATCAAAGCGCGCGATGCCCGCTTCTCGCGCAAGCTGCGAATAAATAGGGCGAAATTTTTCCATACTAAATTTCATCCCCGCTCGCTCGTATAAACGCTGAAAACTCGTATGTAAAATTTTGCCTAAAAGCGCATTGTCCTCGCCAAATTTTAGCCCCTCTTTTAGCCCGAAAACGTAGCGGTAATAATACTTCCTCTTGCATTCTAAAAACGTATCCAGCCGCGAAAACGACAGCTCCTCGGCAAAAAAATCATGGCGAGCCACGGGATCTTCTTGTCCGCATAAGGCGGACTTAAATTCCTCCCTCCCAAAAAGCCGCAAATAATCCTCCTGCGAAAATTCCGCGTCTTGTTGCACTTCAAAGCTTTTCAAAAACCGCGAAGGCAATTTCTCGACGCTTTGCAGATAGCAAATCGCGCTTTTTTTAGCGCCTCTTAGCAAGCCGTCGTAGTAAAATCTTTGTAAATTTTCGCGATCTGCGTGGCTGATAAGCCCTGCTCTAGCGCGCAAAGCGGAGTTTAAAAACATCTCTCCGCTACTGCGCTTTGGCACCAGATCATCGTTAAAATCGGGGATTATCACGCCGTCAAATTGCAGTCCGCGGCTCTCTAAAAGTCCCATTACCGTGACCTTTCCGCCACGAACATCATCGAGCTTAATGCGCGAAATTTCTAACAAAAAAAGATCGATTAGATTGCCCAAGCTTAGGTTTTCGTCCTTAAATTTTCGAAGCAAAATTTTAATTAGATATAGCGGCTCTTTTAGCTTTTCTTGCAGTAGCGCGTCGCTAATTTTGGGTAAACAGGCAAGCTTTACAATTAGCGCCTCGAAATGCTCAAAGCTTACTTGCTTTGTAAAATCGCGCGCAAACTCGCCAAAAAGCGCCTCATCCACGTCCACACTCGCAAAAAACAGATCAAGCTCCTGCGGGTTTGGGCGCTGCGGATACTCATCTGCGCCCTCGCATATTTTAGAGCACCTAAAGCGATCGCGCTGCTTAGGACTTTTTGAATGCCCATCTTCTTCCTCAAGCTCTATATGCTCCAGTTGCATAGAGTGTCGTAGGCTCTCTTGCTGCTTTAAAAGCTCTTGCCGTTTTGCGCTAACCGAATAATCGCGCTGCTGCGCACACTCCAAGGGCTCTTGCAACTCTGCAAACTCTGCCGAAAAGCTTTGCTCTTCCGCGCTATTAGCGCGTTCCGCCGAAATTTCGCGCAGAATTTCAAAATTTTCCGTATTTTCAAACGCCCCTGCAGACATAAAATTTAAATCCGCTTTAGAATTTGAAAAAATTTCGCAATCAAACGCGGAATTTTGCTGTACTAAATTTTGCGATGCAGAATTCTCAGAAGCGAAATTACCTAGCGCTAAATTTTGCTGTACCGCGGAATCCTCCGCATTCAAAAATCCTCCATCCGGGCTTTTGAATGCGCGGTAATCTACGCCAAATTTCGGCGTGCGCGCTTCTTTTAAGCATTGCGAAATTTTCTCTAGCGTTACGTAAAATAGGCTATCTTTAAGCTTCTCTCCCATCGCAAAATTTAGCAGCCTGTGCGAGCCGCGAGCCCTTGCGATGCGCTCGTCGTAAAGCCGCAGCGTGCCGGCAAAACTCTCGTCGGGCAAAATCACCGCGATGCGCTCCGGCGCAATGCCCGCGCGCACAAAGGATGAAATTTTTTCAAAAACATAGCTCGCCTGCAAGCTTCGCAACTCAAAGCCTCTACACACAACCGCTCCGCCCACGCTTAGCAACTCTCGGCTTAGAATTTCACCCGTACCAAGATTTACGCGGTATGCAAAACCTGGCTCTAGGCTTATGCCGCAAAGCTCCTCCACCGCGCGCACGGGCTTGGAATTTAAAGTCGTGGCTCTAAAGCTCAACACAACCTCGCTCAGCTCCGCAGCGCGCTTAAAAACCTCGAACTCAAATGCGCTAGGATTGCCGTCGATGTTGATTTCTATCCGCTCAAATCCGCGCAAATAGGACTCATTTATCTCATAAAGCGCGGGGAGCGTGATCTCGTCGTAAAATCCATGCTCACGCAGAATCCTTGCATACGCCCCCGCTAGCTCTCGCAGAATTTCAAAATGCTCGGCATACCACGCATAGGTATCGCTAAGATCGAGCGCATCGATACTTACGCGCTCCGTCGCAAGCTCCTTGAAAAAGCCGAAAAGATACTCGCGGTTGCGCATAAACTCGTAAAGCTCGCTAGGGAATTTAAGCCTCTCGCCTGCGCGCTTGCTCTTGTTTACCGCTTGTTTCATAAAAAGCGCGCGGTCTATCTCACCGCAAGCGACAAGATCCGGCACAAAAAGCGCCTTTTCGTAGAATTCCGCCAACGTAATCCTAGGCGCCAGCACGCCGCCGCCCTCGCTTTGCAGCGCCGCGCGTAGCGCACGCGAGCTAGTGTAGACAAAGAGATTTTTAGAGGGCAAATTTTTCAAAACAAATCCTTTAGAGCGATTCGCAGAACGCGGAATTTTGCGATATTTTAGCAAGAAATTTTTAGTTTGGGCTTTTAAGCAAAGAAGTTTTTGAAAAGCTTGAGAGGTTAAATTTTATCAAGTCAAATTTAGTAAGTTGGACGAGCGTAAAATTTTAATCTGTGGCGCTTTGAGCGCGGAATTCTACCGCGCTCCGCATTAATCGCGGCATATTTCGACGCAAAATTTTACGAGTGGATTCCGTAAATTACAAAGCGGCAAAAACGCGACGGAATTTAAGCGGGCTCAAGCTCGATCTTGTATCCCAGGCTCGGGACGTTTTTTATGATTTCGCCTCCCACTTTATCGCGGATACGCTTGACGAAGGTGCGAAGCGCCGTATCACTCACGGCTCCTTCAGTCCAAACATAACGCTTGATCTCCTCGTAAAGCACCAGCTCGCCCACGCGACTGGCTAGCAGCGAGACAAAAGAAAGCTCCTTTTTAGTAAGCACGATCTGCTCGCCATCCTTCAGCAAAATACGGCGAAGCCCGTCAAATACGTAGCCTGCGCCCATATTTACGACTCGTACAGAGTCCAGCTTAGACTTCATCAGCGCACTTATCTCTAGCACAAATGCGGCGATATCTACCGGCTTAAAGTAATACCGCTCGACGCCAATCTCCATAACGCCTTTTAGCTGCTCCTCCCTACTGAAGCCACTAAGCACCACGATAGGAGCATGCGGAAAGATCTGCTTGATCTGGCGTATCATCGCTAACCCATCCTCGATCGGCATTAGAATGTCGGTAATGACGAGATTAGGACTAAATTTTTTGAATTTTTTCACACCTTCAAGCCCGTTTTGGGCATTATAAACGTTGTTAAAAATACCCTCAAACGCCTTATGCAGCGAGGCTAGTAATTTAGTATCATCCTCGACTAGCAAGACGTCCAGCTCTTTTAAAGCGCAGCTCATAGCAGACCCCTCAAGGCGAAATTTCAAACGAAATTCTTTCAAATTTTCTCTTTTATTGAGCTTAAAATAATGTTAAGTTAAAAATTTAATTTCATAAAGTAACACAACTCTTATTTTAGGTGCAAATATGGGCGGGATTAAAAAAACAAGCGTGAGTAAAAACTGCAGCATAGAGATGGGTAAAATTTAAAGTGACGCGAGTTGAATCTTATCGGTGCGAAAGAGATTTAAGAGCGGCTGAAAGTAAAATTTCAAAGCTGGCGCAGGTAAAATTTCACTACGCGGCGGAGCGGAATTTTATTTTAGGCAAATGGCTTTTAGAGGGAAATGAAACGGCGCCGATAAGGTTTGAAGGGCAGGTATAGTTTATCAAAAACTAGGGCATAACTGGCAAAATTGCGTCAATAAGACTTTAACGGGCGGGCGACGTTAGATAAAATTTTACGGGCGACAGGGCAGCTTACTAGCGCAACTTTTGACGGCAGCAAAACGGTTCGTCAAATTTAAAGGGCTTGAAGTTATGAGAAATGTGCCACAGGATCTGTTTTGAAAGGGCTAAGCGCACCAAGTCTGATCTTTTAAAGTGCATGAAATTTAGCAGCGCGTGCGCTTAAAAGCTACGTGGACGCAAAAATCACATGAATAAAAAGCATGCGGCGCGCAGCCAGTTTAAATTTAAAATCGCGACTAGCGCAGATCGCTTCATAAAAAAACCGCTTAGTTCAAAATCGCCGCGACAATCCTAAGTCCGTAAAAGTGCGCTTTGTGTACCTCTCCAGCCTGCAATTATCCAGGCTGCGACGAGCTTTAAATTTACGACTCAAAGACCGCGTTAGAATTTAAAGCTTGCCGTAAATTTAAAATTTTACCGCGCGATCGCGGTAAAATTTCATGCAGGCAAAATTTCAAAAATCATAAAATTTCAAGAAATTCTTTGAAGATATATTTGCTCTCGGTAGGCCCCGCGCTGGCTTCGGGGTGGTGCTGCACCGAAAATACGGGATAGTCTTTGTAGCGCACGCCCTCGATCGTGCCGTCGAAAAGATTGCGGTGCGTGATCTCGCAGATCTGCGCGATCGTTTCGGGGACGTTGTAGTTGTGGTTTTGCGCGGTGATCTCGATCGATTTGGTGCGCAGATTTTGCACGGGGTGGTTTGCGCCGTGCTGGCCGAATTTAAGCTTGTAGGTCTCATACCCCATCGCGTTGCTTAGCAGCTGATGACCCAAGCAAATTCCAAAAATCGGCACGCGCGCTTCGACCATCTTTTTGATCTGAGCGATCTCCTCTTTAAGCATGCGCGGCTCGCCCGGGCCGTTTGATAAAAATACGCCGTCGATCTGCCCCTCTTTAAGCTTAGCAATCAGGCTCTCCGCTTTAACGTCGTGCGGAAAAACCTCGACGCCGAGCCCCAGATCACAAAGCTCGTTTAGGATGTTTCGCTTGACGCCGTAATCGATCACGGCTATCTTTTTGCCGCAGCTTGCGGGCTGAGCGTAGCTTCCGCGCGCGGCGTCCCAGCGACCCGATGTGTGCTTGTACGGCGCCTTCGTGCTTACGATGCTTACGTAGTTGATCTCCTCTATGCGCGCAGATTCGCTGAGCGCCTTTTTAAGAGCCGCTTTATCGCTAATATCGGTAGAGACGAAGGCGCGCAGACTGCCCTGATCGCGCAGCATTTTGGTTAAAAATCTGGTGTCGATGTCGTAAATGCCGAATTTTCCGTTTTGCAGAAAATAATCCTCCAAGCTCATCTGCGAGCGGAAATTTGAAGGCTCGTTGTTAAAATTTCTTATGAAAATTCCGCTTGCGTGGATTTTGGAGCTTTCTTTGTCGTCTTCGTTGATACCTACGATACCGATTTCGGGCATCGTAAAGATAATAAACTGCCCCGCGTAGCTCGGATCGGAGATGATCTCCTCGTAGCCGGTGGCGGAGGTGTTAAACACGAGCTCGCCGAATGCGCTGCCGCCCTTGCCGAACGCCTTAGCTTGCAGGTAGATGCCGTTTTCTATGTAGATATACGCGTTCATTATAGCATGCCCCGTTTTCTTAGCTCCTCTTCGTAGAGCTTTTCAAACACTAGCTCGTATTCTTCGGTACCCGGGATCAATTTTTGCTTGTATCCCTCGATCTTTTCATAGACCTCGTCCTCGATCTTTTGGTAGCTTTTCAAATACTCCTCGATCGCGTTATAAATTATCGTCTTTAGCCTGTTTTCCGAAACTTTGTAATCGATCAAATTTTTCTTCCAAACGGTTTCTAAAATTTTATGCGATATGGTGCCGTAGCGATCCTCGAAATTTAGCTCGAAATTCTCGTCGTTTGCGATGTGGCGTTTGATGAGCCAAAACATATCTTTTTTATTCACGCTCATCTCATCTAGCTCGCTTATGCGCTCATCTATCAGCTCGTTTGCGCGCTCGTCTATCGCTCTTTCTTTTTGCAGATCGGCCCTTATGATTTCGTCCGCTTCCTTGGCGACTGGCTCTATGCCCGCACCGAGCGTAACGCAGCCCGAGTTTAGCAGATCCAGCGCTATTTTATGCGCGATATATGGCACGTGTGGTAGTCGTATTCGCATGATCGTTCCTTTAAATTCAGTTCTATGAGCGGTCTAGCCGCCCGCAACGGGTGAAATTTTAAAATTTCACCGGGTTTATAAAATTATCGTGTCGCTTCTTTCGGGACTGGTGGAGATGAAGCCCACCTTCGTGCCGCTTAGCTCCTCTATTTTACGGATATAATTTTGCGCGTTTTGCGGCAGATCTTCAAATTTTGAAATTCCCTTGACGCTATCCCAGCCAGGCATCTGCTCATAAACCGGCTCGGCAGCTTCCAAATCGATCGGGAAATAATCGATATCCTCACCCTTGTAGCGATATGCGCGGCAAATTTTAATGCTCTCAAAGCCGTCTAGGACGTCAAGCTTCATAAGCGCGAGCTTGTCGATGCCGCTAAGGCGCACGGCGTATTTCGTAGCCACTCCGTCGAACCAGCCGCAGCGGCGCGCCCGCCCCGTCGTGGTGCCGTACTCCTTGCCGATCTCGCGCATCGCCTCGCCCTGCGGGCCTTTATCCTCGGTAGGAAACGCACCGTTGCCCACGCGGGTGGTGTAGGCCTTTAAAATTCCCATCACCGTGCCGATATCTTTCGGCGCAAGCCCAAGCCCGCTGCAAGCCCCGCCCGCGATAGTAGTTGAGCTAGTGACGTAAGGATAGGTTCCGTGATCGATATCAAGCAGACTTCCTTGCGCGCCTTCTACGAGCACGCGCTTGTCGTAATCAAGCGCCTTCCACAGCATGTGCGTGGTATCGGCGATGTATGGCTCGAGCGCGCTTTTATAGCGCTTTAGCTCCTCGTAAATTTCAATCTTGCTAGGAATTTTAACTCCCGCTTTTTCAAAAACGCTCTCATGCGAAGCAAAATCGCGCGATAGCGCCTCGGCAAGCCTTTCGGGCTCCAAAAGCTCCGCTACGCGGTGTCCCGTGCGCGCGATCTTATCGGCATACGCAGGTCCTATACCCTTGCCGGTGGTGCCGATCGCAAGCTCGCCCTTGCTCTTTTCGCGCGCCTGATCGATCAGCGAGTGGTACTGTAAATTTAAAAACGCCTTCTCGCTTATGAAAAATCTGCCCTTTAAATTTTCAAACTGCGCCATCTCGGTAATCAGCACGTCGGGGTTGATCACGACGCCGTTTCCGATGATGTTGATGATATTTTTATGAAGCACGCCGCTAGGTACCAGATGCAGCGCAAATTTCTCGCCGTTTATGACGATAGTGTGGCCTGCGTTGTGCCCGCCGCTGCTGCGACATACGAAATCGTAATTCGCGCTTATCATATCTACGATCTTGCCCTTGCCCTCATCGCCCCACTGGGCGCCGATGACTACGTCAACTTTGCTCATTTTTCATCCTTTTGCATAATTTTTTCTATCAAAGCATCCACTAGCAGCGCAAAGCCGCTGGATTTTAGCCCGTCAATCTCGTAATTTCCGCCGTTACAATACACCGCGCCCGCGTCTAAAAATCTAAAAAATAGCGCGTCGTAATAGCGCATTTTAGAGTAATACAGCAGCGAAACGCAGATACGCTCGTAATCCACGCCTAGGCTTAAAATTTCATCTAGGCAAGGCACGAGCTCTTCGGGCACCTGCGCGCGCAGAGCCCGCACGTCCTTTAGCGACGTAGCGCGAGCCGTAGCATCCAGCCAAGGCAAATTTTGCTCAAGCAGCGTCTCAATCTTGCCCTTTTCAAAAATTTCAAGCGGCAGGTTTAAAATTTCGCAAATTTTTTTGGGAATCTCGATATTGCTTAGCTGAAGCGCGGGCATAAGATCAAATTCTTTAAAAAATTCCTGCGCGATTTTGATCGCAAGGGGCAGATTTTTCTCCCCGATCAGCTCCGCGCCGATCTGATAAAACTCGTCGCTTGGGTATTTGAAAGTAGGCTGGGCATAAAATAGCCGCCTTAGCTTATCGTCTTTCAGCCGCTTGCGCACGATACGTACGACGTCCACGGTGCTGTCTGCGCGAAGCGCGAGCTCATGGTTTGTGGGATCGGAGAGCTTGAGAAGCTTCTGCGGCGCGACGCTTAGGTGTTGATGATATGAAAAATAGGGCGTTAAAATTTCGCTAAAGCCGTTTTTAACGAGGATTTCGCTCGCTTTATTTTCCAGCTCGCGCTTGAGCTGCGCGCTCTTTCCGAAATACAGCCTCGAGCCGTTTGGTATCTCGTGATCGAAATCGGCGCTAACGCTATCTATCATGCTGCCTCCAAATCGCTTATGAACTGATCCAGTCGCGTTTTAAAGCTCTGAATGAAGCTTGCCAAAACGCGGTAATCAAGCGAAAGAATATCTAAAATTTGCTTACGTATTTCTGTATTTAGCGCAAATTTCTCGCTGCCCGCGCTTTGAGTTTTATTTAAAATTTCGCCGAATTTCGTTTTGAAGCTTTCAAACTCTCCGGGGCTAAGCTCGCCCGTTTGACCGCGCGCGATGAAGCTTAAAGCAAGCTCTTTGTAATCAAGCGCGTTTAAGAAGCTGATAAACTCATCTTTGTCGATGGCTGCGAGCTTGGGCGTATCTTTAAAGCGCGCGATGAAAGCGTCTATCTCTTTGCGATCCAGCGCTTTTGCGATAAAATTTCCCTGTAGATAGTTAAATTTCAAATTGTTTAAGAGCCGCAGCGACAGCGCGTTTTCGACCCCTTGAGCGCCGAGAGCAAAACCAAACTCCCGCTTTAGCTTGCCTGTGATCTCCACCATCGTTCGGATAGCATTTTTTTTCTTGCCTATGTCAAGGCAGAGCTCGCGGTCGATTTTAACGACATCGAAAGGCTGGGCATTCAGGAATGGGATATTGCTTTTATTTGCACTATTAAGAGCAAATTTAACCCCAAGATCTGCATAACGCCCACGCGCAGGGGCGAATTCCTTAAAATTTTGCTCGCTAAAATCGGTTATCTCAAACATCAACTCGCCTTTTGCATTAGCCCTGTCTCGCAAGCTATGAGCTACGAAATCGTAAAATTCGTCGTTTGTAAGCACGGCTAGACTTACGTTTATAGAGCAGTTTGCGCCCGTTTGAGCGTTAAATTCCATCATCTTTGAAAACGCAAATTTTGAGATTGGCAACTCAAATCGCGGCTCGCTTAATATCTGCGCAAAATCCTGCGGGGCAAGAATTCCGCGCTTTCCGCGATCCCAGCGTAAAAGCAGCTCATATCCGTAAATCTGCGCGCCGCTAATGATCGGCTGATAGAGCACGAAAAACTCCCCCTCTTCGATCGCTGCAGCAATCCCTTCCTCGCTAGGTTCGTCTGCTTCGGCGCGCTCAAAGATGCAGTAGCGGTTTTTACCGCTCGTTTTGGCGCGATACATCGCCCTATCTGCGCGCGATAAAAGTCCCGAAAAATCGATCTTTTCACTGCCGTCGTAAAACGCTGCGCCAACGCTGATGCTTGCGCTAATTTCGTTGCCTTTGAGGTTAAATTTCATCTTTGAAATTCCAAGCAGACGATCTAATAGCACATGCGCGGCATCCTTGCTTTGCAGATCGCCGATGATAGCGCCGAACTCATCGCCGCCAAGACGCGCTAAGATATCGCCCTTGCGCAGTAGCCCACTCATCGCCTTTGAGATAGCCTGCAAAAACATATCGCCGACCTCGTGCCCGTAGGTGTCGTTGATCGCCTTAAAGCCGTCAAAATCGATGAAAAGCACAGCCATCAATTTGCCGCTGTTGCCCGCGTTTGCGGTAAATCTCTGCGCAGCCTTCATAAAATATACTCTGTTCGGAAGCCCCGTAAGCGCGTCATGGTGGGCGATCTTGGCTAGCTCGCTCTCCTTTTGTTTGATCTGCGAAATTTCGGTAAACATCAGAATGAAATTTGAAGTAAGCGAAAAATCATCCTTGATCGCAATTGCCGTAAATAGCGCAGGAAAGGTGCCGCCGCCTCTTTTTAGTCCGTAAATTTCATCTTTGTAAGAGGTCTGTTTGCCGACGAGATTTTTTCTAATCCTCTCCATCACGTCTGCTCCGCCCTCCGTAGGAGCGAAGAAATTTGGAATTTTGCCGATAGTTTGGCTTTCGCTATAGCCGGTGATTTCATAAAAGGCGTTATTAGCGCGCAGCACGCGACCGCTCTCATCTGTGATTAAGATCGCCTCTAGCGAGCGCGAAAAGACGTTGGCGTTTAAATTTAACTCCAGCTCCGTCTGTTTGCGCGAGCTGATATCTTCGAGCGTAGTTTTTACAAGGCGCGAGCGAGAGCCCTGCTTTTCGGTGACGTAGCCTTGCATACTGATCCAAGTATAGGCATTAGCGGCATTTCGCAGACGGAATTCGCAGCTAAAATCGCTCCTAAGCCCGGCGGTGCATTCGCGGATCATTTTATTGAAATTCTCTAAATCCGCGAAGTAAATTTCATAACTGAACTCCCCGAAGCTCATCGCAGTGTTTAGCCTTTTGCCGCGATATTTTAAAATTTTAAAGTAATTTTTATCAAACGACAGCGTCTGCGCATCAAGATCGATTAAGCAGGTACAAAAATTCCTAGTCTCGATTACGGTGCGGTAAAAGTCCAAATCCTCCTGCAAGCCGCGGATCACCTTAACATCGTCATCAATATTTTGAAAATAAAACGCAGCCCTGGCGGCGGACTTTTTGACATAGATGCTCACTTCGTAGCTATAGCGGATATTATCATTATGGCGAATTTTATAGCTTTGAGAAAAGCTTAGCTCTTCTGAGGGCATATCGGCTAAGCGGTTTAAAATTTCATTTTTAGCCTCATTCGCATCCTTTTCATCCAGCAAATCCCATAGCCTTATCTCGCCGCTTAAAAACTGCGCCGCTTCGTAACCCCAAAGCTCTTTTATATTTTTACTAGCATCTACGATCTTGCCCGAAGTGTAGTCAAACACGAGCGTAACGATAGGCGCGTGATTTAAATACTCATATTTTTGCTTAGTTTCATCGTAAAATCTGCGATATTTTGACGCATCGAGCACCACAAAAAGGGTTGAAATTTTACTTCCGTCGCGGATATAAGATTTTTTAACATAAAGGTCTTTGACGCCATTTTTGGTCTCTTGGCGGGTTACGACATAGTTTTCTTTGACATAGTTTGCGCGCTGGGTTTGATAGGCGTGATCGTAAAACGAGCCTGCTTGCAGCGCGAATATATTCCGTCCTACGACGTCATCGCCGTAAAGCTCGCGTGCGCCGTTGCTAGCGCTTTCGATCGTGCCTGCGACGTTATCGATGCTAAGCACTGAAAGAGAGCTGTATTTTAGCGCATCTTTAAAGCTGAGGCTAAAATCGCCGTGGCGCAAATTAGACTTCAAGACCTCGTCTATGGATTTAGAAATTTCTAAGACAGAGCTTAGCGGATTTAGCGCTTCTATATCGCGAATTTTGGAGTGATAATCTCCTTGGCGCAGAGCGTTTTGAACTGCCGCTAGCGGGATAAAAACGCGCTTTTTTAAAAACGTAAAATTTGAAATTAGAAGGATTAAATAAGCTAAAATAGCCGCCGCTAGCGCTACGACGATAAAATCGTCCGCGCCTAAAAAATAGCCGGCTCGTTCGCGAGCCATTACGAAATTATCCCCAAATTTCGCAAGATATGCAAAGCTTAGCCCAGATTCGTCTTCAAAGCTTACCACTTCGCCTAGGCGCGAAAAATCAAAATCCTGCCCTAATATATCGGTTACGCTGCCAGGAGCGTTAAAAAATTTACCTTCGGCGTTAAAGACCAAAATATCTCCCAGCGAAGAGAGCCTGGCAATCGGCCTAGCGGTGTTGGCAAAACCTAGCAGATATGAATCAGCGTTTACGCGCTTGATTAAAAAATACCGCCACGCCCCATCCATCATCATATAGCGCGATACCCATTCATCCTTTTTTAGCTCGCTTGCGATATCCGCAAGTCGTATCTCGCCAAGATCCGAAATGCGCGCATCCGATGAAAAATGCGCCAAGCTCTCCTGCTTCGCGCCGCGGGCGCGCAGATAAAAAATAGCGTCAAATCTATGAGAAGATTTTACGACATTACGGATCAAATCCGCATAAAGCTTGCTTTGCATAGCTTCGTGCCTTGCGTCCAAAGAAAGGATAGTTTCTTTTAGAATTTCAAGCTCGCTAAAAAGCGACTCGTCGGTATTTTTAAGTAAAGTAATCGCCGTGCGCGTCCGCAAATCAAGCTGCGTAGCGATCCTAGTGCGCAAAAAGCTAATCTCGCAAACTACTACAAGCGTAAGCAGCGCAGCGCCTAGAATCAAGGCGGCGTTAAATCTTTCGGTAACGAAGTCTTTTTTGTTTTTCATGCCAAATTCCAAATTTTGAAGGATTTTAGCAAATTTCGTTTTAAAGCCGATTTAAGCTTGTATTTTTGCGCCCTTTGCTCCCAAAAAATGCATAATCAAAAGCACCGCAAAGCTAAAGAGCAGCATCAGTGCCGAATACGCATGAGCCTGCGCAAAATCGAGCGTCTCGGTCGCTTCGTAGATCGCGATGGAGGCGACCTTGGTCTGCTCGCTCACGCTGCCGCCGATCATCAGCACGACGCCGAACTCGCCCATCGTATGCGCAAAGCAGATCACCAAGGCGCTAAGCAGGGAGTGGCGTATCGCGGGTAACGCGACGCGAAACAGCTTGGAAAAATAGCCCTTGCCGAGCGAGTCGCACGCCCAAAAAAGCGAGCGCGGAAGCGAGCGAAAGCCCGAAACCAGCGGCGAAAACATAAACGGCAGCGAGTAGATACAGCTCGCGATCACGAGCCCGCTGAAATTAAATACGAGCCGAAGCCCGAAGTGTTTGTCAAAAAACTCGCCCAGCACCGAATACGGCGATAGGAAAACGAGCAGGTAAAACCCTAATACCGAGGGCGGCAGCACGAGCGGAAGCGAGATGATCGATTCGATCACGCTTTTGCCGCGGAAATTTTTTCTCGCCATAAAAAACGCGAGCGGCACGCAGATGATAAACAACGCGAGCGTCGTCAAGCTGGCAAGCTTTAATGAAACGAGAAACGGCGTGTAATCGAGCCCCTTTAGAATTTCAAACATTTATCCTCCGAGCCGAGCCGCTGGGCCCAAACTATAAAATTTTAAAAGCCTAACCCTACTTTAAAATTTAGAGGCAAAGCTAGATAGAATTTACGCAAACCTCATAGTCATAAGGCTTTGCAAAATGAAATTTTGAAAATTCCGTGCAAGCTAACGCGAGCGGAATTTATAAAAGTGCTTGGCTAATAAATTCCTTCAAGCGTGCAAATCCTGCCGAATCTTTAAGCTCTCTACCAAGCTGGCAAATTTTTAAGGCCACGAATTTTGCTGAGCTAAATTTCAAAAAGCTTCACTAGGCTTTAAAACTTAAGCGGGCAGGATTTATCTGAGCGCAAATTTCACGCAAGATAGGCTAAACGACACCCTCCGAACGACCTAGTGAAATTTGATTGAGCCCGACAAGACGAAATTAAAATTTCGCATAAACCCAAAAGACCCGGTTAATGAAATTTTGCCACAGCTCTTATTAAGCGAGTTTAGCACGCAAGCTTCAAACCGTTAGAGCTTTTAAAATTTCAAAGTCACAAAATCCAGGTAAAATTCCAAATCTAAAAATTTTAAGTTTGCGCGAAGCTTCACATTAAATTTTTTACCAAAATCGCATGATAGAATTCGCGCAACTCCTGCCAAAAAAAGTAAATCAAAAGTCGCTAAATTTAAAAATAAACCTACCGCGCCAATCAATAAATTCAAAGAAGGAATTTAGTGGCGCATGCCCGCGCAAAATCTAAAATTTAAAGCTTAACTTCCCCACGCTATCTAGTCTTACATTGCAATTTTGCTCTAGCCTGCGTTTAAATTTTGTGTTTCATTAAAATCTAAGCGCGATGCGAATGAAATTTTAAAATCTTACCGTATTTTACGGGTAAATCTAGCTAAAATTTCGCAAAATTCCTCGTCTAAATTCCACGTAAAATTCCATAAAAGCCTGTATTAAATCTCTAATCTAGTTGAAGTTTCCCGCTTATGCGCGCCCAAGCTTGCCTGTAAGTTTAAATTTTACGCAGAGTGATATTAAAGGCTTTGGCGCCTGTTTTGACCTCGTCGCCTACTTGCAAGCCATCGGCTTCTGCATTGCTTAGCACCACTTCGCACAGCTGGCTGCCGATCGCTACGACAGCTACTTTGACCCCGTCGCGTGCTTGCAAATCGACAATCTTGCCCGCGAAAGAAAACTTCTGTGAGCCGCTAGTTTTAAGGAAAATTTCCTCCGGCGTACCGGTGCGGACGATCCTGCCGTCCTTCATCTCATAAACCCGCTTGCAAAGCCTATAAATCTCACTCACATCGTGGCTTACCAAAATCACGGTCTGATGAAACTGCTCGTGGATCTTTAGCAAATACTCTTGGATTTTTTCGCGCATCGTAAAATCAAGCGCCGAAAGCGGCTCGTCAAGTAGCAAAATTTCAGGCTCTTGCATCAGTGCGCGAGCAAGTGCTACGCGCTGCTTCTGTCCACCGCTAAGACCCTCTACGCCGGATTTCGCAAACTCGCTAAGCTCTAAAATTTCAAGCAGCATCGCAGCTTTTTGCGGATCGTTTCTGGCAAAAAGTAGATTGCCCGTCACGCTCATATTCTCAAAAAGTGCGTAGTCTTGAAACAAAAAGCCGATCCTGCGCTTACCCGCACTTAAGAATTCATTGCCTTCTTGTAGCACGCGATCGCCGTCTTTTATGCTACCACTATCTGCGCGCAAAAATCCAGCCAAAATGCGCAGCAGTGTAGTCTTACCGCTGCCGCTGCGCCCATATAGGCACACAAACGAGCCTTTGTTAATCTCTAAGCGAGTATCAATCGAGAAATCATCACTGATTTTTTTCTTACAATCAATCGTTATCATATTTTTCTATATATATCGCAGTGGCGCTAACGTATGCGAAAACCTCGTCGCCCTCGCGTAAAGCAAGCTCCTGCGCAGAATGCGCGCTAATGAGCACATCAAAGCTTATCTTGCCTTCAAACCTGAGCGTGCATAGAATTTCACCTAAGCTTAGGCTCATAATCTTGCCGTGAATTTCATTTTCGCTAGATACACCACTTAGGGCTTCGCGAGATAAAAGCACATCGGTGCTTTTAAAGCCCACGTAAACTTCGCTACCCACCTTAAGCTCGCTACTTAGCTGCAGAAATACGCCACGTAGCTTGATGCCGCCTGCAATAAATCCTACAGAATGGATGCCGTCTTTTTGTAAAATTTCGTTGATTCTCGCTCTAATCATTAAAACTCGTATCCGTATTTAGCAAAGATCGCCTTACCCTTATCGCTTAGGATAAAATCATAAAACGCCTTGGCTTCGGCATTGTCTTTGGCGCGGTTTAGCACGACCATGCCTTGAGCTATCGGCTCATAGAGCTTGGTATCGACTAAGACGAAATTTTCGCCCTCTTTGCAAGGCTTATCGTTGCAGCCGTCCTTTGCCATCTTAGGCGCATACATCGCGCTAGCCGCGATAAAGCCGACGTCGGAAGCTTTAAGCGCTTGCGAAAGAGCCTCACCGATCGATTTTGCCTCTACGATTTTGCCTTTGATCTCATCGTAAATCCCGGCTTTTTTGAAAGCCTCCACGCTTGCGATGCCGTAAGGAGCGGTCTTTGGATTTGCTATCGTGATAGTTTTGACGCTAGGATCTTTTAAAATTTCAAGCCCTTTGCTAAGATCTACGCCGCGCACGCTAAACATCGCCACTTTGCCCTTGGCGTAAGTTTTGGCAGGCGCCGTTGCAAAGCCCTCTTTATGCAGATCGTCTGCAAATTTCATATCCGCCGCCATAAAAATATCAAACGGCGCGCCATTTTTGATCTGCGTGCTAAGCGCTCCGCTTGCACCCAAGCTCACGTTTAGCGTGGTTTGCGGATGCAGTTTGGCAAATTCCGCCTTGATCTCGTCAAACGCATACGTCGTGTTCGCAGCGGCTGCGACGCTGACCTCGCCTGCGCTAAGCGCGCCTGCGGTTAAAATTCCTAAAAGCACTGCTTTCAACTTCATTTTATGCCTTTCGTTTCGGCTCTCACCGAGAATTGAATTGTATCTAAAATTTTAAATTTACGCCTTAAATTTTAAAATTTTGCGCACCCAATTTCACCCTATTACGCGCCAATAATGATCTCGCTAGGCTCGATGATCGCCGTTACTTCATCTCCTACTCCTAGAGCCATCGCGGTGGCAGATTCTCGCGTGATGATCGCGGTGATGTTTTGATGCGAGCTTGTGCCTAGACAGATCTCTGCGTTTACCGCGCCGATTTTGACCTCGCTAATCGTGCCCTTGATTTGATTCACCGTACTAAGTTTTAGCTTCTCCGAGGCTCCTTTGGCAATGATGACGCTTGGGGCTTTGAATAAAAACAGCACATCCTTGCCCGTCTTTAGCCCTAAATTTTTTTCGCTCTCTACGGTTACCGTCGCGCATAAAATTTCGCCACCTGCTAGCTTAGCCGTGATTTGAGAATTTACAGCGCCTGTTTGAACATCCGTAATCTCAACACTTAGCTGATTGCGCGCAGAAAGCTTCATACCGATCTTCTCTAAGCTTAAAAGGCTCTCTTCGGTGATCTCGTCAAGCTTTAAAATTTCACTCAAAAACGTCTCGCCCGCGTGGCTGATAGCATCATAGGCGCGAATCAGCTTGTGAGCGTAAGGGGTAAGCTCGGAGCCGCTATTTTTCTTTGTGCCTTGAGTGCGGACGATGAGGGGTTTTTTGCTCGCGTTGTTGATTAAATTTAGCGCGTCCCAGCCGTTTTTATACGACACTCCTACGATCTCTGCGGCCTTTGTAATACTTTTAGTCTCATCTACGGCCTTAAGCAGCTTAATGTGCTTGGCTAGAAGCGATGTTTCCTTGCCAAGCAGGAATTCCAAAGCAAATTTTGCGTCCATTTTCATCCTTTCTTATTTACTTTCGCGTGATTTTATAATATATCCTCTGATATATTTCTTAAAGAGCTGTAGGCTTTATTCTGCGCTATAAAGAGGGAAATTCTATATGAAATTTTACCTTTATTGACAAAATTTCTTTAAACTTGTAAAATCGCCACTTTGATTTATATATAAGGTTTGCAATTTGAAATTTATAAAAATTCTATTCCTAGCCGCAGCGTTAGCGCTTTGCGGTTGCTCACAGAAGCAAGACGCGGCGCCTAGCGGCGATACGGATGGTTTTGACGAGGAGTTTGCCAAGCGCGAGGTTTTCGATCCGCTTAGCGGCTATAACCGCGTAATGACGGGCTTTAACGACGTATTTTACTCATACATATTAACTCCCGTAGCCAGCGGCTACGACTATGTAATGCCCGATCCGATCCAGGGCGCATTTTCAAATTTTTTCTATAATATTTTATATCCGATGAGGCTCGTAAACAACCTGCTGCAGGGTAAATTTGAAAATTCTTGGGACGAGACGAAACGGTTTTTGATCAATTCGACCGTTGGCTTCGGCGGACTTAACGATATGGCGGGCAAATACTACGGGATTCCGCGCCACGACGAGGATTTCGGGCAGACGCTCGGATATTGGGGCGTGCCGGCAGGTCCT
>NZ_CALIMW010000136.1 GCF_938045405.1 uncultured Campylobacter sp. | reverse complement strand
GGCGTGATCGTGCCGCGGAAGTTGTTTTTGCTAATCGTAAAGATCGCGTCCACTCGCTCGCCGGCGCGCGGCAAAAAGTCGTAGTTGAAAAACAGCGCCTCGACGCTGCCGCCGTTTTTGTCAAGCGCCATTTTGATATGCTTGCCCTCCTTGCCGATCTCCCTGATATTGCGGGCGCGCGCGCCTTTGATACAAAAGAGCGGGCGCGGATTTTTCTGCCCGTAGGGCTCGTAAAATTCTAAAATTTCAAGCAGCTCGAAGTCTATCTGCGACGCGTCTAGCTCGCCAAGCAGATCGTCCTGCGCGCTAAAATCGCTCAGATCCTTGGGCGTAATGCGCTCATTTACGCGCCGCTTAAACTCCTGCAGCAGCGCAGGATCGATCCCCACGCCCGCAGCGCCCTTGTGTCCGCCGAAGGTCGTTAAAATTTCGCTTTGCGAGGAGATCAGCTCTAAAATGTCGAATTTACCGATGCTGCGCGCGCTTCCTTTGGCGCGCGAGTCGCTTACGCTAAAGACGATCGCGGGCTTTTTGTAGGTCTTGCTTAGGCGGCTTGCGACGATGCCGATGATCCCTTCGTGCCACTGCGGACCCCACACGACGATGACGTTGTCGCTCGGATCGACGCTTTTTACGATCTCGTCGTAGAGGCTTTTCTCCTCCTCTTTGCGCGAGTTGTTGATGGAATTTATCGTCTCTAGGTAGTGGTTTGCCTCTCTGATATTTTTGGCGCATAGGAAGTTATACGACATCGTAGCATCGTCCATCCGCCCCGTGCAGTTGATAAGCGGCGCGATCGTGTAGCTGATATCGTCAAATTCGAAGTGCTTTTTAAAATAATGCTCCTTAATCGCCTTGAAGCAGGCGCGGTTCGAGCTATTTAGCCGCTTGATGCCGAAGCGCAGCAGCGCGCGGTTCATATCGCGCAGCTCCATCATATCGGCGATTATGGCGATGATGAGGATATCCATCGAGCTTGCCATATCGTAGTTCACGCCGAGGGTTTCTTTTAGCGCGCCTACGAGATACCACGCTACCTGCGCGCCGCAAATTTCGATATTCGGGAAGGTACAATCGGGCTGCTTTGGATTGATTATCGCATAAGCTCTAGGCAGCACGGGCGGGGGCATGTGATGATCGGTGATGATGAGATCTATACCCTTTTGAGCGCAAATTTCGGCAGCTTCCGTCGCGGAGGTGCCGTTATCTACGGTGATGATGAGATCAACGTCCTCAAGCTCGCCTATGATCTCGCTGTTTAGCCCATATCCGTCGGTGAAGCGGTTCGGGATCTTGATAACGTAATCCGCGCCTATTTGATTGAAAAAATCGCTCATTATGACGGTGCTTACGATACCGTCGACGTCGTAATCGCCGACTACGGCTATGCGCTGGTTTTCTTCGATGGCAGTTTTTATGCGCAAAGCCGCCTTATAGGTATCTTTCAGATCGCAGGGTAAGGGAATTTCAGAAATTTTAGTATGCCGATCGTTCGCAAATCTCGATTTTAGAATTTCCCTTATCTCATTTTTACCTAGCATTTTTTATAGATGCTTCGATAAAGCCCAAAATAGCGGGATTTGGGCGCACTAGACGGCTGGTAAATTCCGGGTGAAACTGCACGCCCAGAAAAAACGGATGGTTTTTTAGCTCGACCGCTTCGATAAGCCCGTCGCTCTCGCCGCAGACGATAAGACCGTGCTTTTCAAACTCGGCGCGGTACTTCGGATTGGCTTCGTAGCGGTGGCGGTGGCGCTCGCGGATGGTCTTTTGCTCGCCGTAAATTTTACCCAAAAGCGAGCCTTTTTTGACGTCGCAGTCATAGCCGCCCAGCCGCATAGTGCCGCCCATAGGGGATTTGTGCGTGCGGATCTGCTTTTTGCCGCTTGCGTCGATGAAACTGTCGATCAGATAGATCACCGGATCTTCGGTCTGCGGGTCAAATTCCGAGGAGTTAGCGTTTTTCAGTTTTAAGACATTGCGCGCAAACTCCACCATCGCAAGCTGCATCCCTAGGCAAATACCCAAAAACGGCACCTTATGCACCCGCGCGTAGTTTATGGCTAAAATTTTACCCTCTATCCCGCGCGAGCCGAAGCCGCCCGCGACTAAAATTCCGTTTACGTCGCGGAAAATTTCATCCACATTACTTACTTCAATTTTTTCGCTGTCGACCCATTTTAAGCTTATCCGCGTATCAAGCGTCGCGCCCGCGTGGATGATCCCCTCGGTGAGGGATTTGTAGCTTTCTTTCAGATCGATATATTTGCCGACGAAGGCGATCGTGGTTTCGTTCGTAGGCACGATGACGCGCTTAACGAGGCTGTCCCAGTTGCTCATATCGACTTCGAGCTTGTTTAAGCTTAGAGTCTCTGCGATCGGCGTTAAAATATCCTGCTTCAAAAACGCAAGCGGGATCTGATAGATGCTCGCGCTATCGGGGCTTTCGATGACGCAGTTTTTATCCACGCCGCAGCTTAGCGCGATCTTGTCTTTAAGCGCGCGATTTAGCGGCATTTCGGAGCGGCAGATTATCATATCGGGGCTGATACCGATGCGGCGCAGCTCGCCTACGCTATGCTGCGTGGGCTTGGTCTTAAGCTCGCCCGCTACCTTTATAAAAGGCACGAGCGTGAGGTGGATATTCATCGTATTTACTCTACCCAGCTCCACCCTCATCGCGCGGATCGCCTCTAAAAACGGTAGCCCCTCGATGTCGCCCACGGTGCCTCCGATCTCGACGATCAGCACGTCGTTACCCTCGCCCGCCTTTTTTATGCGGCGCACGATCTCGCCTACGATGTGAGGGATCACCTGGATCGTCTTGCCCAGATAATCGCCCCTGCGCTCCTTTTCGATGACGGAGCTGTAAACTTTGCCCGTGGTGAAGTTGTTATCTTGGCTTAAATTTTCATCCAAGAACCGCTCATAATGCCCAAGATCCAGGTCGGTCTCCGCGCCGTCGTCGGTGACGAAAACCTCTCCGTGCTCCAGCGGGCTCATGGTGCCGGGATCGACGTTGATATAAGGATCCGCCTTTAGGATGCGCACTTTAAGCCCCGCGTGCTTTAAAAGCGTCGCGATCGACGCCGCCGCAATGCCCTTACCCAGCGAGCTCAGCACTCCGCCGGTGACGAAAATATATTTCGTTTGTTTTGCCATAAGTTTTCCTAAATTTTGATATTAATGCCGCGATTATAACTTCTTTTAGGTTAAAGCACACTAAGCTAGAATTTGAAAATTTTAGAAATTTACGGCAAAATACGCACCCAAATAAATTTTAAATTTAAAGGAGAGATGATGAAAAAGATCATCGCGGCTTTAGTGCTCATCGTAGCGCTTATAGCGGGCGTTTTTGTGGCGACGAAGGACGCCAAAACGGGAGTAGCTAAAAGTGTAAACGATAGCATAACCAAAACGGTTGACGGTGCGGTCGGCAAGAGTGCCAGCGCCGCGATTGAGCAGCAGATTGCGGAATTTATCGCTAGAAACGAAATTTTCGAGACTAAAAGCGCTAAATTTTATCCTGGAGATAGCAACTCAAGCGGCTTTATCGAAGGCGTAGTAAAAAAAGAGAAACTACAAAAAAGCCTTGCTGAAGGCTTTAGCAAGCTAAAGGAAAAAGCAGGCGCGCAAGATAGCAACGATACGGACGAGCCAGATCCTGCTAAAATTTTCCCGGAGGATTTTGCTTTTCGCTACGACTACACTATTAAGCATAGCGTAAAAAACGCTGCGGATGGATTTGAGAGCGACGGAATTTTAACGATTAAGACGCCATATTACGCGGAGCCTTGCAAGAAGCTGTTTAAGACTGACGCGCCGCTTAGCACGCATCTAAACTACGGACCTACAGAGGTTAAATTTAGCGCAAAGCTAGCCGATATAAATGTGCTCGAAGATGGCGGAATAGGACGTCTTGCAGGCCTTAGCCTAAACGGCACGAGCGATATGAGCGGCAAAACGATAAAAGCCTTGGGCTTTAAAATCGGTGAAATTTTTATAGACGACGGCAAGGATTCGGGTCTTGATATAAAGGATCTTATCTATGAGGCAAACTTTAAAAACGGCATCCAAGATCTAGACGATAATATAACTAAGCTCTTTTTGAATGACATAGATTTTGCAGGCAGCACAAAAGAGCTCGTCGTAACTGTAGATAAACAGCGCTTCGTCGTAGTTACGGATATGAGCACGGAAGGTAGCTACCGCGTAAAAGATGGAATTTTAAATTTCAACGAAAGCGATAAAGCCCAAAGCCTAAAAATCGCCGATGTGCTAGTGCGAAACATCCATTTAGGCGTCGATACCAGCTTTAGCGCCGCACTTTTCGAAAAATATCTGTCTGTTATCTCAAATCCACAAGAAGGCGAAAAATTAGCGGAAAATAAAGAGCTTTTTATGAAGCTGCTAAAAGATGATATGAAAATCAACGTGAATGATTTTTCGTTTGAAAATAGCCTCGGCAAGAAATTTGCTTTTAACGCAAGCGCGCTAGTAGGCGGCTACATCGACGAGACGCAGCTTTTTAAGCGCATGAGCTTGGACGGCAAAGCTACGATAAATACGACCATTACGGACTTCCTATCACCTTATGACAGCTTGCGCGATTTTGCGCCGATGGCTGAAGTTTACGGCTCGCAGTTTCTTAAGCCAGACGGAGATGGAGTTAAGATGGAGTTTAGCTTCGATAAGGCAAGCAACTCTATGATCTTAAACGGAAAGCCTATCCCGCTACCGCGCAACTAAATTCTTAAGCTTTGCGGGAGGATTTTAAACCTGTTCGCAAAGCTTTTTTTTGTTTCCTACTTTTTCGGCGCAGAATTTCGCAAAACTCCGCGCAAATTTTTACCTACAAAATTCCGTGGCGGCGCCATAAAATTTCGCTCGAATTTTACTGCATCATTGCCGCCCGCTTCGTTAAATTTTAAAATCTATAAGCCAAAATAATGACAGATAGGCTTAAGCAATTTTGGCTATAATGCGCGCTTTTGCAGCGCAGCTAGCGTAAATTTAAAAGACGGCGGATTATGAGCGGCATTTATTACGCCGCCTCTTTTGACGACGTATTTTATATTGGGAAACTAACGCTAAATTTGCATTTTTAAATTTCAAGGAACGATATGAAAGTAATCAAACGTAACGGCAGAACCGAGGAACTTGACGTAAGCAAGATCAAAAAGTACACGAGCGAGGCAGTGGAGGGGCTGGAAAACGTAAGCCTTAGCGAGCTTGAGGTGGACGCAAAGATCCAGTTTCGCGATATGATCACCACGGAGGAGATCCAGCAAACCCTCATCAAAACCGCGGTCGAGAAGATCGACGTGGACCGCCCGAACTGGACTTTCGTCGCCGCGCGGTTATTTTTATACGATCTATATCACAAAGTAACGGGCTTTAGCGGCTACAACAGCCTGAGGGATTACTTCGCTCGCGGCGAGGCGGCGGGCCGTATAATGCTCGGCTTAAAGGAAAAATACGACCTGGAAGATCTAAATTCTTATTTGCAGCCGCAGCGCGATTTGCAGTTTAACTACCTCGGCATCAAGACGCTTTACGATCGCTACCTCATCAAAGATAAAAGCGGCGCGCCGATCGAGCTTCCGCAGCAGATGTTTATGGCGATCGCGATGTTCCTTGCGCAAAACGAGCTTGACTGCCAGAGCTGGGCGAAAAAATTTTACGATCTTATATCTAAATTTGAAGTCATGCTGGCTACTCCGACGCTCTCAAATGCCCGCACGACGCGACATCAGCTAAGCAGCTGCTACGTGGGCTCCACGCCCGATAATATCGAAGGAATTTTCGATAGTTACAAGGAGATGGCGCTTCTAAGCAAATTTGGCGGCGGTATCGGCTGGGACTGGTGCAAGGTGCGCGCGATGGGCGGCAGCATCGACGGGCACAAAAACGCCGCGGGCGGTATCATCCCGTTTTTAAAGATCACGAACGACATCGCCGTAGCCGTCGATCAGCTGGGCACGCGCAAAGGTGCTATCGCCGTGTATATCGAGCCGTGGCACATGGACGTGAGCGACTTCCTCGATCTGCGCAAAAACTCGGGCGAGGAGAGGCGCCGCGCGCATGAAATTTTCCCCGCGCTGTGGATAAACGATCTGTTTATGAAAAGGCTTCAAAGCGGCGGCAAGTGGACGCTATTCGATCCTGCAGAAGTAAGCGATCTGAGCGATCTATATGGCGCGGAATTTCAGGCGCGCTACGAGCAGTACGAGGCCGATGATAAAATTTCAAAATCCACCATCCTGGCAAAGGAGCTTTGGAAGAAAATTTTAACGAGCTATTTTGAGACCGGCATGCCCTTTTTGTGCTTCAAAGATAACGCCAACCGCATCAATCCAAACGCGCATCAAGGCTTAATCAGAAGCTCAAATTTATGCACGGAGATCTTTCAAAACACGGCGCCGAACCACTACAAAATCAAAGTCGTTTTCGCTGGCGGCAGCGAGAAGCTATTTGAGGAAAACGAAGATGTAAGAACCGACGCGGGCATCGTAAAAAAGGCGAAAAAGATCACCGCGCTAGACACGCTGGGCGGCAAAGAAATTTTTATCGTAGAAAAAGGCTGCAGCGAGGGCGCGACGGCGGTTTGTAACCTCGCAAGCGTAAATTTAAGCAAAATCAACAGCCGCGAGGAGATAGCTCGCGTGATGCCGATCGCCGTGAGGATGCTCGATAACGTCATCGATCTAAATTTTTACCCGCACGCCAAGGTCAAACACACCAATCTAAAAACGCGCGCGATAGGGCTCGGCGTAATGGGCGAAGCGCAGATGCTGGCCGAGCGCGGCGTGAAGTGGGGCAGCTACGAGCACTTCGAGCTGATCGATAGAATAATGGAAAACGTGAGTTTTAACGCGATCAAGGCAAGCTCAAATTTAGCCGTAGAAAAGGGCAAATACCCTGATTTTGCGGGCTCAAAATGGAGCGAAGGAATTTTCCCGATCGATTTAGCGAACGAAAACGCCAAAGCGCTCGTTAAGCGCGGCGGGCTTTTTGAACAGAGCAGCTGCGATTGGGACGGGCTGCGCGAGAAAGTAAAGCGCGACGGCATGCGAAACGGCTACCTGATGGCGATCGCGCCGACATCCAGTATCAGCATACTCGTAGGCACCACGCAGACGATCGAGCCGGTGTATAAGCGCAAATGGTTTGAGCACAACCTAAGCGGCATGATCCCGGTCGTCGTGCCGAATTTAAGTCCAAAAACGTGGCAGGCGTACGTACCTGCATACGAGCTCGATCAGCGCCTGCTCGTAAAAGCAGGCGCCATCCGCCAAAAATGGATCGATCAAGGTCAGAGCCTAAATATTTTTATGAGCCTAGACAAAGCTAGCGGCGGCTATCTGAGCGAAATTTACACGCTTGCATGGCAGCTCGGGCTAAAATCGACTTACTATCTACGCTCCGAAAGCCCCGATAGCGAGAAGCTAAACAACGTCGCGGATCGTTCGATCGAGTGCGAGGGGTGTCAGTAAAATTTATTCGCCGCGCTAGAAAATTTACGCTCGCAGATAGATGGCGAAAATGGCGTGAAAGAGTATTTTAGAAAGTAAATTTGACGGCAAATTTAAGCCCTCGTTTTGCCGTCAAATTTGAGCGAAACGGCTTGACTTCGGGCATTAAATTTAACGCCAAATTTAACCCTGCGTCGCGTCAAATTTGACCGTACGCATCAAAGCAAATTTATCAAAAAGGCAAAATATGAAAATAGCCGTAAACGGCGCAAGCGGATTTATCGGCGGCGAACTTTGCAGATTTTTTAAAGCCCAAGGTCACGAGGTCGTAGCCATACCGCGAGCTGTCTACGCCGACAAAGACGCGCTCAAAAACCTTGCTGGCGGCTGCGATGCGGTTATAAATTTAGCCGGCGCTTCTATCGCCGCAAGATGGAGCGAGGCCTATAAAAAGCGGCTTCACGCAAGCAGGATAGAGACGACGCGCACGCTGGTTTGCGCTATAAACGAACTAGAAAATCCGCCATTTCTCATCAGTGCTTCGGCTGTGGGCATCTACGAAAACGGGCTTGGCCACGACGAGAGCTCGGTCAAATTTGACCGCGGATTTTTGGGCGAGCTAGCATGCGAGTGGGAGAGCGAGGCCGCCAAAGCGCGGACGCAAACGGTGATATTTCGCCTAGGCGTAGTGCTAGGTCGAGGCGGCGCGCTAGCTAAGATGCTACCCGCGTTTAAGCTCGGTCTTGGCGGAAAGCTCGGTAGCGGCGAGCAAGCGTTTTGCTGGATTCACGTAACGGATTTGCTGGAAGCGTTTAAATTTACCTTGCAAAACCGCCAAAGCGGCGTTTTTAATCTCGTTTCGCCGACTCCTAGCACAAACGGCGAATTTACTCAAATTTTAGGCAAGGTTTTAGGGCGACCGACGTTTTTTAAAGTGCCTGAATTTGCGTTAAATTTGATGTTTGGCGAAGGCTCCGTCGTACTGCTTGAGGGCGCAAAAGTTTATCCCAAAGCCTTAATAGAGAGCGGATTTAGCTTTAAATTTAGCGATCTAAAAACCGCGCTTGAGGATATTTTGGGATAAAGTTTTAAAGTAAAACATTACCTAAAGGACTTTTTAATGGCAAACTGTACATTACATACAATCCTAGCGTAGTGATAAATTCCGGAAATTTACCGCAAAAGATCAAGCCAAACTGCGTTTAAATTTAATGTTTGGCGGCGGCATTCTATCGTTTTTATAAAGTCGTGCCGCATCGTCGTTCAAAATACACACAAGTTTACCCTCTATGCCCTCAAAAGTTCGGTCGGGAAAGCGCTTTCATCTATCCCTCGCCCGATGAAGACCAAAAAATTATCGCAGCGTTTGCGGTCGCTAAAAGGCGTTATCTCAAATTTGCCGCCTACAAACTGCACGACGTATTGCGCCTCATCATCTTTGAAGCTCGCAAGCCCTTTTATGCGGTAAAAATTTTCCGGTATATCGCTCATAAATTTGATGAAATTTTGCCTATCGATGCTCTCGGGAAGGTCCTTTTTAAACGAGACTATCCCCTCGTCTTCGTGCGTCGCGCCCATCTTGCCCTCGAGTAGGACGGACACTATATAGGAGGTGTCGCTCTGGCGGTAGAACAGATAGTTTGGATTTAGCTCGGCGCCTATCGTCTCGAATATCTCGGCGCAGCGGTTGTTTTGGATCAAAATTTGCCGTATCCGCTCCTTCTGCTCGGGCGAAATCAGATCGATTTTATTGAGCACTATGACGTCGGCGGCCTTGATCTGCTCAAGCATTATTCTTGATCTGCCGCGCTCATTTAAAAAATTCGCTCCATCTACGACGGTGACGATGGCGCATAGATTGACCTCGTCTTTTATCTCGTTTAGCTCGCTTAAGATATTGAAAGGGTTGGCGACGCCGGTGGTTTCAAGCACGATGCTATCGGGCTTTTTGGGCTTGAGCTGCGAGATCGCGAGCTTGATTTGCCCCGCCATAGAGCAGCAAACGCACCCCTCGTCGATCTCTACGAGCGCGTATTTAGCGTCCAGCAGCGCGCCGTCGAGGCCTATTTTGCCGATCTCGTTTTGGATGATGCCGGTAAATCTATTTTGCGCCGTTTCATGCTCGATGAAATTTTGAATAAATTTTGTCTTGCCCGAGCCCAGATAGCCAGTAATAATGAAAAAATTCGGCCGCTCGCCGCCTTGCATAAAAATTTGCTTTTTATCCTCTCTGGCTAAGCGTAGCAAAAATTTAGACAAAGCTGCCGAGCCGGACAGCTTCTTAAAAGATCTGTCATTAAATTTAAAGCGATCGTCACTCGCGCTCTCTGCGCGGTAGATTAAATTTACAAAAATTTCGCAGCAGAGCGGATCTGCTTTGCTTTTTAAATTTCGATCTTTGTCGTAGATCACGGCGCGAGCCGCTTTTTTGTAAATTTCAAAGCTCTCGTAGCGCGGCTCGTAAATTTTACAAAGCGCGATATGCAAAAAGTTCATAAACGCAAGCGATACCCTAAAGCAGGGGAAATTTTTATCGAGCCCCTCTTTTGCGATGATCTGCTTGCCCTCTACGCAGACGCCGTCCTTTGCGTACGACCTATCTCTGAGCTTTGTTTTAAAAGATAGCGCTATGTCCCGCTCTTGCGGTTTTAAGTAGATCGTAGCGACGCAGAAGTTATTTAAAAGCTCCTCGTGCGCGGAGAAATTTCGCACTTTTGTTAAAAACTCCGGCCCTCCGGCTAAAACGGCTTCAAAAAGCGAGACGTTGTCTAGCAGCTCGTCATTTGCGGAGGGGAAATAATAAAGCTCAAATACGCCCGCATCCTCTTTTACCTCTCGTAAAACGATACCGTAAATTCCGCTGTAAAAGCCAAATTTTATGCTCCAGCATTCATTAAAATAGTTCCCCTTATACATCCCCTGATACCTGCTTGAGGATTTTACGTCGCTATCGTAAAGAGACTTCATCAATATACATCTCATAAGCGACCTGTAATCCTCAAACGAGTATTTAAATTTCAAAGGGAAAATATCTTGAAATTCCATGCTTTTATCCAAATTTAACCTTATCGCCGTTGCCTAGATAATCGGACGTTTTGGTTCTAAATCTAGCCGTGCCCTTTACGATCGGATAGCCCTCGCGGACGAATTTTTGCACGGTCAGCAAACCCGTGCAGTGGTTGCACGCCATGACTTGATAGTTCCATCTTTTCAGTCCGATAACCAGATCGTCGTATTTCGGATCCCAGTCGTCAAACGGCGAGATATGAAGTCCGCCGTAAAGCCCGTAGAGCTGGTCGTTGTCGTACTTAAGCTCCTTATGCGCGGAGTCCGAAAAAGTAATGATGCCTTGATGGCAGCAGCCCGTGATACTCACTAGGCCTTTGTCTTTGACGTTTACGAAGATCGACTGCTCGCCAAAAACCCTCGTAATGATAGGGCAATCATAGCAAAACGTGCACATTCCGGGCTCGATCTCATTTCTGCCCTTTTTAAACACTACAAGCTCGCCTTTATGACCCGAATCCTTGATATATTGTCTGCCCTCCGGGTAAAATCCTTCGTGTATGATGATCCTGATGTCGGGCTTATACTTTAAAACGACGGGTAGCGCCCAAAAGTGATCGTAGTGCTCGTGCGACATTATGAGGGTGTCTATCTCGCCGTTTTGCAGCATCTTATCGATCCCCTCCCGCTTAAAGCACTCGTGCATCCACTTATATGACCAGCCGCAATCAAGCAAATATTTTTTCTTTTCGCCGTTTAGGCGCTCTATCTCTATCAAAGCGGAGTAGCCGCCGGCGTTATCGGGATTTACGGAAAGTTTTTTGGTTACCTCCCACGCCTCATCTATTTTATCCGGCAAAAGATGCTTGATTTGCGAAATTCCCTCTTCGTAGCTACCTTTAGCAAGCCCTTTGCCGTTACCGAACGGCGGCCAGTTAAATAGATATTGGTTAACTAGCAGTCCGCCTGCGCCTTTAATATCTCCCATCAGCATCGAGTTATCAAACCAGCTCGTTTCGGAGATATTAGTAACCTCGACGCTTTTAATCGCGCCGAAATCGATCATCTTTCGCACTTCATCCGGAAGAAAAAATTCTCTCGCAGGAGAGTATGAAAACACTCCCATCGATGCGAGCGCGCCAAGTCCTATGCCCGCCGCACCGCCTTTTATAAAATCTCTTCTAGCTTCATTCATCTCAGATCCTTTATTTAAAAATTGTAAGCATATTGCCCACGGCAGGCGCTAGATAAACTACGGCGAGATAGATGATCACGCCTATGATAAAGCCTACCACCAAGCCTTTAATGGAATTTTTATTTCCAAAATCGTCTTCCTCGCCTGCTTCCTCCGCCTCTTCCTTCTTGCCGGCAAGCTTCCAGCCCGGCCAGCCGTCCATAAACCAGTAATTTATCAGCATGACGTTGATAAACCAGATCATCGGAATCATCGGGAATTGTTGCGGGTGCGAAAAGCCCTTTTGAGTGCCTAGTAAAAAGTGAGAGACCTGATAATAGACGTAGTATAGAACGATAGCCGCTACCATGCTTATGATCGTTCTAAGAAGGATATTGACGGGCTTTGAAAATTTATTGACCGCGTTGTTGCAGTAAAATTTAATAAACAACACCGGCACGAGCCAAAATATAGCTATCTCGCCTACGTGCAGCCATCGCCAATCGGGCGCGAAGAGCCTTCTGTCGCCTCTAATATGCACGCCCCAGATGAGCTCTTGCAGATAGTAAAAGAAGAATGAAAAGCAAAACGCCATCGCTATAATGCCGAAAAACGACGCCACCCTTCTAAGCCAGTTCGTCTTAATAAGGCTAAAAGGATACCTCTCCCAGATAGTTTCATACACCCAAACCATAACGGTACAGCACATAATCCACGCGATATTGAAATTTCCGTGCACCGTATCGGCGAAGTTGTGCCACCAAGGCGGAGTAATGGATGTGTATTTTTGCCACGGATCGAATAAAATTCCCATTTGCGAGTGGAAAAATACGAAATATACGATCATACTTAGCAAAAAAGTCCAGATAAAAACGGTAAAACCTTTAACGGGCTGCTTTAGCTTCTGCCACGGCGAATTATCCGCAGCCACCACCCAAGAAGGGCTGAGCCAGGACGCGATAGCGGCAAACATCAAAATAGCCTGTGCCGAGTACTCAAGCGCGTAAAAATCGGTTATGCCAAGCTCCGCAAGCCTTCGCGGACTAAAATACGATATGGCAAGCTCGCCTAGAATAAATTCGAAGAATATCTTTAAGAATACGAAGAAGGTAAAAAATACCATCACCGTAAAGATAATGCCCTTTTTCGCGGGCCCCGCCGTATAGAGCCACTCTCTTTTGAATGGCCAAAAATTAAAAATATACGCGATCCAGATGATGACTACGAGCAGCCATCTGCACCACATATATCCCACGTATGGAGTATACATCCTCATCAGTCCCCTAGGATCTTGAAAGATCCACCACGATGCGTAAAACACTACAAACAAAAACAGAGTGTTTACAAGCACTGATGTGAGCGGAGAATATCTTCTAACAAGCTTCCGCTCCTCCAGATAAATTTTGTCTTCAGGTTCGCTCATCGCTTCCTCCTTACATAAAATTTAATCTTTATTAAATTATATAAAAAGAGTGCAGCCCATTTGTAGCGTAAATTTGGATTAAATTTTAAATTGTCTCAGAAAAGCTTCATTTCGGAAGTTTGATTATAAAATTTGAACCGCCTTTTAGGCTTTCGACGACGAGCGAGCCCTTGCAGTGATCTTCAATGATGATCTTTGACATATATAGCCCGATGCCGGTGCCGTTTTTGCTGACCTTGGTAGAAAAATACAGATCGAAAATTTTATCCGCGATTTCCTTTCTGATGCCGCCTGCATTGTCTTTTACGCTTAAGCAAAGATAAGATTTTTCGATATAGGTTGAAATTTCGATAACGCCATCGTCGATATTTCTTTCCAAAAAGGCGTCCTGCGCATTTTTTATGATGTTTAAGATAACCTGCGAAACCTCGTTTTTATATGTGAGCAGAGTCTGGTTACAGCTGTATTTCGCGTAAATTTTAATCTTTTGATTTTGCAGTATCGCTTTTGCGATATTTATCGCCATGTTGCAAAGCTCCTCCAGGCTCGTAACTTCCTTGATCTTAGCGGGCTTAAAGAAATTTCTAAACTCGTCGATCGTTTCGGATAGGTGCTTGGAATACTGCTCGATCTTGCCGAGCTCCTCCAAAAGAGCCGTTTTATCAAATTTGTCCGCCATCAAGCAGCCGGCGCTCAGATACGAAGCCGTAGCCGAGATAGCAGATAGCGGCTGCCTCCACTGATGCGCTATCATATTTAAAATTTCGCCCATCTGAGCGAGCCTTGATTGATACTGAAGCTGCTCGTCCTGGCGCCTTATGAGCTTTAGCTGCTCCTCGATCTCGTGGTTGAGAGTTAAATTTAGCCGCTTGACCTTCAGCCTGCTTTGTTTTAGTTTCTTCTCCGCCATCACTCTTTTGGTAATGTCCACCACTATCCAAAGCACCTCGTCATTTCCCGATATGGAGTCGCCCGAAATTCTAATCCACAGCCCTTTGCCGCTTTTGTGCCTTAGCTCGTAGTTTAGCTGCAGAGCCTCGTTTTTTCTTACTTTATTAAAGGCGATGTCTGCGAAATGCAGGTATTTTTCCTCGCTTAGATGTATGGTTTGAGCGGATTTGCCGATGATCTCGTCGTATTCGTAGCCAAAAATTTTACAAAAAGTCTCGTTGCACTCCATAATATTTCTTTTCTTGTCCACGATGAAGATGCCGACGCCGGAATTTGAAAATATAGTCTCAAATCTCTGATGATTTTTTTTGATGTCTACTATCGCCATTTTATTCTGTATCCTTGCGAGTAGATGTTTTCTATCAGCTTGTAGCCGATTTTTCGGTGAAATCTGGATATGATATTTCTTACCCGCTTGTCGTCATACTCGTCGCAGTCCTCGAACAGCTCGTTTTCTATCTCAAGGCCGCTTGCAATCCGTCCGCTAGAGCTTAAAAGCAGCTGCAACAAAGAGGTTTCGTTTTTAGTAAGTTTGATAATTTCGCCTGCCTTGGATAGGGTTAAACTCTGCTTATCCCACATAAAATCGCCGCTTAGATAAATAAACTTTGCGGGTTTGGTTTCGATACTTTGTGTGATTTTTTCAAGCACGCTTAGTAGATCCTCGGTCGTAAAAGGCTTTAGTATGTAGCCGTCCACGCCGATAGCTATGGCTTTGGTAAAAAATTTAGACTCGTCGTAGGCCGAGAAGATGACCGTTTTTACCGAAGGATCGATCTGCTTGATCCGCTCTAACATCTCAAGCCCGCTCATGCCCGGCATATTAATATCGGTAAAAACAATGTCCGCTTTGCCCGCTTTAAATTTATCGATACCTTCCCGCCCGTCGCCGCAGTCGGTAACCTGATGAAAGAATAGTTTTAAAATTTTCGCGGTCTGCTGCCTTACCTCATTATCATCCTCGACATATAGGGCGCGCATACTGCGGGTTTGAGCTTGTATTTCAGCTATATCCATAACGCAGCCCCCTTCTCTTTGAATTTATCCGTTATCGTAAATTTTGTTCTGCCCGCCGCAATCACACTTTGAGCTTTAAATTTTAAATCGAAATATCTCTATTCTACCTGCCCGAGCTTTTTAAGATAAGCAAAAATTTTAGCGATCTCGATCATTTTATTTAGGCTTTCGAGTAGCTTCGCGCTTTGCGAGCTCGGCGCGGATTTGAAAATTTCGCTATTTTCAACGCCGATTACGAGGCTGTTTTCGCCCAGATAAAGCTCGGTTTTACCGAACAAATTTACGGTGATCGTTTGCATATTTTCTAAAATTTTTTTGTTTTGCAAAAATGCGGCGGCGGCGGGATTGTTTAGATAAACATCAAACGACGCGCTTAGGTGTGGGCTGTCTTTAAGCAGCTTCAGATCCGATGCGCCGAAGATGAACTCTCCGCGCGGTACGACTAAAATTTTGCTATCGAAAGTCTCGCTAAAATCGAATTTTGCAAAAAGCCCGTCGAAGATCGCAGTATCGTCTTTTTTTTTAAGATGCAGAATTTTATCCAGCTCAAATACCCGATCCTCTCTATTTTTATCGAAGTCGCGGCTTAGGCAGATGTCGCCGAGCTTTATGCCGAATTCCGGCGTCTTGCCCACTATCGCGTGCTTGCAAGTGCATAGATTTGCCTCTTTACGGAGCGGATTTTTGTAAATTTCATCGAGTAAAAACGCACCGAAAGGCTGAAAAGTAAGGCGCAGCTCCTTTGCGATCCAGAGTAGAAATTCATTCTTAAAGGCCTCTTCGCTGAGCGCTTCAAATTTACGCGAAATGCGCACAGCTAGGTATTTGTAAGCAGGATAAGCAAGAGCTAGCAACACTAATAAAAACAGGAATGAGAAATCTCCAAAATCCTTGCGCATAGCAATAAACAGCGCTAGCACCACCACCACCACGCCGCCACGCGCCTTCCAAAGCGCCACATTGCGCGCTCCATCTAGTTTTTGCTTTTTTAATTCGTAAGAAACAAGGCTCATCGCTATCCCCGTGAGTGAAATTTGACGCTCATTATAGCGAAAAATGGGATTAAATCAAGCCATATGATAAGCGCGTTGCTATTTATAAGGCGGGTTTTTTCAAATAGCTCAAAAGCGTAGAAATTGCCGTCTTTTTCTCTGCATTTTACAATATCGCCCTGTTTGAATTCTAAAATTTCATCCAGTTCGGATTCAAATTTCGTCGTATCGGTAATTTTAAAAATATATTGCGCGATTTGAGCAGCCTTTACCGGGCGCCATACATCGATATCTTCATTCAAAATTTTTATAAAAATTTTTTTATCGATCGCGTTCGCCATATTAAACCTTTCTGCCCGGTTATCTAAAATTCTTTCTGCCTAACCACAATTTAAGATATTTTAATACGGGTCTTAAATAATCATTAGTAGCGTTGGCTTTAAAGGTGCTTATGTCCGATTCTATCAAATACCAGCTATATCCGTCATCCTTTAAAATATTCATTTTGCGATGTTTGGCCTCAGTGTTTGCGTCAGATATCTCTATATCCAGTACTTTATTTGCAATATTCATCTGTACCGATAGATTAGAGATTAGATCATATATGAAACGATTAAAATCTTTGATGATATGGGTATTATATACGTCATCGATCATCTCAGCTCTTCTTTTTTTAAAAATTTCCTCCTCTATCGGATCTCCGTCAATAAGCTTTCCATAATGATCCGCGTCTGCTATGAGCTCTTCGTAAGACGCGGTAAAACATTCAAAAAATCCCCTATGCATTCCAAATTTCCAATTCGTAGGCACCGTTTCATCGATTACTTGAAAATATTCACTATTAAATCGATACCAATCTCTATCATCTTCAAGTGGCAATATGCAATAATAAACCTGTCCCTCTTCATATTGGATACCATGAACAAAATAGGTTCTGTTTAATCCCAGATACTCATGCTCGTCTTCTTTTATACATTTTACAATCATTTTTAATCATCCTTAAATTTGAAATCATCTACGGCCTCTATGATAGGCGGTTCGTCTTTATCGCCTATTATACTATTTCTAACAAGTTCTGTAAAAAATTCTTTGTTTTTGGATTTGTTGATTGCCTCTTTTATAGCATTAAAGGATAATTTTAAATTATTTAAATTGCCGTCTATAATGCAAAAGCCGTTTTTCTCACACAATGATATTATGCCCCTTAATACCGCTTCATACTCGGATCTAAAATCGATACGAAACGTAACGGACTCTATTATATTATTAGCATCAAAAAGTACCTCTAAGCGGTTGCCGTTTTCGCTTCCGTATAGATCTATTTCGTTAGACCAAGATTTTTCGGGCTTTAATAGGCGCGAAATCTCAGAAAATACCTCTTTTTTGATCTTTGCTTTTTTCCAATACTTATCGTCTTCAAAGAGCTTTATATTGCCATATCTTCCTTCCTCAAATATTTTCATTATAAAATTTTAAAAGTAATACACATAGCAGCCTCGATCATCGTATATATCAAATAAAATCGAAAATTTCTCTTTATTGTTTGCGGCTAATTGAACTCTGATATTCAAAGATGGCTCTTTTGCCAGCTCAAAATTAAAATGGCGCAGCAGTATGGATCTCAAAAAATTTGGCTCAAGCGTCTTTTCTTTTATAAAGATAACACCCGCTCTGGCGCCGTTTTTATAAGGCTTAGCTTTTGTGTATTGCCCCTTCATATTTTTAAGAAGATACTCCTCTATTTTCTCATCTCTTTCCCAAAAAAGAATTTTATAAACTATGCTATCTAAGTGGCTTGCTTTTGAAATTAAAAACATAACTAGCCTAATTTTGGCCTCTACATCGATATTTTCAAAATCTATTCTTGATCTAGCTACGCCTCTTTTATTTCTACTTATTTTTCTAAATTCTATATCGAAATTAGTGGGGTCTATAATGCTTTTTATCATTGCCGCCACCCTTCAGAGCCCTTTTGCTGCGTGATGTTATGCAAGCTCGCTTTAAAATCCTTATCTACTTTTTCCATTTAAATTTTAAT
>NZ_CALIMW010000135.1 GCF_938045405.1 uncultured Campylobacter sp. | reverse complement strand
ACGCAAGGTAGAGGTCTCGCGCTCGCTGCCTGCGGGTGCCAAAATCACGATGATAGAGGCGGGGGCGAGCTCGTTTGACGAGTTTGCGCAGTTTGCGAGCCACGCGCTTATTTTTTACAGCGCGCAGATGAGGGACGTGGGAAATTTTAGAACAAATGCTGCGCTACGACCGCTTTTCATCTCCCGCGCAGGCGATCCGCACCTAGAGGCGAACGAATTCTACGGCTGGTTTAAAATTTTAAAATAAAAATCACAAAAGCTTCGTTATTATCGGTATAAGGATCAGCAGTGCTACTATTATTATAACGACCAATAGCGCCTTGTCTATGTTGTATTTTCTTGCCGTAGATTTTGTCGTTGGGCTGCAATTTTGCAAGAAAGCCCCGAGCCTATATCCGCTGATATGAAATAACCAAGCGGTCCAAATCGGCCCGAGGGATAGACACATCGCCGCAAATGCAATTTCTGATTTATTTAATATCATTATGCCGACGATCATAAATAAAGATAGCAGACTAACGATAATCACACCTATCGTCGCAAAGGCGATAAAAAATATAAAATTTAGCTTGCAATCGATGCCTAAAATGCGAAAATTAATAATTTTATTTGCGATATAAAATGCGGATATTATCGTTAGGATAGCTTTTGCGACCTCGGCGCCCAAGGAAGCGTAAGGCAATAGCGGTACGCCAAAAACCGCATTTGATATGATGCCTACGTGCGATAAAGTAAAGCCGAGCGAGAATGAGAATACGCCCGTCAGTAAGATGCCTAGAAGTAATTTATAGAGATATATTTTCATACGCAATCCTTAAAATTTTGCGAAATTATACGAAACGATGGCTTAAAACTTTAATCGTAAATTTAGCGTAAGCTTTGAAATTTCTCACGTATGCCGCAGGCAACGACACAGAGCGAATATAAAAAACAGATATATGCCATAAGCGGAAGAAAAGCAAGAAACCCCGAAGCATAAACTAGAGAGATTAGCACATATGTCGCATTTGCCAGCGCAGGTATGCTATAAGTCCAAAGCTCGGGCTTTT
>NZ_CALIMW010000134.1 GCF_938045405.1 uncultured Campylobacter sp. | reverse complement strand
TCGCTCCACAGCGCGCGGCACCATCTAAGCCGCAGCTGCGGCGGCGCCGAAAAGCTCTTTTTAAACGGGTTTAGAAACGACGGCATTATGACCAGCAAATCGGGCTTTAGGCTTGATAAAATCGCCTTTACCGCGGCTTCGTGTCCTGCGTGCGGCGGATCGAAACTGCCGCCGAAAAGCGCGATCTTCACGCGCCCGCTCCGCGTCGTTTCGCGCCGCAAAATTTCTCGCACTTCGCCGCAAATTCTGCGCCGTAAAATCTTGCGCACCGCAATCTTGCTCTATGAAATTTTACGCTATAAAATTCCGCTTCGCCGAATTTTGTTGCAAAAAATCCCGCATTTTGCGGCGCGGTAAATTTAAAAGGCGCAGCGGCGCAAAGGCTAGGACTGCATTGCAGCCCTTTTACGGCGGCAAATTTTAAAAGCGCGCCATCGCGGAATTTTACCCCGCCGAATTTCGCTTCACTAAATTTCATTTTAAGCTCTAAATTTGGCGTCTGGAACTTCATCTCCTGAAATTTCACGCCGTGAAATTTAGCCGCATAAAATTTCGCAGTGTGAGCTAAAAAGCCCGTCTCGCGCAATTCTGCTTTGTAAAATTTAACGTCGCGTGCCATAAATTTTGATTTGCAGAATTCTGCGCCACGAAAGTTCGCCCCTAAAAATTCCGTTCCGCAGGTCGTAAATTTCGCGCCATCAAATTTCTCGTCGTGAAATTTAAAATACGAGTGCCGTGATTGCCGAATTTGCCGCGTATAACGAAGCGTTTCATTGCAAAATTTAAAATCGCGAAGCGCGGCATCGTATGCCCCAGGCTCTGCGCTGCAAAATTCCATTTCGTCAAATTTTGTTGCAAAAAATCCTGCGTTTTGCAGCGCGAAAAATTTGACGCCGCGCTTTCTAAATTTTGCAGCGCAAAATCCAGCGGCTGCGAAGCGGGCGTTAGAATTTGGGTTTTTCCAAAGCTTTCGCACGGGCCGCCTACATATATTTTTCTAAAACGCGCGGGATTTCGATGCTACCGTCCTTGCGCTGGTAGTTTTCCATCACCGCGATCAGCGTGCGGCCGACCGCGAGCGAGGAGCCGTTTAGCGTGTGAACGAGGCTGTTTTTCTTGCCGTCTTTGAAACGGATCTTGGCTCTGCGCGCCTGAAAATCGCGACAGTTGCTGATCGAGCTGATCTCTCTGTATTGGTTCTGCCCCGGCAGCCAAACCTCCAAATCCACAGTCTTTGCGGCGCTAAAGCCAAGATCGCCGCTGCAAAGTAGCATGTGTCTGTGCGGAAGGCCAAGGCTAGCTAGCAGATCGCTTGCGCATGAAATCATCTCCTCAAGCATCTTTGCGCTATCCTCTGGGCGCGTGATGGCGACGAGCTCGACCTTTTCAAACTGGTGCTGGCGGATCATGCCGCGCGTATCGCGCCCCGCCGAGCCCGCTTCCTTGCGAAAGCAGTGGCTGTAGCTGGTGAGCTTGATCGGCAGTTCCTCGCTGAGTAAAATTTCATCGTTAAAGAGATTCGTCGCCGTAACCTCGCTCGTAGGGATGAGGTAGAGGTTTTGCTCCTCGTCGTCAACGCGGTAGAGGTCGTCTTTAAATTTAGGCAGCTGACCCGTGCCGTAGAGGATCTGATCGCGCACCAAAAACGGCATATTTACGAGCTCGAAGCCGCGCGAGTTGTTAAATTCTATCATGTAGTTGATGAGAGCCATATTCAGTTTTGCGCCAAGACCTCGGATCGCGGTAAAGCGGCTGCCGCTGAGTTTGACGCCGCGCTCGAAATCAAGCCATCCCAGCGCCTCGCCGAGATCGAAGTGCTGCTTGGGCGCAAAGTCGAACGTGCGCGGCTGCAGCACTTTTTTGATACAGACGTTTTCGTTCTCGTCCGCGCCGATCGGCACGTCGTCGTCGATGATATTCGGCACGCACGCGGCGATCGCTTCTAGGCTCTGCTCGCGCTCATTTACGAGCTCGCTTAGGCTTTGGATCTTTTGCTTGTTTTCCTCAAGTTGCGATTTTAGCGCGCCTACGTCCCTGCCTTCGCGCGCGGCGAGACCTAACTCCTTGCTCTTTGCATTTTGCACGGCCTGAAGATTCTCTAGCTCCGTCTTTTTGGATTTTAGCTCGTTGTAGGCATCCAGTAGCGATTGCAGAGTTTGCGGCGGGACTTTTTTGGCGATGAGTTTTTTATTAAATTCATCGAAATTCGTCTCGATAAGTTTTAAATTTATCATTTTCTGCCTCTTTTTGGTAATTTAAATTGCGACATTTTAACTAAAGTTTGCTTTAAATACTCAAAATAAACCCACATTTAAGCAATACGGATGAAAAAAAGTGATACAATTCCGTAATATTTTATTATGAAAGGTATTACATGAAGGCAAAATTTGCTTTTTTAGGAATCATCGCGGCTAGCCTTGCGTTCGCACATTTCGGCGTTCTTACGACGGATAAAAATGTCGTAGAGGATCAAAAAGACGCTATCGTGAAGCTAAATTTGGAATTCTCTCATCCGTTTTTACAGGAATCTATGAATCTACAAAAGCCCGCAGAATTCGGCGTTTTTATTGATGGTGAGAAAAAATCGCTCCTAGGCAGCCTAAAAGAGCAAAAAAAAGGCGAGAATTCCTATTTTGCGGCGGAATTTAAAGCTGACAAACCATCGCTTTTGGCGTTTTATTTCGATCCGAAACCCTATGCCGAGCCGGCTGAGCGCAAGATGATCCGCCATATCACCAAAACCTACGTCGATGCTTACGGCGCGGGCGAAGGCTGGGATAAGCCGCTCGGGCTAGAGGCGGAGATCGTGCCGCTAGTGCGGCCTTATGCGCTGTATGCAGGCGAGATATTTAGCGGAGTTTTTTTACTGCACGGAAGGCCCGTCCCAGGCGCGGACGTGGAGATCGAGCTATATAACGATAAGGGCTACAAAGCCCCTAGCGAGGCGCATGTCACACAGGTCGTTAAAACCAACGGCGCGGGCGAGTTTAGCTTCGTGATGCCGGTTGCCGGTTGGTGGGGCTTTGCGGCTCTTAGCGAGGAGGAAGCCGCCAAAGGAAGCGAGCAGCCCGTAAATGAGCTGGGCGCCGTGCTTTGGATCAAGGCGGACGAGTTGAAAAAGTAGCGGAGCGGCTCGGTGAGATCTCTTTTTTTGGGCGAAATTTGCGTCGCTGCGGATAAATTTAAATTTACGCTTTGGCAGGGCTTTGAAATTTTATTTTCGCGCGTTTTGCTTGGCGATGTAAAATTTCCATCGAATTCTGCGGCTAAAATTTTAAATGGTAAAATTCCGCCGTTTCGCATCTGCGCGCAGTCTGCGTCTCGGGGTTTGGTTAAAACTTTACGGAGCAAAATTCCGCCGAGTAAAATTTTAAGTAACGAAGCTCTGCTGCGTGGAATTTTGCTCGGTAGAAATCCGCTCTTAGGAGCTTCGAGCCGTAAAATTTCATATCCGTGGATTTATGAGCGTAAAATACCCGCGCGCAAAATTTCGTTTTTTGAAATTTTGCAAACTCCGACTTTTGAAATTTCGCAAGCTCTGTTTTACTGCGCGAGCGTCGCACCAAGATCGCTCGGAGCCTCAAATTTTGCGTCGCGAAATCCATTTGCCGCTCCTGCAAATGTAGCAAACGAAAATTTTTGCGCCATGCGAGCTGTAAAATTTATCAAATTTACTGGTTCCGCAAGCAGCTCCGAGACCGCTCCGAGTTTTGCGCCAACAGCCGCCGCAAATAGGACGCAAGCCGCGAGTTTTACAGCCGCAAATTTTGCCGCGACTAAAGCCGTAAAAGCAAGGCCTGTAGCAATCAAGGCAATTATCGCAAAGGTCGCAAATGCCTTAAATTTAACTAGCTCCCGCGTTTTTGCGCGTCTAAAAAACTGGAGCGATTTAAAGGAGGCGAGCCGTGCACATTAGCGAAGGAGTTTTGAGCGCGCCCGTGCTGCTTGCCGGCTGGGCGGTTACGGCGCCTGCGGTAGCGGCGATTTTATGGCGCGTAAAGCAGGCTGAGATCCCGAGGATCGCATGTTTTAGCGCGCTGTTTTTCGTCGCCTCTTTCGTGCACCTGCCCGTGGGTGTCAGCTCCATGCACCTGATGCTAAGCGGGCTCGTGGGCGCGTTTTTGGGCCCACGCGCGATCTTGGCGATTTTTGTCGCGCTTTTTTTGCAAGGGGTGTTTTTCGGCTTCGGAGGGCTTAGCGTGCTAGGCGTAAATACCGCAGTCATCGGCTTTCCAGCGGTTTTGGGCGGGCTCTTTGCCGCCGCCGTAAAAGCGCAAGAGCTAAAAGTGCGCACGCAAAAAATTTATCTGTTTTTAGCGGGTTTCGTGCCGATCGTCTGCTCGATGCTGCTTCTTGATCTCGTGCTTTTCATCAGCGGGCGGGAGTTTTTTGCTATCGCGACGCTCATCTCGCTCGAAGGCGCAATTCTAGCTGTTTTGGAAGGGATCATCACCCTTTTTGCGCTTAGCTTTATTGCGAAATTTTACGGCGGACAAAGGCGATGAGAGCGCTATTTTTCTTAGCGGTTTTGAGCTCCTTCGCATTTTCGCATGCGCTTCATCTTTTCGCGACGCAAGAGGGCGATAGAGTGGCGATTTATAGCTATTTTTATAAAAATTCTCCCTGCATGGAGTGTGAAGTTTTAATCAGTGTGGACGGGCGCGAAATTTTGCGCACTAGGACCGATAAAGAGGGACTTGCGAGCATAAAGATCCCGGCTAAAAATTTTACTATTCAAATTTACGGAGGTGCAGGGCACGGTGCACAGATGGAATTTAGCGCCGAGGACTTTACACCGCAGGATTCCGGTGATCCCGAGAATTCCACGCCGCAAAATTCTGACGTTTCTGAAAATCCTATGCCGCAAAATTTGAACGCCGCTAAAAATTACGCGCCTAAAGGCAGTGTGTCTGAAGATAAAATTTCAAGCACTTCCGAGCCTTTGGAAAATTCCGCCTCGCAAAGCATCTTGCCGAAAGAAAGCCCTAAGAGTGATATTAGGAGCCTGGCGTTTCAAAGCCAGTCCGCCGAGGCGCCTAAAATCGCGCTTTGTTTGGCCTTGATTTTCGGCTTTTTTGGCTTAATGTGGCTAGCGAAAAGAGCGCGCAAATGAGCCCCGCCGTATCACTGCTCGCGTTTTTCATCTTCAGCTTCGGCGTCGGACTTAGCGGACAGCTTTACGCAGCGTTTTTTGCCCCGCCGCTACTTCTTTTTGCGCTTAAAATTTCGATTGCGCGCGCGGTCTGCGCAAGGCTTGCGGTATTAAATATCTTTGCTATTTTAAGCGCGTTAAGCCCCGCCATAGTCGGCAACTACGAGCTTGCGGGCGTGATATTTTTGCGCGCGAATTTGATAATGGCGTTTGCGATTTTACTATTTTACGGCAAGGACGAATATTTTTTCGCGCGCGGATTTTACGGGCTCGGGCTCGGGGAAAAGCTAAGCTCTTTGGTGTATTGCTGCGGGCGATTCGTAAATTTTTTACGCTCGGATTTAGCGAGGCTGCAAGCTCTTTTGCGCATGCGCGGATTTGTGGGGACGAGCGGAATTTTCACCTATAAAATTTATGCGAATTTAGTCGGGATTTTAGCGATTTCGGCACTTGAGCAAGCAAGAAATTTAAGCCTGGTGATGAGCGCGCGAGGGTTTTGCGGTAGGCTATTTTACGAACGTCGCGATGGTTTGGGCGTCTCGGAGGCCTCGTTTTTGGCGTTCGTGCTGGCATGCGTATCTGTTAAAATCGGAGCTATCTTATGAGCTGCTCGCTTAAGGCGCTGGATTTAAGCGCTAAAAACGGCGAGCGAGAAATTTTTCGCGGCGTAAATTTGAGCGTAGGGCATAAGGAAAAAGTGGCGATCTTGGGCGCGAACGGGCAGGGCAAGACGAGCTTGCTTCAAATTTTAGGTGGCCTAAGGCAATGGGGCGAGGGTGAGATCGAGCTTTTCGGCGAGAAGCTTGAGTGTGCGGAGGATTTTATAAAATTTCGCCACGAGATCGGGTTTTTATTTCAAAATAGCGACGATCAATTTTTGTGCGCGAGCGTGTTTGAGGACGTCGCATTTAGCCTGCGTGCGCAAAATGAGCGGTTAAAACGAGCACGAAATGTGGAGAAAAGACGTGGAATTTTTTCTGAATTTTTTGGTCGTAAGGCGGAAATTTTAAGGCAGGGCAGCGAAAACGACCATCTAAAAAAGCTTGAAATTTTAGGTGAAGAGCAGATCGAGCGCAAGGCGCTGGAGACGCTGCGACGCTTGGGAATCGAACATCTACGCGAGCGGGTGCCCTTTCATCTAAGCGGCGGCGAGAAAAAGCTAGTGGCGCTTGCGGGCGCGCTGGTATGCGAGCCTAGGATACTGCTACTGGACGAGCCTACGACGGCGCTTGATGAGGCGATGCAGGAGCGCGTGGCGGGGATTTTGGCGGAGCTTGACGTAAGCGAAATCATCGTCTCGCACGATAAAAGCTTCATCGATAAAATCGCAGATAAAATTTATTATTTAAAATCTGACGGGCTGTATGAAAGTCCATGATAAAATCATAGATAAATTTACCGTTTAAAATCAAGAGGCTTGTATAAGTCCATAATGGCGACCCTTGCGGGATTTGAACCACGCGTTTTCGCACTGAGAATGCAACGTCCTGAGCCACTAGACGAAAAGGTCAAGAAGCCGCATTATAGCGACAAAAACAAAATTTTAGATAAAATACTAAATGTGGTGTCTTAATATGACGATAAGTTTTTTTAGAATTTTAAAGAACGACACATTGTTTATCGGGCTACGTTATTTAGATTAAAATTTAAAGGTGCGATGGATGTAATTTTAATTTTAGTCAATCGCACTTATTTTTGA
>NZ_CALIMW010000133.1 GCF_938045405.1 uncultured Campylobacter sp. | reverse complement strand
CGCGCAGGATTTCGCTCGCGAATACGCCCGCAAATTCGGCGTTAAATTTCAAAACCTAGAAGCCCTAAAAAGCGCGCTCTTGCAGCCGAGCTTCACCTATGATTTTATCTTAAACCGCCACGGCGGGCTTTTGCGCGGCGCTTGCGCCTACGTCACGCTCGAGCCCTGCGCGCACCGCGGCAAGACCCCGTCTTGCGCCGAGCTTTTGGCAGAGCTAAGCCTATCTCGCGTGGTAATCGGCGCGCGCGATACGAACGCGCAGGCTGCGGGCGGCGCGGAAATTTTACGCCGCGGAGGCATAGAGGTGAAATTTGACGTCTGCTCTGCCGCGGCGGAGGAGCTTGCAGAGCCGTTTTATCTGGCGCGCGAGAGCGGCTTTTGCTTCATTAAAATCAATGCCACGCTAAACGGCGCAGTGCATGGGCGGATCGGCAGCGAGAAGCAGCGCGCGTTCGTGCACGAGCTGCGTGGCGTGTGCGACTACGTAGGCGTAGGCGGGCAGACCGTGCGCGCCGACAGACCGACGCTGGATGTGCGTGCGGCTAAATTTGACGAAATTAGCGCTTCGGCAGGCAGAGCCGATATGCTGGCGCTAGACGCGCGTGTCGCGCCGCAAAATCTAAAGCCGCGCGCACCCGATGTTTGGATATACTCGCGCCGTAACTCTTACAATAAGCCCAATAGCAACTTCACGCGGAAAAGAAAAATGTATAGCGAATGCGTCTGCTAGAAGCAAAGTAAAAATCGGTACGATAAACGAGAATGAAGTAAAAGCTAAACGGGCGACAGGCTATTTTTCAGAAAATCAATATACCTTGATAATCGCAAACAACAATCTGCGTAGGGTAAAAGAATACGAATTTATAAAATAATGAGCACAACAGATGCGCGAATAGACTAAATTTTAACTTTCAATGGAGAGTGAGAATAATAACTGCCCTTATAGGCATACGAAAGCAGATTTTCACTATTGCTTACGCTGCAGCTGTATTAGCAAGACCATGTGAAAGCCCATCTCTAATAATGCCCAATCCGTTACTCATTTTTTGCTCCTTCTTCTAGATTTTTTTTAATTAAATTTCTATCTGAAAAATTTATAAAAAATATCAATAAAAGTAGAAAAACTGCCCCTTTTAAAAAGAATTTAAACTGTGCGGTCATCAAATATGGTCTTAACAATCTATGATCAAAATTATATTCTTTATATATTTTTCCATCTTTATCTTCAAGCTGTAAAATTTCATTATTGCCTAATATATCTGGACTTGGCTCGCCGTAAATTTTGATTTTTTGCCCTTTTAGCTTTTCATAAATATCGCTATCACTTTTGCTTATTTCATAAACTTTTTTCTTGCCGTTTTCTAGTTCTATATGTATTCGTCCGCCGCTTCCGCGAAAATTATAATAAACGTTTCTTAAAATTCCGGTATCTATCTCAAGCTCATTCAATTGCTTGGGCGCCGTGTTCGTTCTATAAATAGTAAAAAGCATCCCGCACAGAACAAAAAGCAAACCATAGCAGCCTATGCTAGCCACTTGTGACGGCGGATGCGA
>NZ_CALIMW010000132.1 GCF_938045405.1 uncultured Campylobacter sp. | reverse complement strand
GCGCTGGATGCTAGCGTGTCGAAGCTTACCTCATCGCCGTCGGTTAGGCTAGGATCGCGCTCGCCTAGCATTTCGTAGCTATACTCGACCCCGCCCGTGGCGACTATGACATTTTCACCTCTGATAAATCCGATAAGTCTCATATACTAACATTCCCCGATTTTTTAATGAGAAATATTAGTCAAAATGAACTTAAAAAACGATTATTCTACGGTGACGCTTTTGGCTAAATTTCGCGGCATATCCACGTCGTTGCCGAGCCGCACGGAAATTTCAAGAGCTAAAATTTGCAAAATCAGCATCATCTCAAAAAATTCGCTCATCGCGTGGCTTTGCTCGCTCGTTTTGATAAAATCGTCCGCGACCTCGGGCTCTTCGGGGCTGATAGCTAAAATATACGCATCGCGCGCGGCAAGCTCTTCGACATTACTTTTGGTTTTTTCGTAGAGCAAATGCTTTGGCATCAGCGCAACCGTAAAGAGATTAGAATCGGCAAGAGCGATCGGTCCGTGCTTCATCTCGCCGCTTGGATAGCCTTCCGCGTGCAGATAGGAGATCTCTTTGAGCTTGAGCGCGCCCTCAAGAGCGAGCGGATAGAAAATATCGCGCCCGATAAAGAAAAAGCCGTGTCCGTGCAGATAGTGCTTACTCATGCGGTAAATTTTATCCTGCAAGCCGTCTTTGATCTTTAAAATTTGCGGGATATGAAGCATCGCCGAAATTTCGCTCGCGTTGTTTTTGGCAGAGACGGTGCCGCGCAGATTTGCAAGATACACCACAAACATCCATAGCACCATAACCTGCGTTGCAAAAGCCTTCGTGGAGGCTACGCCCTTTTCGATGCCTGCGCGAGTGAGGATCACGCTGCCCGCCATGCGCACGATCGAGCTGTTATCGACGTTGCAGATCGCAAGCGTTCTAAGACCGGCTTTTTTAGCGATATGCAGCGCCTCTAAGGTGTCGGCGGTCTCGCCGCTTTGCGAAATGACGATAAAAAGGGCGTTTTTATTCAAAAACGGCTCCTTGTAGCGGAATTCGCTGGCAACCTCCACTTTTGTGCGGATTTTAGCGATGCGCTCGAAAAGATATGAACTTACGAGCGCGGCGTGATAGCTCGTGCCGCAGGCACATAACACGACCTCGTCGATACCCTCAAACATCGCCGCATCAAGTTCGTCAAATTTGATCTTACCGCCCTTGATTACGCGCCCCATCATCGTTTCGGTTACGACTTGCGCTTGCTCGTAAATTTCTTTTTCCATAAAAAATCTAAAGCCCTCTTTTTGCGCATAGCCTTTATCTTTCGGAAGCTCACTAAAGGCGCAATTATGCGGTTTAGAGTTTTTAAAAATGTCGATTTGCCCAAGCTTTGCAACGCCGTAAATTTGATCGTCCAGATACGCAGCCGTATTCGCAAGCCCGATGAGCGGAGCGTCCGAGGAGCTAAAGAAAATTTCGTTTTTATCGTTTTTTGCGACAATGAGCGGAGCTGCGTTTTTAGCAAAGAAAATTTCGCCCGGAGCAGCCTTGGTGATCAAAAGCGTAGCGTATGCGCCTTTTAGTCGTTTAATTGTGGCTTCATATGCCTTAAATGCGTCGTTGCTAGCCTTGAAATTTTTTTCAAAAAGATGTACGATCACTTCGGTATCGGTCTGGCTTAAAAATTTCACGCCGTCCGCTTCGAGCTCATCTTTTAGCTCGATGTAGTTTTCGATGATGCCGTTATGCACGACGAAGCTAAAATCCCCAAAATGCGGATGCGCGTTAAGCTCGGTGGGCTTTCCGTGCGTCGCCCAGCGAGTGTGTCCGATCGCAACGCCAAAGCCTTGCGAAGTGAAATCTTTCATCTTTTCTTCGAGATTATTTAACTTGCCGACCGCTTTGAAGTACTTTATATTCGCACTCTCATCCATCACGGCAAGCCCAGCGCTATCGTATCCGCGATACTCGAGTTCCTTCAGTCCGTTTATTATGATTTTTTTCTTTTCGGCATTTCCTATGTAGCCTACGATTCCACACATTTTGCTTTCCTTGTTTAAAATTTGGCGCCCATTTTACTACGCTATTTTAAATTAACGAAATTCGGCTCTAAATTTAGTCCGCTTATCCGTTTTGTAAGCAAAAAATTATATAATTAGCACAAAATTTGGCTTGGGAAATCGATGGAAATTTTAGAAAAACTACAAAGCGGCGAGAGATTAAATTACGAAGACGGCGTGAAGTTATGGGATCTGGATCTTTTCGATCTGGGCAAATTTGCCTTTGCTATTCGCAAAGAAAAAAACGGTAAAAACGTCTATTTCAACGCAAATCGTCATATCAATCCTTCGAATTTATGCGCAGATACCTGTAAATTTTGCGCATTTTCGGCGCACCGCAAGAACGAAAACGCCTATACGATGAGCGATGATGAGATCATGCGTATCGTGGACGAGACGGTAGCGCGCGGCACGAAGGAGATTCATATCGTAAGCTCGCACAATCCGTTCGTTACGCCGCAGCAATATTTGGGAATTTTCAAAGCGATAAAGCAAAAATATCCGCTTGTGCATATCAAGGCGATGACCGCGGCGGAGATCGATTACTGGCGGCGAAAGTGGAAGATGAGCTACGAGGAGACGATAGAGCTGATGATGCAAAGCGGCGTGGATTCGATGCCCGGCGGCGGCGCCGAAATTTTTGACGAGGACGTGCGCGATAAAATTTGCAAAGGCAAGGTCTCAAGCGAGCAGTGGCTGCAAATCCACTCGCTGTGGCATGCGCGCGGGCGTCAGAGCAACGCTACGATGCTCTTTGGACATATCGAAAGCCGCGCTCACCGCATAGATCACATCTTGCGCATCCGCGCACTGCAAGACGAGAGCCTCTCTCGCGCTAACGGCGGCGGCTTCAACGCCTTCATCCCGCTCGTGTATCAGCGCGAGAACAACTATCTGGACGTGAAGGGCTTTTTGGGCTCGGTCGAAATTTTAAAAACGATCGCGATTAGTAGAATTCTGCTTGATAACGTCACGCATATCAAGGCTTACTGGGCGACCTCGACGCTAAATTTAGCCCTCGTAGCGCAGGATTTCGGCGCGGATGATCTTGACGGCACGATCGAGAATGAAAGCATTCAAAGCAGCGCCGGCGCCGGCAGCAAAAAAGGGCAGAGCAAGCGCGATTTTATCGATATGATCGGCACGGCGGGCTTTGTGCCCGTAGAGCGCGACAGCTTGTATAATCAGATCGAAATTTACGAATAAATTCTAAAGGAGGAGCAAGTGGAGAAATTCTTTCATCTCGCCGCCGCGAAAACGTCGGTAAGGCAGGAGCTTATCGCAGGGCTTACTACGTTTTTGGCGATGATTTACATCGTGCCGGTAAACGCTAACATTATGAGCATCGCAGGTATGCCGTTTGATGCGCTGGTTACGGCAACCGCGCTTATTACGATAATCGCGACGCTATTTAACGGGCTTTTTGCAAATACCCCCGTAGCGCTTAGCGTCGGCATGGGGCTAAATGCGTATTTTACCTTTGCGTTGTGCGTGGATGCGAAGATGCCGTGGCAGAGTGCACTTGGCATCGTAGCGATAAGCGGGGCGCTTTTTACCGTGCTTTCGTTTACCAATTTTCGCGTTTGGGTTATCAAATCTATCCCACTTGATCTGCGTCGCGCCATAAGTGCGGGTATCGGGGCTTTCATCTGCTTTATCGGACTTAAGCAGATGGGTGTCATCGCGCCTAGTCAGGCGACGCTAGTAACTTTAGGAAATTTAAAAGATCTAAACGTTTTACTTGGAATTTTAGGCTTAGCAGTCGTGCTGGTGCTCTTCGTGCTTAGAATCAAGGCGGCGTTTATCTTAAGCATTTTGATTACTTCGTGCGTTGCGTGGGTGGCTGGAATTTCGCCCGCACCGCATGGCATAGTAAGCGCGCCAAGTGGCATAACGCCGATATTCGCTAAGCTAGATATCTCCGGAGCGCTAAAGCTCGCGTTCGTGCCTTTTATAATCACATTTTTTGTCACGCATCTATTTGATAGCATCGGCACTCTAACCGGCGTGGGAAACCGCGCGGGGCTTTTTGGAGAGAATAGCAAAGACGGCATGAAAAAATTATCTAGAAATTTAACCTCCGATGCGATAGGAAGCGTTGCGGGCGCCGTTATTGGCACGAGCACGGTCACTGCATTTGCCGAGAGCGCCAGCGGCGTGGAGGCGGGCGGCCGCACGGGGCTTACCGCGGTATTTTGCGCTATATTTTTTGTGCTGACGCTGTTTATGCTACCGCTATTTAAGGCGATCCCCGCAAATGCGATCTATCCGATCCTCGTAATGGTCGGGGTTTTGATGTTTAGCGAACTTGGCAAGATCGATTATAGCGACGCTGGAATTTTAATCCCTGCGTTTTTTATAGTATTTTTGATGCCTTTTACCTATTCGATCACCAACGGCTTAAGCTTCGGCTTTATCGCTTATATCGTAGTTAGACTCGCTCAGCGCAGGATAAAAGATTTAAATTTTGGCGTTTTGACGCTTGGCGCGATTAGCGTTTTGGTATTTTTAATGCATTAAATTTTAAGGAAAGATATGAGATTTTATAGTTTTGACGAGATGGATCGCGACGCAAGAGTTATAGCAAAGCAGGTTAGGGACGAATTTATGCCCGATGCAATCGTGGCGATCGCTAGAGGCGGGCTCACATTCGGTCATGCGCTAGCCAATGCGCTTGATATGCGGACGATATTTTCGATAAATTCCATCCACTACGCAGACACCAAAAAGCTCGACACCATCGACGTTTTCAACGTGCCCGATCTGGAGCTTTACAAGCGCGTGCTGCTGGTGGACGATATCATCGACAGCGGCGACAGCATGGTCGAGATCAAGCGCGTGCTGCTGGAGAAATTCCCGCAAATAGAGCTTAAAACGGCGGTGATTTTTTACAAACCCAAGGCGCTCATCCAACCCGATTTTAAAATTTCAAAGACGGATGAGTGGATAAATTTCTTTTGGGAAAATTATACGATAGAGGAATGAAGCGGCGCGCGGTTAAATTTAGCGGCTAAATTTTAAATGATTCGGCGGCTTAAATTTTATAAAATTCCGGCCGTAAAATTTAGGCTGTAAATTTAAAGTGCCCGCAGCAAGGATGAGAGTGAAGAAGCTTTATCAAAACGAAATTTTCGTAATCTCTATAATGTGCCTGTTTCAGGGCATATTTCTGCTTTATGCGATTTCAAATTTAAGCATCAGCTACTACGAAGCCGAAATTTTTTATGAGAAAAAATCCCTCGTTTCGCTAATCGCAAATTTAAGCTGCGAAATTTTCGGGCGCAACGACTACGCCCTGCGCGTACCGTTTATTTTGATCCACTTCGCAAACGCCGCGATGATCTATAAAATTTCAAAATTTATTCTAAAGCGTCGCTTCGATAGAGTGGTTGCTACGGCGCTATTTATGGCGCTTCCTGCGTCAATGAGTAGCGCGATCTTGCTAAATCCTGCGGGCATCATCGTTTTTTTCACGCTGCTAGCGATCTATTTTGCAAAGAGCGAATACAATATCGCGCTTTTCGTGCTTCTGTCCGTTTGCGCCCTGATCGACCGCGCGTTTTTTATGCTCTACGTGGGCTTTGGAATTTGGGCGCTTTATACGCGCAAAAAGGAGCTTTTGCTGCTTTGCATAGCGCTATTTAGCTTCAGCGTGATCTTTTACGACGTGAGCTCCGAGGGCAAGCCGAAGGGGTATTTTTTAGACACCGTGGGCGTTTTTGCGGGCGCGTTTTCGCCTTTAGTATTTTTATTTTTCATCTACACGATCTATAGAATTTGGATCAAAGAGGAAAAGAACCTGCTTTGGTTCATCGCTACAAGTGCGCTTTGTCTAACGATGCTTTTTTCGCTAAGACAGCGCGTGCCACTTGAGATGATGCTGCCGTATTGCGTCATCGCTACGCCTTTGATCATTCGGGTTTTGTTTAATTCATACCGCGTTAGATTGCCTAAATTTCGCACCTTTCACAAGATCGCCGTGGGTGTGACGCTGGTAAGCTTAGCGGTGAGCTATTTTGTAGTGATTTTTAGCGATGTGATGTATGAGGCGATGTTCGCAAACAAACCGCAGCGGCATTTCATCTATAAATTTGACGTAGCTAGGCAGCTGGCAAGTGAGTTAAAAAATCGCGGAGTAAAAAGCGTAAGCTGCGAAGACGAGAGGCTCTGCCTGCGCCTGAAATTTTACGGACTGCCTAGCGGGGATAGCGCTTTTATCTATGCGGATGAGCCAGAATATGTCTCGGATCATAAAAATTCGATACAAAATATAGATATTTACAAGCGAGGCGTGCGAATTGCGAAATTTTATGTTAAAATATAAACAAAATTTTTATGAAAGGTAAAAATTATGAAAAAAGCATTTACTATGATAGAGCTGATTTTCATCATCGTGGTGGTTGGAATTCTAGCGGCGGTGGCGGTGCCTCAAATCAATCGAAATAGCCTTGTGGAGGCGGCAGATCAAGTAGCTGCTCATATTCGCTATACTCAGCAGCTGGCTATGAATGATAACAAATTCGATCCTAATGACCCGGATTGGTTTAA
>NZ_CALIMW010000131.1 GCF_938045405.1 uncultured Campylobacter sp. | reverse complement strand
TCAAATATATGAAAGTGCTTGCTAGCGCGGTCGGAAAAAACCAATTCAGAACGCCCAATTTTTGGTGATTTATATCCGCGCCAAGATAACCCACCACGCATGCGATGATGCACAGAGCGCATAAGATAGCGCGCAGCACGGCTAAATATCGCAGTCCGCGAGGCTGTATCACGCCTTCGTAGCCGCTGTTTTCGCAGCCGCCGCTTTGCCTGTTTTTGCCGCCGCGCCCCGCGACATAGACAAGATGCGCGCCTAACCCTACGAAGCAGGCGCATTGAATAAAGTCCATAAATATGAAACTACCGAGTGCATCACTTTCGCCTACATTGCCTATTAACCTAGGCCACGAAAATTTTACTATACAAAACGTCGCCGCAAGCAAAATCGGGTGCAGCGCGAGCCTGCCGCTCCTTAAATCAGAGAGTAAATTTTTAAAATATCCCATGCTTTCCCCTTAAAATTCCGCGGAATTTTACTCGCTTTCCATTATTTTAAGGCGCAGTTCAGAGCTGAAATTTTAAAGCCACTTTGCTCGTTCATTGCTAGGATCCGTTTCGTTGCCGATCGCTTCGTAGCGCGAGTAGTAAAACTCCACAAACTCCCGCACCTGCGCCTCGCGCGGCAGATACACGCCGCCGCTAAGCTCCGCAAAGCGCGATAAAAATTCCGCCGCGTCCTTTTTGTCGTAATAAAGCTGCGCCAGCTCCTCATAGTTTTGCAGGCACGCGGCTTTGAAGCTCTCATAGCCCGCGCGGTCAAATTTAACCGCCAGCCGCATGCCGTCAAATTTCAAAACGCCCGATGCAAAAAGCAAGCTCAGATGTATCAGAGCCTCGCAGTAGTAGGGCTTGAGCTCCTCCACCCGCTGCCACGCGATGAGGCCCACGGCGCGGCGGATCAGCTCATCCAGCACCGGCAGGCAAAACTCCTCCTCCTCGTGGAAAAAGAAGTTCACGAGCCCGCCCGTGGTCGCCTTATACTCCTCGATGAGCTTAAAAAGCCCCGAGCGGTTCATGCGCGCCTCGGTGTCTGCGTCGATGAAAAATATATGCCCGAACTCATGCCCGATCGTCGATATTTCGTAGACGCGGCGCCAAATTTGCGGCTTTTTAAATAAAATTTCGCGTCCGAAATTTAGATAATCGAGGTCGAAAATTTCGCTGCTTAGCCGCATAAAAGGTCTAGCCTTGGCGCTTTCATAGACGAAATTTACGAAGGCGAAAATTTTCTTGCCGCAGTTGGTGCTTACGAATTCGTCGTTTGGCACGACCTGCGCCGAAAAGAGCCCGCCCAGATCGGCGCCGTAGTAGATCAGCGGAGCGCAGACGTAAAGCTGAGTTTTGGCGATGTTTGAAAGCACGAGCGAGTGCATGACGGCGTTGTTCGCGCCGATTTTTTCATACGCACGCTCAAAACTCTCGCTTACGCGCGCTTTAAATTCTTCCGCGCTAAACTCATACGCTCCTGCAAGCCTGACGTCCCATTCCAGCGCGACTGCGTGCGTGTAGGCGTCTTCGTAGTATTCGAGCGGATGCCCGATCTGAAGCGGCGTTTTTATATCCATCCACGCGATCTCCGCATCCCGCCACGCGCCGATCACCGCGCTAGCGTCCCTCTCGCAAAAGGCCTGCTTGAGCTTGGACAGATACGCGACGTAAGCTAGCTCGCTCTCATCTTCTGCAAGCGTCACCAGGCGCTCCAAAAGATCGCTAAATTCGCTCTGTAGCTTTGCCGTCTCATCCGCAAATGCCACGGCGTAGGGCACCATTTGGGATTTGCCCTCGCGCTGCACTATCGCGCCGTAGCAGCGCTCGCAGATCTCGCCGTGAGGCGTGCGCATAAACAGCTCCTCTTGCAGTAAAAATTCCTTCGCCTGCGCAAGCGAGCTAAATTCCTTTTGCAAGCGCTTGTTCGTGCCTTCGATGATTAGGGCTTGCCAGCTTTTTTGCATATCGCTTAGCACGAGCCCGATGCGGTGCACGCCCTTTAAAAGCTCCAGATAAAAGGGCTGCAAAATCCCTTGCGCGCCAGCTTCGGCGATAAGAGCCGCGTGCATACTCTCGTGTATTTCGCGAGTGAAATCATACATTTTGCTCTTTAGCTCGCGCTGCCGCGCCTCATCGTAGCCTAAGCGGCGAAATTCTTGCAGTAACGGATCCTCTTTGAGATCAACGATTCGGCGTAGTACGGCTATGCGTGCAGTATCGCTAGGCTCAAAGCCGCAGATCTCCAGCCCACGCGCGATCAGCTCGGCGTGCGGCTCGTCGTAGAGGGCGTTTAGTCGCGCCTTAGCGCTCGCTGCCATCTCGCTAAGTTTTACAAAATCGTTCATCGCGTATCCTTTTTGCCGTTTTATCGTCTTTTTACGAGCGGAATGTGTCTGCTTCGCGAGCAAAATTCTATCCTCGCATCCGCTTAAAATTTTAAAATTTCGACATAGATTTTTGCCGATTGTATCGAAAAAGTGTTAAATTTGCGCGGTTAAAATGCGAGATTTTTAAATTTAAGGAGTAAAAATGAGCGATTTAAACTTAGACGATTTCGGCGAGCCGCGCATCAAGGTCGTAGCGCTGCCTAAGGATACGAATAGCTCGGGCAATATTTTCGGCGGCTGGATACTAGCGCAGATCGATTTAGCGGGCGCGACGGCGGCGCGCGAGATAGCGCCCGAGCGGGTCGTGACGATCTCGATGCAGGAGGTAACTTTCAAGCAGCCCGTATTTATCGGCGATGTCATCAGCTGCTACGCAAAAGTACTAAGCGTGGGAAATACCTCTATCCGCGTGCAGATCGAGGTCGCAGCGCTACGACTGGGCGAGGATGGATTTCGCGAGTGCTTGCACGTAACCAGCGCGATCGCAACCTACGTAAGTGTGACCAAATCAGGCCAAAAAAAGCCGATTAGCGCAGAGATTAAGCGGCTGCATGGATTTTAAAATTTCTCAGATTTTAGTTTCAGATCAAGGAATTTTAGCGTCAAGCTTATAACGCGAAAATTCTTATGTGGGATAAGCTTAATGCACAGAATTTGCTGCGTAAAATTTTATAATTTTAAGCGTGGAATTTTGCTATGCAGTATTTTGGTGGAAAACCTCGCAGACGGAATTTTGGAATTTTGGAATTTTGCGGCGCGCAGATTAATAAACAAATTAAAACGCGCCGCGGTAAGTCGTGCTAGCAGCTAGTTTGTAGCGTCTTGGAGCTCTTCTTCGATCTCGGAGTTGCTTTTTACGACCATGCCTGAGCCGTGGATGACGCTAGGCATGCAGGATGTGCAGATATGCACCGTCTCGCCGTTTTTATGCGCCTTGATAAAGACCGCGTTTTCATCATCGCTGCTTTTGAGCGAACATATATTGCAAATGTAAATATCACCTGATTTCATAGAAATCCTTTCTTAAAAAATTTCGCACTATTTTATGAAAATTTCAAAATTTTTCATTGATTTTAGTTAATCTTTAGCGATTTTTATTGCGGGCGCTTTCGTCTATCAGCACTACGTGCGTCAAAAAGATGATGAAAAATAGTTGGAAAAATAATCCTACCAGCGGGATTAAACACAGCAGATAAAAAATAAAAGCGCTTAGGGCAAATTTATATCCGCCCCCCATTTTATAAGAGCGCTCGAAGCTTTTCGCGCTTAACGCATTTGAAGCGACGTCAATTAGAACCAGCTTGTAATAGATATAAAAAAACGGCACGTTGATGATGAATAAATTTATTACCGGCACAAACAAAAGCACCGAGCAGATGAATAAGATTGCTAAAAATTTTAAAATTTCAAGGCTCATTAGCTTCAGTACTCGCGCCGTGCTCGCTTCATCCGCGCGGCTTAGGCGGTAGTGGCGCGTGTTGATCTCTTTAGTGACTGCGGGCGTCAGAAAGGCCGCGATGATAAGCGCACAAAACACGCTAAGCATCAGCACCGCAAAGCTGGCAAACACCGAAAAAATCGCACCAATAATCCACTTCGTAGCAGCAAAGCTTAGAATTTTTGCAATTACCGGGAAGTGCTGCTCGTCCAAGAAGCTAAAATCGCCGCTTTGCGCGCCCTGCGAAAGCGCGTCAAAAAGCTCTTTGCCGCCGAAAAATGCGAGCGTGCCCAAGATTATAAGCGAGCACATAAGCGGCAATAGCGAGAGCAAAATAAACTTGCGCGTAAAAAAGTCCTGCTTTGCCAAATTAAAAATTCTACCCATGTATGCTCCTATTTGCGTTATTTTAGCGACTTTTGCGACGGAATTTGAGCTGAGATTTATTTTGACTGCCGCACGAAACGCGCCTCATTGATCCGCTCGCTTGGCTCATTCGCTTACTTTAACCGGCTCATCTCGCATTATAATACTAAATTTATGCTTTGATCGCTCGCCCACCCGTGTTTAATTTGCTCATTTATAGTGCGTAAATGGAGACCGCATCCTAGCTTGGTTTTTACCTGTTACGAATATTTATTTGCTTGCTGCGCGGAATTTTGCCACTTGTATGCAAGCAAAACATTGCGTAAAATTTTAGCTACAAAACTGCAGAATTTCAAATCAAACCTCTTTTTTAAAATTTGCCTGCCGAAATTTTATAGATGGAATTTTAAAATCTTAAAGATAAATTTCGCAAGCAAATCCATGACTTTACTTCGTCGCGTCGTAAATCTTTTGCAATTGCTCGTAAATTTCGTTTGCGCTTACTGTGCCTTTTGATAGCACCTCGATTAGCACCTCGTTATCTTCAAGGTCTCCCCAGATTTTGCGGTAGCTGCCCTCTTTGTAACCGTGGTCTTGGCGGAATTTATTTAGCACGTTTTTGCCGATATATTTGGCAAAAAGTATGTCTAAGCTCACTCCGCATTTAATCGCCACGCGAAAAAAATCGGTCAGTAGCTCGCCGATTTGCAGCTCAAAGCCGCTTGTTTCGTGGATTACTAGCTCGATGTCGTTTACGATTTCGTAGATGCTGTATTCGCGCACGTCGTAGGCGTAGGAGCTAAACTCCGCAAATCCGCTTACTGCCGTGACGTCGCTTACGATGTGGTCGATGTCTTTGCCGCCGTAATATTGCTCTAAAATATAGCTCATTACGAAGTGCCAAATATCAACGATCTCGATGACGATATTATTCACGTCCGGCGCTGCAGAGATATTTTTCCAATGCTTCCACGCAAAGCTATCGATGAGCTCTGCGCATTCCATGTAAATGCAGCGCTTCCAGTTGATAAGTTTGCCGTTTTTTGTATAGCCGTCCTCCCAGCCCACGCCATTTGTTTCGTCATTTAGGGCTTGCTGCATCAAAAACATCTCTTTTACTTTTTTATAATTTTCCATAAAAATTCTCCTAATTTTGGCTCGCGATTATAGCTAATAAAAGAAAATCATTGTATAATTTAGCAAAAAGGAGGCTTAAAATGTGTGCCGCTCAGGATAAATTCGACGAGTTTTTAGGCAGGATGAAACTCCTATCTCTCGGAGTTTTGCGCAATAATCTGCCATATTGCTGCAGTGCATTTTATGCCTACGATCCGCAAAATAAGGAGCTCATCATCGCAAGCGCGAGCGACTCCGAGCATATCAAAGCAGTCTTTGCCAACCGCGGAGTTGCAGCTACGGTCGCGCTGGATACGAAATTTGTAGGTAGGATCAAAGGCGTGCAGATTTGCGGCCATATCCGTAGCGCGGATGAGCGCGAAACCTCGCTATATCTTAAGCGCTTCCCGTTTGCGCGCGCAATGGAGACTGATTTTTTTACGATTAGAATTGATTGGATGAAAATGACCGATAATACTTTAACTTTCGGCAAAAAGCTAATTTGGGAACGCTAGTTCGCTAATAAATCGTCTATTTATTTTTACGAAATTTTAAACTTTGCGAGGATTAAATTTTATCTAGTAAGATTTTAAAACTTGCATAAATTCTATCTTGTCTATTTTTCAAAGAATTTCACCATTAGATCCGCTTTAAAATTTCCGCTCGGTTGGTTTTTGGAATTTTACAGCATGGAATTTAGCGTAAAATTTCATCTTGCAAGCTGAGGTTGTCGCAAATTTTATTCCCTTAGAAGTGAAACCTGCCGCGTAGAATTTCGCATGAAAATTTTAAAATTCTAAAATTTAACTTTTCAAAGTTAGCTTGACGCGCGAGCTTAGCTCTGCCGCTTTCTGATTTCGCTTACTAGCCGCCCGCCGATCGCATAGTCGTCAGTGGATATTTCATCTATCGTAACTACCGTGGTTTTCTCGCCCCTACCCAGCACGGCTACGAGGGCATCGGTTAGGTTCTTGACGAGCCTTGCTTTTTGTTCGCGACTTAAGCCGCCGCGCTCTTTGGTGATTTTGACGTTTATGTAGGGCATTAATTCTCCTTAAAATAAACGTAATTGTAGCCAAAATTTCGTCTGTGCGCCTGAAAGTGCGAAATTTTATGTTAAAATCGCCGCGATCTGAATTTAAGGAGAAAATATGCCATTGTTAGATAGTTTTAAGGTCGATCATACCCGCATGAATGCCCCTGGCGTGCGGCTTGCAAAGAGCATGCGCACCAAAAGCGGCGATAAAATTAGCGTCTATGATCTGCGGTTTTGCCGCCCGAATTTAGAGATTATGAGCGAGCGCGGCACCCACACGCTGGAGCATCTTTTCGCGGGCTTTATGCGCGAGCATCTAAATAGCGCGGACGTCGAGATCATCGATATCTCGCCGATGGGGTGCCGCACGGGCTTTTATATGAGCGTGATCGGAGCGCCTAGCGAGAGTGCCGTTGCGGCGGCGTGGAGCGCGAGTATGAAGGATATTTTGGGCGTGGGATCTCAAAAGGATATCCCCGAGCTGAATAAATTTCAATGCGGCACCTTCGCGATGCACTCGCTAGCAGAAGCCAAACAGATCGCGCAAAACGTGCTAAATAAGGGTATCGGCGTGATCAAAAACGACGAGATTGCGCTGGATCCAAGCAAGATAAAATAGTTTTGAAATTAAGAGATAGTGCAAAATTCTAACGCTATCTCTTTGAACTCCCGCTCGGCTCGTGATCAGTATGTTACGCGCTATAAAAACATTATCGTAAAATGTGCAAAAATTCGAGGCGCAAAAATGCGTATCTGCTAAAACAAGCCGGAAGTAGCATCTATTGATAAGCCGATTTAGCTTTATAAACCGACTTGGCGCTTGCCGTAAAGTCTGCGTCACGCGAGGTCTTTGATAAAAGCTACGATTTGGCTTTAATCTGGGTAGCAAAAGCGCGCAAGCAAAGCTCATATCAAATTTAATAAATTTATCTAGCAGAGCAGTTTTAAATTTAGAGGAATTTTTAAAATTCCGTCTTAAATTAAAGCCGAAATTCTATCCACAAATACCATGCTTATGCGTCTTCTTACTTTTAGATGCGATCTTCAATCCTCCAAAAAAATCGCATAGCAAAACGAGAATTTAAAATTTTTATTTAATGTTGCGTTGCGAGTTTGGCGCTTGAAATTTCACTTTCGCTGCACGAAAAGGATGCTAAAATTCCGCCGAAACCGCACCGGATGCGGTGAACTTCAAGGAGAGAAAATGCAAAGAATTTTTCATATAAAAGATGCTATTTGTAGCGACGAGCGAGCCGTAAAAACGACATTTTTTACTACGGAGGCCACTTGCGGCGCGGTTTGGATCGTCAAACGCGGCCAGGTCGTAGCGCCGCATATTCACCCCGGTGGCGATGATGTGTGGATCTGCTTAAGCGGACGCGGCGTGTTTTATCCGAGCAAGGGCGAGGAGGTGCCGATCTGTGCGGGCGATCTAATCATTTCCAAAAGCGGAGAGTGCCACGGTATGAAAAATACGGGCGATGAGGATTTTGTGTTTGCAAGCGTTACGGCGCCGATTCCGTGCGGCTACGAAGCGCTTTGAATTAAAATTTGCCAGAGATTTTGTGGTATTCGTAAAATAAATTAGCGCCGCAAAGAGTTGAATCAGAATTTGTCCGTAGCGTTAAATTTCATAAATTTAGCCGCGCTTTTGTACAATTTCAAATGCCGCGCAATCTGCGGTGAGATTAAATTTGAGGCAAAAGATGTATGAGGATTTTACGCAAGAGCCAAAGAACGAGCACGCGCAAAAGAAGCGCAAAGCTAGGGCGCGCAAGGTAGAAGCAGATCGTAAACCGGTGCGAGACGCGCCTCGAGGCATGCCGCTTTGGCGCAAGATCGCGCTTGGCATAACGTTTGCGTTCGCGGCTTTTAGCGCGCTTATTCTGGCGATGGTTATAAATTCCGCAGACGACTACTCGCCGCGGGATGATGAGCAGATCAAATACAGCGATTTTTATAAAAAAGATGGCGAAATTTACGCCCTCGTGGTGGGTGCAGGCTATTTTGCGATACCGAGCGCGGACGCGGCAAGCTTTCGGATTTTGGATTTCGGCTCCGGCTACCGCTCCAACGTCGCGGCGGATAAAAACGCCGTATATTGCGGAAACATCGCTATAGGCGAGCTAGAGCCCGCGCGCACGAAAGCCGTGGCGTTTGGCTACGTAAGCGACGGGCGAGTTAGCTATTTTTGCGATGGCGAGGCGGTACCAAACGACGCGCTGGGGGCGCTTAAGCTTACTTATGAAACCTTGGCGCATATCTTTTGGGATGCGCCCAAGCCGCAAAGCTACCTCTATAAATTTAAACGCATGGACGCTACGGATCTGCGCCAAATCTCGGGCGTGTATTACGCTGCGCAGGACTCTCGCGCGTTTTATAAAGGAGAGATTTTGCCGGGCGCCGATGCCGCGAGCCTGCGCCAGATAGAGGGAAGCGACGGCAGGGCGAGCGAAGTTTATGCCGCGGACGGCGCGAACGTGTATTTTAAAAACCTACGCCTTGACGCGCGCGATAACGGCGGGCATTACGAACTTTTGAGGCAGCGGTTGGACTATTTTTTGTGGGATGCGAAAAGCGGCGACGTTTTTGCAAACGATTTAAAATTTGACCCCGCCTCCGCGCCCTATACTCCGCTAAATAGGCAGCTTGCGCATTCAAACCATCTGCTTTTTGCCTCCCTTGGCGGCATCTATTATTTCGACGAGAATGACGGAAAGCAAAAGCGCGCGGCAGACAATCCCTTTGCGGGCGAGATCCGCGCGCTTAGCGGTAGCGTATTTCAAAGCGGCAAACGGATATATTTTTTAGAAGGCGCCGAAGTTTGGGGCGGCGGCCGCAGCACTCGCAGGCTGGTCGCTCGCAAAAGCGGACTTTTCGCGCTCGAGCTGCCGCACGAGTGGCGCAGGGTCGGCGGCGTGCACGGCGGGCTATACGGCTGGGTCTATTCAAACGGCGGGCGATTTTTCTATTTCGACGATCTGGGCTCTTCGCAGCTGATAGATCGGTGCATTTATGAGATCAGAGATTTAAACTTGGTTGAAATTTTGCTTCAAAAAAGCAGCCTTGGCACGAGTAAAATTCGCGAGATGATAAAGAGCGGTGGGCTTGAGGCGGTGGACGGCGAGCTGCTTTTTGAGGTAAAGACGCGAGTGGAATTTTAGGCGCGATTTAAGCACAATTCGAGCATGAAAAGTGCTGCTAAATTTTAAAATTTGATTTTATTTCGGCATAAATTTTTAAAATTTAAATGTAGTCGTGGGCTCTAGCGTAGGTTTAGAAATTTCATCGCAAATTCCTTTAGAGGGAGCGCGCAAATTTCGTTTCGCGCCGTCGCGATGACGCGCGAAATATTTTATATCGGTCGCGATTTTCGCGTCACGGCGCGCTTTGATAAGATGTCGCCGTAAATTTTATTTTAGCGCCGCAACTTTCGTAAATTTCGCTAGCAGTGCAGGCAACACAGCGACAGAGCGTAAATTTAAAAGGCTCAATCGTAAAGCTACGCGCATAAAATTTGCGCGCCGAGCTCGCAAGATAAAATTTAGCGGCTTGGATTCAAAAGCGCAAATATCTTATTTCGATATGAAATTTAACAGAGCGAGTGTAGATCAAACGGTGCGATCAAAGCGCCGTTTTGCAAACAGATGAGCCCTAAGCGGCGCCGAAAGCAAGCATCGGATGTGAAGCGCTATTTTATAAAGCCGCTTGCCACTACGCGGTCGCGCTCGTCGTAAAAAACCGCGAGCTGTGCCGGAGCGATGCCCGCTGCGGGTGCGGACAGCACGGCATGCACGCCGCCGTCCTCACGCGGCGAAATTTTAACGGGGAGTTTTGCGCTGCGGTAGCGGATCTTAACGCCGAGGCCAGACATATTTAAAATTTCATCCCTGCTTAAAAAGGCGTTAAAATTTTCGGTGTCGAACTCGTAGGTCGCCAGCTCCTCCTTGCCGCCCACGACGATCTCGTTTTTGCGCGGGTCGATGCTTAGCACGAAGTGCGGCTCATGCGCGCCGTGCACCGTAAAACCGCGGCGCTTGCCGATCGTGTAGTGCATGTAGCCCTCGTGAGTGCCGATGGCGTTGCCCGCGCGGTCGCGCACGATGCCAGGCATTTTGGTACCCGTATGACGGTTCAAAACGTCGATATAGGTGGTATCGACGAAGCAGATCTCGCTGCTTTCGCTCGCAGAAGCGATCTGCGAAAGCTCCGCATAGGCGCGCGCAGCCTCTTTGACGTCCTTTTTATACATCCCTCCAAGCGGAAAGAGCATAAACTTAAGCGCGGCGGGATCGATGTTTGCTAAAAAATAGCTCTGATCTTTGCTAAGATCTACAGCGGCTTTTAAAAGCCCGTCTTCGATACGGACGTAATGCCCCGTAGCTAGGCGCTCAAAGCCCTGCTCGCGCGCAAATTCCAAGAGCTTACCGAGCTTTATACGGCGGTTACACAGCGCGCACGGATTTGGCGTAAGGCCATCGATATAGGCCTGCACAAAGGGCTCGTAAACGTCGCGATTAAAATCATCCTGCAGATCCAAAATGTGGATTTTTATACCTAAAAACTCGCCCACCTTGCGGACTTTGGCGATGTTTGCTTCGTGATAGCCCGGCTTTGCGTGTAGCTTCATATAGCAGCCCTGCACCTCGTGCCCCGCGTCTTGCAGCAGCTTCGCGCACATCGAGCTATCCACGCCGCCGCTCATCGCGACTAAAATTTTCATTCGTTCTCCTTACGTCGCACGTCCGTCAAAATTTCATCCACGCTGTCGCAGAGCTTAAAATTTTGCAGATCGCTTTCGTTTATCGCACCAGATTTTAGCAGCGAAGTGCGGAAAAACTCCATCAAAGGCGCGTAGAATTCCTCGTCGTAAAGATAGATCTGCGCGCGTTTAAAGCCCGTCTGCACCAGCACTAAAATTTCAAAAAACTCATCCAGCGTCCCAAAGCCGCCCGGAAAGATGACGAAAATTTCGCTGTTTTCGATGAGAGCGCCTTTGCGCGGCGCAAATGCCGAAAATTTCGCGCCCTGCGTCAAAAAGCCGTTGCTTTTTTGCTCAAACGGCAGCATGATGTTAAAGCCCACGCTGTGCGTCCTTGCTCTCGCAAATGCGCCTCGGTTGGCGCCTTGCATAATGCCGCCACCGCCTCCGGTGATGATCGAGTATCCTAAATCAGCGAGCCCCTCGCAGAGCTTTTGTGCGTCTTTTACGTAGCGATTATCCTCGCTAAAGCGTGCCGAGCCGAAGATCGTGGCGCTTTTGCCCACGTTTTTGAGATTGTCGCGGGCAATTTTGATGTCTTTTAAAATTTCTTTTAACTGCATGATTAATCTATCTTTTGTGTATATTATTTAAAATTTTAGCTTTAAGAATAACATTAAATTTTTAAAATTCCGTTTAAAATAGTAGAATTTACGTGATTTAAAATCTTGTCGTAAATCATACTAGGTTGCTAAGCTTTCGTAAAAATCCGCCGACGCCACGGTAAGCGCTCATATCGATCGGCTCGCAGCCCTGCTTGCTTAAAAATCGCGAGACACTCTGTCTAAGCGCGATGGTAGCGGGCGAAAACGGATAGTGCGAGTTAAAAAGCGCGCGATTTTGTGAGCAGACGGCTACTTGTTTGCAAAACGGCACAAAGCCTAGCAGTTTAAAGCGCAGCTCGCTTATATTGCGGTGCGCGACCGACTTTAGATTTTCGTAGATCATCACGGCATCATCCTCGCTCGCGGTGAAATTTAGCAAAAACAAAACCTCTTTTTTGCTCGCCCCAAGCGTCTTTAAAAGCGCGTAGGTGTTGCTGATCGAGCAGGGTTCGTTCGCGCACAGCACGATATTTTCGTCGCCGATGCTCAAAAAATCTCCAAGATACTCAAGCCCCGCATCGATCAAAATAAAATCGAAGATTCCCGCCTCTTTTAGCTCGCTTGCGAAGCGAGCGGGGCTTTCGTGAGCTTTTGCGTTTGCGAAATTTCCGGCTTCTTCGGGATTTGATGGGCGGGCGGAATTTTTCTTTTCATCTTCACTTGCGGAATTTTGAGAATTCTCGTCAGAGATTGAATTTTGCTTGGTGAAATCGTCGCTTTTAAAATTCTCTATGCTTTCTGATTCTGTAAAATTCCATCCATCTCCGCAATTTTGCGACTTTTTGGCTGTACAATTCGTAGAATTTTTTGCAGCGTTTGCCATTGAATTTGCAGCGGCGGAATTTTCTGAGTTGTTTTTGCCATCAGAGCTCGTGAGTTTTTGCGCGTAATTGTGCGAGCCGCTACTTTCGTCGTCTTGCGAGTCTTGCGCGCTATCCGTAGAATTTTGCATAACGTAATCGTCCGCGCTAGAGCTTGCGTTTTTGATAGAATTTTGCGAGGATGCGTGATTTTGTGAAGCAAGCGCGGGCGAAACGAGCGTTAAATTTTGCGAAATTTTTACTGCGACGGCGCTTGGTAGCGAAATCCTCTTTCTTTGCAAAGCGTTTAAAATGATCTCTTGATTGTTTAAATTCGGCGCTTCTATGATCGCCGTGCGGTAGCCCTGCTCGCTTAGAATTTCGGCGAAATTTGCTGCAATCACGCTTTTGCCAACCCCGCCCTTAGCGCTCAAAAAATTTACGATTTTAGTTTGCATATCAGTCCTCTTTTAAATTTCATCTCTCCAAGCGGCAAAATCACGCTTATGCGCTCGCAAACACCCGGATGCGGCAGCATCAGCCGCTCGCAGGCACGCACCTTCGCGCTTGCATATAAAATATCCACATCCAGCGTGCGCGGCGCGTTTTTAAAGCTTCTTTTGCGCCCAAATCGTAGCTCCGCGCGCTGCATAATTTTAAGCAATGTAAGCGGCGGCAGAGAGCTTTGCACGAGCATTACGGCGTTTAAAAAATCGGGCTGATCTAAAAAGCCGAACGGCCTGTTTTTTAAGATCGGGGAATTTTGCGCTACGAAAAAGCGCGTATCGCTCTGTAAAACGCGATAAAATCGCTCGAAGCGCCACTTGACATCTCCTAAATTCCCGCCGAGTCCAAGCAGGTATAAATTTTTAAAATTTCCGCGCTCGCGGCGCCTCATCGGGAAAACGGCGCTTTTTACGACGCACAGCGCGTCCGCGCACTCGTAAAATCCGTTTTTCTTAAGCTGCATGTTCACCCGAGCTACTCTCATAAAATTTCAGCCCCGTTTTCGCGTACGACCACGACATCCTCGATACGCACGCCAAACTCGCCGGGCAGGTAAATCCCTGGCTCCACGCTAAAGACCATCCCCTCTTTTAGCACGGTATCTCCGCGCTTTGAGATGAACGGAAGCTCGTGGATATCGACTCCGACGCCGTGTCCCGTGCTATGGAAAAACGCCTTACCAAAGCCCTGGGCGGCGATAAAATCCCTAGCCGCCGCGTCGATCTCGCGCGCCTTTTTGCCAGGCATGACTGCAGCGATTGCCAGAGCTTGCGTCTCTTTTACGATCTCGTAAATTTCTTGTCGCTTGGCGTTTCTAAAATTTTGCTCTTTGCCGAAGTTAAAATTTTCGTCAAAGCACGCCGTACGCGTCCTATCTGAGCAGTAGCGATTAAATTTAACCCCCGCGTCAAGCAGGAGCAAATCGCCCTCTCTCAGCCGCTTTTTACTAGGCAGAGCGTGCGCCTTGGCGGCGTTTTCGTTGATCGCGACGATAGGCGAAAAGCTAAGCGCTAGCTCGCCCTTTTTCTTAAAGATGAGCTCGGCGTTAAAAAACAGCTCCTCTTCGCTCATGCCTTCGCCACTAGCGCGTACGAACGTGGCAAATTCGTCAAATCTTTCCGCACCCAACTGCGCCGCTTGCTTTAAAATTTTTATCTCATCTTCTGATTTTATTATGCGCGAAATTTGCGAAAAATTCGCCCGCGCCTTAAATCTTATCCCAAGCCCCTTGCTCAGAGCTTCCCACTCGCCCGCGCTAAAATCATGCGGGTTGTAGCTAAGCTCAGCAACGCCAGCCTTTCGCAAAAACAGCCGCGCGTCTTTTATCAAATTTCGCTCGACCTCGATCACTTCGGTATCTTGGCAAAGCTCGCGCGCCTCGATGCTATAACGCGCATCAGTGAGGAAAAATTTGCGTCCGCCGAGGCTTAAAAATATCGCGTTGTCGCAGCTGTATCCGCACTCGTGGTAAACAGCGTTTTCGTCCTTTAGGATAAAATTTTTCAAATTTAATCCCAAACTTATTTGGCTTTCTGTTCGGCTCTGGCTGCCTTGATCTGCTCAAAAATTTGAATCATTCCGATCATCGCCAGATGGTATCCCACGGGGCCAAATCCGATAATCTGACCCGCTGTTACGGGCGCTATTAGACTTTTTTGTCTAAGCTCCTCCCTGCGAGCGATGTTTGAGATATGCACTTCGATCACGGGCAGACTGACTGCGGCGAGCGCATCGCGGATAGCGAGCGAAGTGTGCGTGTAGGCGGCGGGATTGATGATGATGCCGTCACAGGTGCCGAAGCACTCTTGGATCTTATCGACGATCTCGCCTTCGAAATTGCTCTGGAAAAATTCGATCTCGTTGCCGCTCTGATCGGCGACCGCTTTCATCTGTTTATGGATGTCCTCCATCTTCATAACCCCATAAATAGCGGGCTCTCGCATACCGAGCATATTGATATTTGGTCCTTGAATCACCATAATTTTCATTTTTGCGTCCTTGTTTTGAAATTTAAGCAAAAATTATAACCAAAGCGAGCTTATTTTTTACTATGGCGCCAAATTTGCCCGCTCAAGCCCAAGCGATAAAATTTTATCTCTAAATTTAGCGCGAAATAGAATTTTATGCTAAAATCACGCGCTGTTTTAGATAAGGAAAACGATGAGAATTTTAAGGGCGAAGTGGGTTCTTGTCTGCGATGAGAATTTTAAAATTTTAAAAGATGGCGCGATCGTCTTTGACGAGAAAATAATCGAGGTTTGCGCCTTTGCAAGCGCGGCGCGCAAATACCCGCAAGCCGAAATTTTGGACTTTAGCGGCGACATAGCGATGCCTGCGTTTATAAATCCGCACGTGCATTTGGAATTTAGCGCAAACAAAGGCACACTGCGCTACGGCGATTTTTTGGACTGGCTAGGTAGCGTCATCGCCTCCAGGCAGCAGCTGGACGCCGCGGCGCGCGGACGATTGACCTTGGAGCAGATCGCCGCGATGATGCGAAGCGGCGTGGGCACGATCGGCGAAATTTCAAGTTTCGGCGGCGAGGCTGAAGCTTGCGCGCAAAGCGGTATCAGAACCGTGTTTTTTAATGAAATTTTAGGCGCGAGCAAGGACGCTGCGGCGGAGAATATTTTGAAATTTAAGCAGCGATTTGAGCGCGCAAAGGCGCTCGCAAGCTCGCTTTTTATCCCCGCCGTGTCGGTGCACTCGCCGTATTCGGCGCACCCGCAGATTACGAAGTTTGCGACGAAGCTTGCCCGCGAAAATGGGCTTGTTATAAGCACGCATTTTATGGAGAGCGCTTACGAGCGGCAGTGGTTGCGCACTGGTCGCGGTAAGCTTAAAACCTGGCTTGCTAAATTTAATCCTGCGCCCGCGCCTTTTTACTCGCCGCAGAGCTTTGTAGCGCATTTTAGCGGGCTTCGCACGCTCTTTACGCATTGCGTTTGGGTGGATGATTTTAGCATCTTTGATCCGAAGCTCCACTCGATCACGCACTGCGCGCGCTCCAACCGCCTGCTTAGCAAGAAGAGGCTGAGTTTTAAAAAGCTGCTCGCAAGCGGACTTAATTACAACATCGCTACCGACGGGCTTAGCTCGAATTTTAGCCTAAGCTTTTTAGACGAGCTGCGTGCAAATTTAATGATGCACGACGAGCTGGGCTTGGCGGAACTAGCGCGGGCGTTACTTTTAGGCGCGACTAGAAATGCGGCAGCCGCGCTGGGATTAAACTTAGGCGAGCTGAAAGAGGGCAAGCTCGCCGATATCGCCGTTTTTGAAGGCATTGAGTGCGACGAAGCTCAGCTGCCGCTACAGCTCATTTTGCAGAGCAAAAACGCAAAATCACTTTTTATCGAAGGAATGAAATGCAATTTCTAAAAAACATCTTTGCGCCGATCGGCGCCGTGCTGGGGTTTATCAACAAATACTTTAAATCCTTGATTTTTCTGCTTATTTTGTTTTTGATTTTTGCAGGCGGCGAAAGCGCGCAACAAAAGGGCGCGAATCTCGCTCAGCTTTCGCTAAGCGGCGCGATAATGGACGATAGCGAAATTTTAGAAAAGATCGAAACTCTGAAAAACGACGAGGCGATTAAGGGGGTGCTTCTGCTGATAGATAGTCCCGGCGGCGCGCTAAGCCCGAGCGTGGAAATTTCGCTGGCTATCAAGTCGTTAAACTCGCGCAAGCCGGTCGTTGCTTACGCCAAGGGCACGATGGCGAGCGGCAGCTACCTAGGCGGCGTGTGGGCGAGTAAAATTTACGCAAATCCGGGTAGCTTCATCGGCTCCATAGGCGTGATCATGCAGGGCTTAGACGTGAGCGAAGCGGCCGCTAAGCTAGGCTTTGCCGAACAGATCGTCAAAGCGGGCGAGCTCAAAGAAGCGGGCACGATGATGAGAAAATGGAGCGACGCGGAGCGCGCAAGTCTGCAAGCTCTGGTGGATGAGAGCTACGAGCTATTTACGCGCGAGGTGGCGCAGGCGCGCTCGCTGGATCTTAGGAAGCGCGATACGTGGGCGAATGCGCGAGTATTTTTAGCTAGCGGCGCCAAAGGCGTCGGGCTCATCGACGAGGTGGGCTCTTTAGAGGACGCTAAAAGCGCGCTCGTAAGGGCTAGCGGCGTAGCAGATCCGATCTGGCAGGAGCCTTCTGCGTATGAAAAGATGATGGATAAGCTGGCAAATAAAAGCGAGAGTTTGGTGCGCGGGGTGTTCGGCGCGAAGCTGATGGCGTATTAGAATTTTAGAAATTTCGCAGAAATTTTAGAATTAGAATATGAGGGAATTTAAAGAGTAGAATTTTGTATGCGAAAGCTACGCTGGGTTTGATTACTTTTAAATTTCCTTGCTTTTTCATTTGGCGTTTCTTTAAAATTTTACCCTTTTTGTGAATTTTATCTTCGTTTAAAGCCCCTCATTTTCTCTCAATTATTCAGCCCCCTTTAAGCATCGCTCTTGTATAATCACAATTCTGTTTCGCACCGAGCCGAACCTGCTTCCTTAAGTCTTAA
>NZ_CALIMW010000130.1 GCF_938045405.1 uncultured Campylobacter sp. | reverse complement strand
TTTATAGTAAAAATGTTCGCATGGAAAGCTGAGTGGGAGGTAAAAAAGGAATATGGCAAAGAATTTGGTGATCTATCCTCCATGCGCTCAATCTTGCGCTTTATAATACTTCTTATCATACTTAGCATTTTGATTAAATTTCAATTAAGCGTATGAAAGATACATTTTTAGATATTGCGCTCGTTTTATTTGGCATCGTCATGCTTGTCGCGATACGACAAAAATCTTTATTAAAATTTACAATCTTCGTTGTGATTTTAGCGCTCGCCAGAGAGTTAATCATCAGGCTTTATGCCTAGTTTCGACGAAACCGACGCGGATGGAATTTAAAATTTAAACGACAAAATGACGGCGCGACGGAATTCGGCGGGCGCAAATTTTAAATTTTGCCGTAACTACACTATGCTTTTATCGTCGTTAGTAAATTCTACCGCACTTCAAGAATTGCCGCATCTATAAATCCAGCCTTTATCGTCAATGATAGATTTATCCGCGCCGAGGATTTGCGCTTGATGTCGCACTTTCTGCTATTAGTGGCGGATTTCGCTCGTGCAAATGCGACGGAATTTCACTTGTGTGAACACGACGGATTTTTGCGGCGGCAGTAAAAATTATAAACCGAACGAGCGGGCTAGAGCGTAAATTTTATAACGCTATAATGCTTAAATTCCGCAGAAGCCTAAATTAGCGCAATACAAGTGCAGAATTCAATCAAAAAATTTCAAACTTAGTGGTAAAATTCCGCGCACTAAAATTTTAAAATTTTATTTCATAAAATTCCGAAATTTAGGAATTAAATTTTGCAATGAGACGGCAAATTTTACTTCGCAATTAAAATTCTCACCCAATCCATCCCCGAAAATTCTAAAATTTCATCATCATAAAATTTTAAAATTCCAATGCCATATTGTGAATTTATTATTTTATAAAACGGAGCAAAAAGCGAAATCTTGCATAAATCGCACTCAAAAATTTTACGAATTCTCGCGCAAACCGGCTCGAAATTTTGCCCTGCCTACTCCAAGTATCCGATAAATTCGCCATCGAAAGTATGCCTAACGTCGCCGCGAAAGTAAATTTTGCCTCTATCGCCTAAGCGCAAATTTAGCGTTTCGCCGCTTGCAGGTACTACGCGGATGTCGGGAGCTAGCCCCATATTTTCGACGCCTGCGATGAAGCATGCTGCCATCCCCGTACCGCATGCGAGAGTTTCTGCCTCTACGCCGCGCTCAAAGGTGCGCACCTTTAAAATTTTGCTTGCGAGGCGACTTTGAACTAACGCATAACTAACGTTAGCGTTATACTTTTCGCGCAGATCGCGGGCTAGCGCGGCGTCGAACTCATTTAAATCGCTAACAAAAGTTACTAAGTGTGGCACTCCTGTGTTATAAAAATACCACGTTAGCCCTGCCTCCTCAAAGCTCTCGCCAAGGCGTTTAGGACGAGTTAACATTACCTCGACATTAGCTACTAACGCGTGAGCGTTAGGACGCAGATTGAAAATCTCGCCAAAGCTTACATTGCGTAGCTCACCGCGCATGCTCTCGCTCAAATTTCCGCCGAAAATACCGAAAATTTCACCGCTAATTACACCTGCGCCGCTTAGGAATTTCATGCTCTGTGCGGCCAAGAAATTTTCATACGCATACATGCATACCGCGCGCGAGCCATTGCCGCACATATCGGCGCTGCTGCCGTCGCTATTGTAAAATTCCCACTCGAAATTTATCCCCTCGATACCGTTAAATTTCGGCAGTACGACGATGAGCCCGTCAGCGCCTACTCCATCGCGCCTGTCGCATAGCTCGCGCGCTAGCTTGGATCTATCCGCCTTAACTGAATCCGTAAATATTACGAAATCGTTGCCGCTCGCATTATATTTTGAAATTTTCATCATCTACCTCGCAAATTTTTAAAATTACTAACGCTCACTAACGCTTTATTAAAATTTTACTTCTATCTAAATCTAAACCTACCGCTTATTTTAGACCCTTCAAGACATGTTTTTCTAACTCGCCCGCATTAGTTAGCTGGTTTATTGTAAGGCATTTCACGCTTGATGCTAGAACTTACCTCATAGTTTTTAAATGCTCGCAAGCATCAAATCTTCCGAGCTTGCAAGCCTTTTCATAAAGCTCGCGCGCCCTCTTTTTATCTTTCGCTACGCCCCAGCCCTTTTCGTATTGATACGCTAAATTTGAGCAAGCTAGCGGCTCGTCGCTTTTCTCGCACGCTTCGCTAAAATACTTCGCAGCAAGCGCGTGATCCCTTTGCCCGCCGTCGCCTTTAAAATACGTGACGCCTAAATTTACGCACGAATCCACGTGTCCTTGCTCGCAAGCCCTCGTAAAAAATGTCCTGGCCCTGCTAGCGTCTTTTTTTACGCCGTCGCCGAGAGCGTAGCTAAGCCCGAGATTGTGGCACGCCTCGACCTGCCCCATTTTGCAAGCCTTGATCAAAAGCTCGATCGCCTTTTTCGTGTCTGGATAGACGCCGAGCCCCTTTTTATAGTTGTATGCAAGGCTCGCGCACCCCTCGCTGCTGCTTTTCTTACAAGCATCGCTAAAAAGCTCATTCGCCCTCTTGCGATCCTGCGTTACCCCCTGCCCGTCGTTGTAGAGCATCCCTAAATAGACGCAGCCCTTCTGCTCGCCGAGCTTGCACGCCCTGTCGTAATAGCGTGCGGCCTGCCTGAAGCTTCTATTTGAGTCGTATGCATAGCCTAAATTTGCGCAATCCAGCGCGTTTTCCTCGCCGCCAGCGTCGCAGCTGCGCTGCAGCTCATTTATCACGCGGCTTAGTTTTTTACAATCCATCTCGCTCCCCGCGGCGCAGCCTTTTCTTAGATCGTCGATCTCCGCCGAAGCGCCCGTCGCAAACAGCGCGGAGAGTAAAACCGCTCGCGCCGTAAATTTTAATCGCTCTTTAAGCGGCGTGCTTTTAAAATCTTGAAATTTAGCGCCGCTTTGGGCACAGCTACCGATCCTCATCGCCTCTCCTTTATTTTCAACTCATCTCAATTTACGTAGAAATTTTGCGCAACCGCGCAAAGGGCTAAATTTTATCTTTTAGCTCTTTTAAAAATCTCTCCACCGCGGCCTTAAGCGCGGCAAGATCTCTGCTATTATCTATCACAAAGTCCGCCATGGCGCGCTTTTGCTCGATATCCGTTTGCAGCTCCACGCGGTACTTTGCAGCGGCATAATCAAGCCCGTTTCTCTTCATCACGCGCGAAATCAGCGTATCTTTAGGCGCATAAACGACCGCCACTTTGTCGAAAAACTCATATCTCTTGCCCTCGAAAAACAGCGGAATATCGACAAAAAAAAGCTTTCCTTTTATCTCCAAAGCCTGCGCCTGCGATAAAATTTCAGCCGTTATCTTCGGATGCAGTAGCGCTTCAAGCTTTGCAAGCTCCGCTGGGTTTTTAAAAACCAGGTCGCCTAGCTTTTTGCGGTCCACCGAGGAGTAGCGGGCGGACGAAATTTCCTCGCCTGAACTAACGCTAAATTCCGCATGCGAACCAGAATTTTCAGCTTTCGAGTCTTTTTGCACGACGTATCGCGTACCGAAAATTTCAGCCACCTGTGCGGCACATCGATCCAAAACGTCATGCGAAATCTTATCGGCATCGATGATCTCAAATCCGCGATCACGAAGTAGCTCGCAAACCGCGCTCTTACCGCTACCGATGCTGCCTGTAATGACGACTGCGTGTTTAAATTTCAAGGTGAGCCTTTATAGCGTTTTTATTCGATTTTAGCTAAAATCTGCGAAATTATACCATCTTGGAGGATAAAATTTGATAAGCTACAAAGACGCGGGCGTCGATATAGACGCAGGAAATGACTTCGTAAACGCGATAAAACCGTTCGTTAAAGCGACGCAAACTCCGCACGTTTTGGGCGGAATTGGCTCATTTTCGGGTGCGGTGAGGCTACCCGCAGGCTACAAAAAGCCCGCGATCCTAGGCGCCACCGACGGTGTTGGCACAAAGCTACGACTCGCGATAGACGCGCGTAAATTTGACGGCGTGGGGCAGGATCTCGTCGCGATGTGCGTGAATGATCTCATCTGCAACTTCGCCGAGCCGCTATTTTTCCTCGACTACTACGCGACGGCGAAGCTCGAGACCCGTGACGCCAAAGAGGTAGTAAAAAGTATCGCCGAAGGCTGCAAACTCGCGCGTTGTGCGCTAATCGGCGGCGAGACGGCAGAGATGCCCTCGATGTATGAAAAGGGCGACTTCGACCTTGCGGGCTTTGCCGTGGGCATCGCGGAGGAGGACGAGATAGACCGCAGCAAATTTGTGCGCGAAGGCGACGTGCTCATCGCGCTTCCTAGCAGCGGCCTGCACTCCAACGGCTTCTCGCTCGCGCGCAAAGTAATCGCCGAGCTGGGGTTAAAATTTGACGACAAGGTAGGCGATCGCTCACTCATCGACGTGCTTTTGGAACCGACCAGGATTTACGTCGGAGACTTTTTAAATTTAAAAGACAAGATCCACGCGCTCGCGCACATCACGGGCGGCGGCATCGTGGAAAATCTACCGCGCGTATTTCCAGAGGGGCTGGGCGCGAAGATAGAGCATACCGCGATCCGCACGCCTGAAATCTTTAAAATCATCGCGCAAAAGGTCGAGCCGGCCGAGATGATGAGGACGTTTAATATGGGCGTTGGCATGATCGTCGTAGCTCCGAAAGAAAATGCGGACTTTGTGCTAGCAAACACTGACGGCTACGTCATCGGCGAGATCGTAAAAGGCGGGGGCGCACAGCTCGTGTAAATTTGAAGCGGTAAAATTTGCCGCTTTTTGCCAAGGCAGGGTTTATGTTTAGACTAAATTTTAAAGCCCGTATTGCGACCGCCTCCAAAAACAGCGCCGAGAATTATTATATGATAGGCCTAGCGGGCGACAAGTACGACTATAAGAACTATCTGCTTTTCCAAAGACCGATCAAGCTCGGGCGGTACGAGGACGCAGATACGCCGCATAACGGCTTATACGCCAAGTGTAGGCGACGTGTGCTATAACGGCTGCAAGGCAGTGAAAATCACTAGCGAGCTTATCGTTTTTGAAGTCCAAGACAGCGTCATCACCGTGGATATCCGCGGCGTTAAAATTCCCAAACGCTTCATTCAGTATTGCAAAGAAATTTTCGGCGATCTACTTAGTATCGAGGGGCAAATTTAAATACGCAGCGGCACGCAAAATTTGCCTGGCGACTGTCGCAAATTCTACCGGAGGATACTACCCCGAATCCTTTGCGTTCGCTTTTTCGATGAGGCTTTTATATTCGTCTTCGCTTACATGCTCCAGCCACGTTACGTTTTTGCCGTCTTTTTCAAAGGTTACCGCGATGTGCTCGCCGTCTTCGTGCAGTCCGGCTCCGTGCCAATGCTTGACGCCAGGCGGGCAGAGCACTACGTCGCCAGCACGAGCGATTTGCACGATGCCGTCCGCTGTGCCGGTGTAGATTTTGCCCTTCGTTACGATTAAATTTTGCCCCGCGGGATGCGTGTGCCATGCCGTGCGAACTCCGCGCGGAAAATGCACCAGCGCAGCTGCTACATTTGCATAAGGCGTCACAGAAAAAAGCAGCGTGACTTTAGGCAGTCCGCCTGCAAAAATTTTATCGCTCACCTTATCATAAACGGCGAGATTTTCCTTTTTAACCAAAACTTGCTTTTCCTGCATCTTTTCTCCTTTGTTTATATTTTTTGCAATGCTCTCTTGCGCGCTTAAATTTAATGCCCACGCCATCGCCGCTAAACTCAAAATTTTAAGAATTTAGCGTTCATTTTTTATCTTTCATTATGCTCGCTTTAAATTTAATCACAAATTTAAAGCCAAAGTGCGAGCTCGCCTAAAATTTCGCGAGCCACTCCTTTATCTCTTTTTCGCTCGGCCTCTCGCCAAAGCACTTCCCCGCCAGCCACTCGCCGCCGTTTGCTTTCTTGGCTAAATTTTTATCGCTATTTTCAAGCCCGGAGCTATAAACGGTGCAAAACGGGATCACTTTTTTGCCGTTAAAATCGTTGTTTTTTATAAACTCGTCGATCGGCCACGCAGCTTCGTGCCACCAGATCGGATAGCCCACGAAAACAGCCTCGTAACTCTCCCAGCCGGGGATTTTAGCGTTAGTTAGTGGTACGCTCCTAAATGATGCATCATCGTGCTCGCGGCTAACGCGACTTTTTGGATCATTGTAGTTTAGATCTGCGTTTGTGTAGGGTTGTGCCAGTTTTAGCTCGATTATCTTAGCACCTAAATTTTGCGCTATTAAATTTGCCGCTCTAGCCGTATTGCCGCCTGCGGAGAAATAGACTACGAGCGTCTTTTGCGGCTCAAATTTGATATTTTCCGCCGCGCTTTGGTTCGTCGCGAATGAACACATAGCAAGCGCCGTAGCCATTATTTTACTTAGTTCTTTCATTTTATTTTCCTTTCTTTTATCTCGTCTGTTCTTGCCAAAATTTGGCCGTTAAATTTCAAGGCGAGGCGTCATAAGACAAAACACCGCATAAAAGAGTCCGCTAAAGGCTTTTTAGGAAATCTCTTGCGTTTTGTACCTTTGTCTCGCCAATACATTCACTCAAAATTTTAAAAATTCTCTCGAACTGCTCGTCCGTAACGCCTAAATTTCTGGCACCGCCCAGGTGCGATTTTAGTTGCATATTTACATTATCTAGCGCTGCTAACGTCGATACGGTGATGATCTCGCGCTCTAAAAAGCCTAGATTATCCCTGCTAAAAAGATAGCCGAAAAGATAAGCCTTCAGTCCGTAATCGACCGCAGGCGCGTCAAAAAGCACCGTGCCCGAATAATCGCGCCCGAAGATATATTTTTGCGTCTGCTCGCCAAGCTCGTAAAAATCGCTGTCCAGAGCAACCGAGCTCGCGTCCTTGCCCGCTCCGTCTTTGATACCGACCGCCTCGCGCTGTTTTAGGAGTTCATTAAAGGCTATGAGTCCGTTTAGCCCCCTCGGAAAGCCGATGTAGGCGCTCTGATGCGATAACGCCTCCCTTATCTCGCTCACGCTAAGCCCCGCTTTTAGGGCATTTTCTAGCGCACCTTTTAGCTTACTCGCATCGCCTGCCGCCGTGTAAGCCGCAATGCTGACGAGCGCTAGCTGTTTGTGGCTAAGCGCCCCGTTTAGCTTTGTCGCATGCGAAAGTTTATTAAAATTTGCCATCGTTTGCTCCTTTGCCATGTTGAAATTTAAAGCACATAGAATCGTCAAAAGAATTCTAAAATTTTCATCTATTGCCGTTATCCTCTCACCGCAAGCGCTGCAGACTTAAGGGAAGCGGACGGTCATCTCGCGATCCACGCCGCCCGCTATTGCCGCTTTAACCGCCGCGCCAACGCCCTCTTCGTTGCGATAAGCCTGCGCGGTGTCGATGAGACGGTAACCCACGCCAATCGCATCCTCAACGCACCTTTGAGCCTCCGCAGGCTCCACCTGATAGACTCCGTAGCCTAAAATCGGCATTTTGTTGCCGTCGTTTAAGATTAAATACTGCATTTTTGCTCCTTGTAATTTTGATTTTTAAACTGAAATGATTATAACAGTTTTAGAAAATAGGCGGTAGAACGATCCTACAAAATCATTGCCTATTTCTGCAAATTTTATAAAAAATGCAAAATTTAGATCAAATTTGTAGTTAAGCTGGTCCAAAATATAAAATTTAGACAAAGAAGCTTGTGAAATAAAATCAATGAGAGGGCAGCAGACCTGCCCGCACTAAATTTAAGCGCCCGTTATGGCTAAGACGTGCGCCTTAGGAGGCATGCCAAACATCCTGGAGTACTCTCTATTAAACTGCGAAGGGCTCGCGTAACCGACGGCAAATGCGGCCTCTGCGGCGTCTAAATTTTGATTTATCAAGAGATTTTTCGCCTCTTCGAGACGGATCTTTTTTTGAAACTGAAGCGGACTAAGCGCCGTAATACGCTTGAAGTTATGATAGAGCGACGATGCGCTGATGCCGAGCTTTTTGGCTAAATTTTCGATATTTATCGCCTCGGTGTAGTTTGATTTTATCTCTTTGGCAGCGCGCGTGACGCGGTTTTCTATGGTTTCTAGCATTACGTATTGGCGTAGGAAATCGCCGTTTTCGCCCTTTAAGAGTATGTATAAAATTTCCTTTATCGCGAGTTTTGCTAAAAATTTAGCATCGTTTGGACGCTCTAGCAAACGGATAAATTTAAATACGGCCTCAAGCAGCTCATCATCTATCGCCCCAAGAGCTAGCCCTGCAAACTCGCCCTTTTTGCTCTCGGCGCCGCCAATGCTTTCGATTACGCCCAAGATATCTTCTAGCTCAAAGTTGATCTTTATGGCTAGATACGGGCAGCCTTTGATCTTCGCAACGGCGGAGATATGCGTAGCGGCTAGCAGATAGCACTGCTCGTCGTACTCGTAAAAATCATTACCGACTTTGGCTAGTTTAGAGCCTTTAAAAACCATGCAAAGCGCAGGCTCGTAAACGCCGGTTAAAAACTCCGTCGGCACGCTTGCTCGGTAGATAAATAGCTCCTTTATATCGCTTTGTATCTTACCGTCTGAGCTAAATTTAGCGTCCAAATACTTGCAAATTTCATCTATCTTGCTCATTGTGCCTCCTTGGTTTTTGGAATTTTAGCAAAATTTATAAAATAGTAAGCTGCGAATATCCACCGACCCGCTTTCTCAAATTTAGCAAGTAAATAGGCAAAGTCGGCTCGCCAAATATTAAAAGAGCTCAATCCGAAATGATAAATTCGGACGGTTTAACGACCGTCCGAAAATCAAAAGTCAAAGCAAGAGGCTAAAGCCATAAGCCGATTTACTCCATTTAAATTTATCTTGCCAGCTCAAGAATTTTAACGATGTTTTCGCGGCTGTAAAGCTCCGTCATATTCCACGCTTTGGCGTTTGTCGCGGCTACGTCTATGACCTCATTTAGCACC
>NZ_CALIMW010000129.1 GCF_938045405.1 uncultured Campylobacter sp. | reverse complement strand
AACTTTAGCGCTGCGGATTTTCGGTTCTCTATGCCCGCCGCGCGCTAAATTTCAAGCGCCTTCCGCTTCTTGGCGTCTATATTTTGCCTCACGAATACTGCACCGCGCAGCCCGTAGCATCGCAAGACCTTGGGCTTGCTGTCTCGTCGTATAAAATTTACGTGGATTTTGATCTTGAGCTCATTTGGCGTCTGCGGATTGAAATTTTACGCTTTAATTTGAAGCTCGTCTCGCTTAGACCCCCGTTTGCCGTTCTTACGCGCTAAATTTCATTTCGCCGCACTACCGTCTTACAACTTTATCTTTTCAAACACGCTAAAATTTTATCGTATGCGTTTTACTTTGCAAATACAGCATCGCACGGACGCTTACATGAAATTTCGCTTAGCAGCCATGCCGGCTAAAATTTTAACGCTGCCGTGCGCGCATCAAAATTTTAACGCTTACGAGCGGATATTTCGTAAAATTTTAAAGTTACAAATAAGCGACCTGTGAAATTTTAAGACCGCGACAGGCGACCCGCTCTCTGCCTTCGTAGCAGAAAAAGCCGATCCGCTCTCTGCGTTGCGTCGTATCGCCGCGCCGCCGGTGCGGTGTCTTTTGCATAGGCTCTTTATTGCGTTGCGCGCGCTTTGAATGTCGCAAGCGCTTAAATTTACTCGCATCGTCAAGCGTCATGGCGCTGCGAGCACGGCGGATGTATGATTAAAATTTGCGCCGCAAAAAACGGCGCAGATCCCTATCTCGCGTGGCGATGAGGTGAGCTTTAGCGATATGATTTTAAATTTAGCGATAAATTTCGAGCAAAATTACAAAGATAGCGATCTGGCGCGATCTAAGGCCGCGCGGTCGCAAGACGCACAGACGGCGCACGGGCAAAATTTTAACGGCGCGCGTAGATTTTCTAGCGGCGCGCAGGAAGCCCCGGGCGGCGCGCAAAAAGGGTCCGAGCGATACGCTCGCTAGCAGCGGAGAAGGAATTTTAAAATTTCGCCCGCCCGGCTTCATCCGCCCCACGCTCGCCTCTCTCACGCCTTGCACCCGCCCTCTTTGCTAATTTTTGCGCCCATTTTACTCCGCTCGGTCTTTTGATTTATTAAATTTCATCCGCTCCTCGAGCCGCTTAAACTCGTCTGCGTAAACGAGTGCATTATCGATGCACTCGAGCCAAAACTCCAGTGTTCGCGCGTCCTTGCCGAAGTGCTTTTGTAGCAGAGCTTCGACGCTCATCACGCCGCACTCGCGCAAAAACGCCTTGTACGCGCCGATAAATTTATCGCCCGCGCGCCTAAACTCGCCCAGCAAAAACTGCGAGAGCAGGTAGCCGACGGTGTAAGGGTAGTTGTAGATGTATTGATCGGTTTTGTAAAAGTGCAGCTTAAAGTACGGCAAAAAGCCCTCCGCATCCTGCGTCGTATCGCCGTAACGTCCGCGCCACGCCTTTTGCATGAGCTCCTCTATCTGCGCCGCGCCGACCGCGCCCTTTTGCCTAGCTTTTAAAAAAGCGATCTCAAAATCAAACCGCACGCCGATGTGCAGCATGAAATTTGCCGCCGATTTTAGCTCCTGCCACAAGATATCAAAGAGCAAATTTTTATCCGCGCTATTTTTTCGCAGGTAGTTTCGCAGCACGGCTTCGTTAAAGGTGCTCGCAGCCTCGGCTAGCGTCATAGGAAACTGCGTGTGTAGCGCAGGAAGATCGCGCATGATCCAGTAGTGCCACGCGTGTCCGAGCTCGTGCGCCTGCTGGATCATGTGCGCCTGCGTGCCCATGTAGCTAGAAAACACGCGCGGTTGTCTAAATTTATCAAACCTCGTATAAAATGCGCCGCCTGCTTTATTTTCTCGTACCTGAGCCTCGATCCAGCTCTTCTGCAGCATTATTTTGATAAATTCGGGTATCTCCTCGCTAACCTCGCCCAGAGCCGCACATATCGTCTCTATCGCCTGCTCGTAAGCGATCTCCTCCACGCTAGCAAACGGAGACGGCGCAAGCAGATCGCAGGCGTAAATTTTACCCCGAGGAAAATACTTCGCACGCAGGCTCACGCACTCCTTGATCTTGTCCGATCTGCGATCTAGCGCCGCAAACATCGCCGTTACGGCCTGCTCGCTGATTTTGTTTTGCTGCAGGCTCGGCGTGAGGATATCCGTCCCGGCCGCCCTGAATTCGCCCAGCCTAAAGCCCTGAAGCAAATTTAAAACGTCGGCGTACAGGCTCGCGTGCCTAGCGTAATGCTCCGCTAGCCCCTCAAATACGCTCTTTCGCAGCGCGGCGTCGGGAGAGCCCTTTAAAACGCCCGCGCATTTTGAGAGATTATAGACGCTTTTTACGCCGTTTTTATCAGTAGCCTGCACGGCGATGAGGTTGTTTAGATGTCTAAATACGCCGTAAAGCGGAGCGAAACTGCTAGCCGCCGTATCCTCGTAAATTTTACGCTCTTTTGCGTCAAATTTTGCCCGCCAGCTACTTTTTCGCTCGTCGTAAAGAAATTTTATCCGCGCAAACTCCTGCGTTTGGCGCGCGATATCGGAGGGATCTAGCACATCTATCTTTTCAAAAATGATCTCTTTCGTTCGCTCAAGACGCAAAAATTTCTCCCTGATTTTCGCCTCGGCCGCGCCTGCTCGCTCGTCTTTGGTGTCGTCGCTTGATTTGCAGCGGCAAAACGCGAGCAAGGAGTTCGCCTCCTCAAAGCCGCGATCGTACGTATTTATCAGTAAATTTAACCCGCCGCCCGCGCCTAGCAGCTCCTCTATCTCGCCTAAAATTTCGTCCAAATTTGACAGCGCATCCGTAAATCTCGCATCGTCAAAGTCGCCGTACGCGTCCTCAAACGTCCATCTAGGAAGCTCCATTTTACGCCTCACAACGAGAGTAAAAATACGAAAATATGGTGGCTAAGCAGGCCCAAGACCGCCGGCACGCTGCAGCGTTTGACGATATCGAGCGGACTGCACTTTAGCATACCCGCTATCGCGACGACCACGCCTGCGACGGGCGAGAGAGGGCGAGCGATAGTCGAGGCCTGATGCATCGGCAGCACTAGCATCACGGAGCTCACGTTTAGCTTAGCCGCGATATGCGGCACCATCTCGATGAGCGGGTAGAAGCTCGCGCCGTTTGAGCCAGAGATGATCGTAACTAGCGTAGTGATGACGACAAAAAGCACCGACATGCCAAAGCCGCCAAAGCCAAGCGAATTTGCGAGCCCTACGATACTATCAAGCATACCTAGAGCCTTAAAGCCTTCTGCAAATACGCCCGCTGCGATGATAAGGATCACGACGCCGCTTAGGCTCTTACCCATTGCTTGGAAAAATACCTTGATGCCTTCGGCGATCGGGTCAAATTTGAACCTATGCCTAACCGCTTCAAAAAGCATCGCGATGACGACTGATAGGATAATGATCGCCGAGATATCAAGCTTGATAGAGGCGATACAGTACTGCGAAAATACGACCACCAAAATCATCGGTAAAAACGGCAGTATTGCGTAAATTTTAGGCGCGGCGGCTTCGGGATTTTGCACGGCGCCGTCAAATTCCATCACTTCGCCCACGTGCTCGCTGCACACCCAGCCCTCTTTTTTATCGAGATATCTGTTCCAAAAAACGAGCGCGATACCCATCACGATCGAGGTCGGAAGCGCGGCTGGAATTTTATAGATGAAAACGTAATCTAAAATGCTAAGCTGCGTAGCCTTCGCCGCAGCAGCGGTAGATGCGCCGATGAGCACCATCGAGGCGGCTCCGGACATCGCGCAGATCGAGCCTACGGTGAGCTTGTTTAGCCCAAGCGAGATGAGTACGGGCCCTAAAAGCGCGAGGCATAGCACTCCAAGCCCCACCGCGCTAGTGATAACCATACTGATGAGCTTAGCCACTGCAAATGCGACGAATACCATGATGTATGGATTTTTGATCCTAGCAAAGCGCTTCGTGGCGATAGAAACAAAGGCGTGGTTCGCGCCGATATGCGTCATGTAGCTGGCAAAGCCCACCATAAACATGATGATGAGACCTAAATTTGCAAATCTGTTTGAGAACATATATCGGATAAACTCGATGATGTTTAGGTATGCGTTGCCCGTCGCTACGGCCTGTTTAGGCATGAAATTTCCCGTGCCCAGCGCGACCGAACAGATCAACATAAAAACGCCCGAAAGAAAAAGCACGAGCGGCGCGTACTTGCCCCGCACTATCGCCCAACCCACGATAAACAGCACTACCGTGCCGATAATAATGCCCGCAGCCATTTTAGCTCCTTTTGCAGTAAAATTTGAGCGAATTTTACTACGAACATCGATATTTTAAGCTAAAACGGAGATTATTTTTCGGTTTTTTCGCCCCTAGGATACTTTGCGCGAGCTTTGATTGATTGAAATTTTACATTTAGAGCGCGGATTTGCGACTGAATTTATAAATTTAAAGCGGATCTCGGCTCAGTGAAGGGGACTGCGCCGCAGCATATGGCGGACGCGGCGATGGAATTTTAAAATTTTACTCCCTCTTTCTTATGCGGCGACTAGCGAGCGACTAGCGAGCGGCAGGCGAGCGGCAGGCGAGCGGCAGGCGAGCGGCAGGTAAATATATGCGGCGTAAAACAGCGCGCACTGAGAGCTTTTAGCAGCGGCCCGTTCGCGTGCGACCGACAAACGAGCACGAGCGGCAGATACTGCGTTTTGAAGTCGAGATTAAGCCGGTAATTAAGAATTTTAAAATTTCTCTGTCCGTTTAGGTGAAATTTACTGCGTCAAAGGCGGGGCGCGGTGGGTTTGAAATTTACGTCCGAATGGCACGGCTTACGAACCGCGGTCTAAATTTAACAAAATTTGATCATCAAATTTTACTTTTTGGCAGTTGAAATTTTTAGCGTCGTTTCGGCTTGAAATTTCGCTTTAAATTTTAAAAATTTGCACCGTGCCAAAGTTGCTCGTTACGCGGAAAAAGCAAGCCGCATCGAAACCAAACTATGCTACGTCGGGCGTACCTGCGCGTTATGTGTGCCAAAATACAGCGTGAAATTTTAACCGCATCGGCTCAAATCACGCGGCAAGTTGCGCTGCACGAGACCTCGTCAATTAAAGCGCCGAGCCGTATTCGCGCGCTGTGTAAAGCCGCTCGGCGTAGAATTTTACTCGTTTAAATGCGACACGCCGCTCTACAAATACAAAGCCGCATCATTTAATGCGCCACTTGACGGTGCGGTATATGTAGTCGAAAACCGAAAACGCAAGGCTCGCTCGCTTAAAATTCAAAGACATACTCAATAAAATTAAAACCACGCTAGCTCGAAAGGTAAAGCTAAATTTATTTAAAACGCGAAGTCGCGCTTCAAAACGCAAAATCTTGCTCACTTAAAGCACAAAGCCGTGAGCGCTGAAAATGCAAACCCGCGTCTACTCAAAATTTTAAACCTTTTTAAAATTCCAAACCCGCTTAAAATTTTAAAATTTAGCCCGCTTTACTCCCTCGCTAGTCCGTTTTTATCGGATTTATCGCTGATTAGTTTGCCTGCTTCGTCGTATTTTTTGGCGCGCACGAGCCTGCCGCGCTCAAACTCGCCCTCGGCTTCGAGCTTGCCGTCTGCGTAGTAGTGCTTCACCGTGCCCATCTCCAGACCATCCTTGAACGTCACTCTAGCCTTGAGTGCGCCGTTTTCGTGGTATGTTTCGTATAGCCCGTGTTTGCGCCCGTCTCTGAACATTACCTTCGCCGCAAGCGCGCCGCTTGCGTAGTATTGCTTACTCGTGCCCGTTTGTTTGCCGCGCTCAAACTCGTATTCGCCCTGCAACGCGCCGCCCCTGTAGTATTCGCGTACGGCGCCGTCGCGCTCGCCGTCTTTGAAATTTTCGACTACGCGCGTCTTGCCGTCCTCATAAAATAACTTCCAAACGCCCTGTTTGCGGTCATCCTTGTATGCGCCCGTCTGCTTTAGCGCGCCGCTTTCGTAGTACCATTTTTCCGTGCCTTGGCGCTTGCCCGCTTTGTATATTCGCACGCCGCGCACTTTGCCGCTTTTGTAATAATCCACGTCCTTGCCGTTTCGCAGCCCGCCCTTATACGGATGGCGCGCGCTTACTTCGCCGCTTTCGTAGTAGTCGGTGAAAACGCCCTCGCGCCTATCCGCTTTATACGCGCCCTGCTGCTTTAGCTTGCCGCTTCCCTGATAATACAGCTTGTAAAAACCCTCGCGCTTGCCGGCTTTGTATTCGCTCTGCGATCTCAGCTCGCCGCCGTCCGCGTAGTAGCTCTTCGCGACGCCGTCGTACAGGCCGTTTTTTAGCGGATATTCGTTTGAGGGCTTATCTCTGCCGTCAAAGTAATCGCGCTGAAGCACCGCAGTGCCGTCCTTTACGCCGATTTCTCTGATAAGCGTCGGTGGCAGCGGCTTTGCTCTGGGGTAGACGACGCCCATAAAGTTTACGTCGTAAAGATCCTCGGCGCTATAATGCAGCACCTTGAGCGTCCCGCTATAGGGCTTGTCCGCTACGAAATACAGGCCGTTTTTTAGGACCGGCTCGGGCTGCATTACGATTTTTGGCTCCAGAGCTTGCGCGCCTAGCGCCAAAAACGGAAGTAGGAGCAGGAACTCTAATGTGCTTATATTTAAAAATTTCACAACTTTAGCCTTATATTTTATAAATTACTACCAACTAAAGCTATTTTGAATTAATTTTTATTCTTTTGCTTTATCAAATCAATCAACCATTCTGGTAGTTGCTTCATTTTGGTTATAATTCCATCACAGTCTACAAATTTATCAGAGCTTTTTGATTTATCTAAAAAATCACTTGGATTTTTAGAAATAATATTAATTGTGGAAGCCATTAATTCTTTTAGTAATTCCGGATTAGTTTCATTTAGATTAGATATTTGCTCTTTATAGCTAGCATAGGAGCTCGCAACTGCAACCTTATGAGCATATTCTTGTTCTAGCCTCATGGCTTCTTTACGTCTATTTGAGCAAAAGATGGCAAGCCAGATAAAAGGTAAAGCCATAGTTATTTTTGAAAAAAATCCAAAAATCATAATGTAAATTTTATCACCAGGTATTATGGATACATTATAAGTTTTATTTACTCCGTCTTTTATTTGGGATAGTTCTGTAATTACTGCGCTAATATCCTTATTTAAAATTTCATTTACACCAATAAAAGTCCATACGGCAATAGTCGCTATCACAATTATACTTAAAATAAATCCAAAATCCCACCTTCTGACAGCTTTGCTAATTGCATCTCCTTGCTGCTTATATGAAGATGATAAGCTTGCATTTGTAGCTTTTTCGTTTAAACCTTTAATGATTTTATCGTATTCATCGAAGCGTTGTTTCATAGTATTTTCATATTCATCTAAATTTTCAAACATATTATCGAGTTTTTGCTCCAGACCTCCACTTCGAACGTTATCATTTAGTTCGCCGAAAATCTTTATATGAAATTTTCCTATTTCTTCTAATTTCTGCGAATTTTCGATAATTTTTTCTTTAGTTGCTTCCAAGTCTTGGGTTATCTTATTTCTTGCATTTTCTATTTCTTGCTGTATTGATATATCTTTATTTTCTTGTTTAACCACCAAATTAGTTCTAAAATTTTCTATCTCATTAAAGTATCCATAAATTTTATCTTTTTGTTGTAGAAATTCGTCATTGGCAATACTAAATTTTTGTATAGTACTTTCAGTATCCGCTATTTTATTTTTTATTTCATCCAATTTTAAATCGTCTAGCGATGTCTTTATGGCCTCATTATATCCCGCAATCATCTCCATAATGGTTGATTCTGCTTGATCTTTTGGAATATATATGGTTGAATATCTAGCTAATATTGTTAAAGCGTTGTCGATAATGGCAGTCAAATGCCCCATGTTTCTATTCCACTTGACAAAGCAGTTTTGAAATTCTCCGAAAAAGGCATTCGGCAGTAGATTTTCATCCAATAAATTTACATAGCTTTCTATATAAATCAACGCTTCTTTATTTCTGGCGAATTCCTGTGCTTCGTTTTCTGGTATAGATTTTATATCTAATGTATTAACCGCTTCTTTTAACTGCTCGAAACTATTTAAAGAATTACTGATTTTTGACATTTATTTTCCTTGTGATAATTAGTTATACCTAAAATTTTAGCACCATTTTAATTATATATTTCTTTTAGGTCCTATACAAACTTAATAAATTTGCCAAATTAAGTCATTTTTAACATATTCGCGACGATTGCCCACTCACGCACAAGCCCCTCAAAGCTAAAATTTGCATTCGCTGGGCTAGTCGAGGGTAGCTTCACGGGCCCTTTGCCGGTTGCGTTTAAAATTTGAGTTTTTAGGTATTTTTCGCAGATTTCATGCGCTTTGCCGCCGTTTGCGAACACCTGCACGATGCGCGCTCTGCTAAAGATCGGTTCTAAATTTGCAGGCACGACGGCGGTCATTTTGGCGTCGCTCGAGCCCTTTATCTCGCAGTAGATTGCCGCGTCGTAGACGGCGATGCCGCGGGCGAGCAGGAAATTTATCTTTTCGTCCGTGCTCGCAGGCGGCGGCGCGTTTAAAATTTGCGCCAGCACCCGCCAGAAGCGATTTTGCGGATTTGCGTAGTAAAAGCCAAATTTACGAGAAACGACGGAGGGAAAGGAGCCGAGGATTAAAATTTTAGAATTTTGATCGAAAATTGGCTTAAAAGGGTGAGTTTGGCTCATTTTACGCCTGCTTTGTATTCGCCGAAAACGCCCGCCGGAGCGCTATAAAATTTATCTTTCATTTTTACTTTATCTCTCGCAAATACCAGAATTTTGCCCGCAAAGCAGTTTGGGGCTGAAGTTGCGCGGCGGCAAAGATTTCGGCGCGCCTGCTTGCTCTGATACGGTGCGCGGTAAAAATTCTAATGAGCCCGCCGCGGCGAGCGATTTGGGTCTAAATTTCAACTTACCAAGACCATAAAGCAGAGCCTTTGCGGCTAAATTTAACGCTTCGCGACGGCAAAATTTTAACTCCGCAGGAAGCTAAAATTTCGTCCGCCGCAACTGCCTCGAACCGCTGCACGCTAAATTTTAGGTACCGAGATTACGCGCACGAGCTCGCCTTTTTTGAGCTCTTTTACTTCGAGCGGCGCGACGAGCAGGACGCTATCGTCGTCTAAATTGTTCAAAATCGCGCTGGAGCCCTGCTTTTTGCTTTGCAGGCTAACAAAAAGCCGCCCCTCTCTGTTTTGCAAGACTGCGGGCATAAACTCAAGCCACGGCGTCTTTTTTACGTAGTCGTGATCTAAGATTGCGTCAAATTCGGTGTTTTCGTGCACGCCGAAGGATTTTTGCAAAAATACGCGTAGGAACAAAATGCACGTAATGAGCGCCGAGAGCGGGAAGCCCGGGAATGCGAAGATATATTTTTCGCCGGTTTTGGCTACGCGCACGTGGCGGCCCGGTTTGATCGCCGCGCCTTTTACGATTAGCTCAAATTTTGATTGTAGCGTGCTTTGCACGAAGTCGTAGTCTCCAACGCTCACTCCGCCGCTGGTTAGAAGTATATCTGCGCTCTGCAAGGCCGATAAGATCGCGCCCTCTAGCTCTTTTTCGTCGTCGCGCGCGATCGGCATTATCATCGCTTCGCAGCCCAGCTGCGTTACTAAATTTGCAAGCGCAATGTGATTGGAGCTGTAAATTTGAGCGTCGTTTTCGAGCTTTTCGCCTAGATCTTTGATCTCGCTACCGGTGGCTAGGATCGCTACTTTTGGGCGGACGAATACGCTTATGTGAAATAGCCCTAGCTCGGCTAGCAGCGCGATCTGCGAAAAGCCAAGCTTCGTGCCGCTACGAAGCAAAAGCTCGCCCTCGCGGTAGCTCTCGCCCGCTGCGCGCACGGCAAAGCCCGCTGAAACGGGCTTTGTGACGATAATTTCGCCGCCTTGCACCTGCACGTTTTCGATCGGCAGAAGCGTGTCGCTGCCCTCGCACATTAGCCCGCCGGTGAAGGTTTTGACGCACTCGCCCGCCTTTGCCGCGGCGCCAGGCATCCTGCCTGCAGGCGTCGTGCCGACGATCTTAAATTTAGCTCCCTCGCTCAGATCCGCGCCCTTTAGCGCGTAGCCGTCCATCGCGGCGGTCGGGCGGCGCGGAGTGCTAAAAGGCGCCGCGACGTCGCTTGCTAAAATACGCCCTAGCGCCTGCGTGATCGCGACTTTTTCGATGCGCGAGGACTTTTGCACCGTGCTTGCGAAGCGCTCCATCGCGCTTTCAAATTTTTCAAATTCCATCATTTGCCTCCTACGATTTTATAAATTTGATCTTCATTTATCAGTTTCGAGTTAAATTTCACAACGAGTTCGCCATCGGTCTCGTAAATTTCAATAATGCCCTTTACGCCCTGTAGTGCGGAAAAATCGCCGCCTTTAGGAAAGTATAAATTCTTAAAAAGTTTCGGATCGCTCAGCCTAGAAAGTAGCACAAGCCAGATCACACCCAAAACCGCGACGCCAATGCCTAGCGCTTCGATGCCAATTTTGCCAAAAAGTGCGCCGCCGCATAGCCCGCCCAAAAAACTGCCAAAAAATCCGAACGAATTAAAAATCCCAAGCGCGGCGCCTTTTTGAGCGACTTTGGCAAATTTGGACGCAAGGCTTTGCATAATGGGCTCATGCGCGTTAAATCCCACGAAAAAGAGCATCACACCCACCACGAAAGCGCTCGCCCCGCTAGCAAACGCAAAAATCAAATACGAAGCGATGAAAAAGCAAATGCCGATAAGTAGAATTTGCTTAGCTAGCGCGCGCTTTTCGCCTAAAGCACCGCTCGCGCCCATCGCGGTAAAGCCGAAAATAGCGCCTAGAGCATAAATTTTGGTCAAATCACTTTTGGAAAGTCCGAATTTTTGCACGAGTAAAATTGGAATTAAAAAAAATGCTGCCGTCATGAAAGCTTTTTGAAAAAAATTCGTTAAATTCATAAGCATTAAATTTTTATCACTCAAAAGTGAGCCGAGCGGGACCTTTTGACGCAGAGAGCGGATATGCGGTTCGGTAGGTACTACGAAAAAAAGCAGCATCAAACATAAAAGCGTAAGCGCCGAACTTAGATGAAATAGGCTGGCAAGTCCAAATTTGGCGCTTAAAAGCGGACTTAAAATCATTGCGACACCAAAGCTCACGCCTATCATCGCGCCCATTACCGCCATCGCCTTGCCGCGCTCTTCCTCCCGCGTAAAATCGCTAATTAGTGCGGTAGCTACGGCTCCTACAGCACCGCAGCCTTGCAAAAAACGCCCAAAAATCATCGTATAAATGCTATCGCTCGCCGCGCAAACGCAAGCGCCCACGATAAAAAGCGCCAGTCCTATCGCAAGGGTTTTTTTACGTCCGATCTTATCGCTTAACACTCCAAATGGCGTTTGCAAAATCACTTGCATAATCGCATAAATTCCAAAAAGTAGCCCCACTAGGCTTTCGTTTGCGCCGTGTAAGCTCAATGCATACAGGCTAAGCACGGGTAGCAAAATAAATAATCCAAAAAACCTCGTAGCGATGATAAAACTAAGCGGAAGGACGCTTTTTAGCATAATCTTAGACCTCAAATAATATGAAATTTGTGCCGATTATAGCCAAAAATCGTAATGAATTCTTTGATTTTGGGTAAAATGGCGCATTAAATTTAAGGAGAGCGGATGAAAATTTTACTTGCGACGAGCAACGCGGATAAAGTAAAAGAGATAAAAGAATTCTTCGCAGAATATGAAATTTACGCGCTTGGCGAGGTGCTGGATCCTTTTGAGATCGACGAGTGCGGCGCAAGCTTCAAACAAAACGCGCTTATCAAAGTTCGCGCAGTGCATGAGGCGCTAAAAAGTAAAAATTTACAGAGCGAATTTTTTGTGTTAAGCGACGATAGCGGCATCTGCGTGGACGCGCTAGGTGGGGCTCCGGGGATATTTTCGGCACGCTTTAGTGGAGAGGGTGCAACGGATGCGAGCAATCGCGAGAAATTAGCAAGAAAGCTGAGGGCTTTAAGCTTAGATTCGTCGCCCGCGCATTATACGGCGGCGATCGCGCTAAAATGCGCTCTGGGCGAGTTTTGTACGCACGGCTTTATGTACGGCACGGCGATCTGCGAAGAGCGCGGTCACAACGGCTTCGGATACGATTTTATGTTTATTCCGCGTGGATTTGACCGCACAATCGGAGAGCTGCCCGCTGAGGTGAAATTTAAAATTTCGCACCGTACGAAGGGGCTAGCGCTGATGCAAATTTTATTGAAAAATTTAGAAAAACAGATGCGACTTGCTAAATTTCATTAAATTTAAAGCCGCAAAAAGCGGAATTTAAGAAAAAATATATATAATACGCTTTTCATTCAATCCACGAAAATCTACGGAGCGTAGCGCAGGCTGGTAGCGCATCTGGTTTGGGACCAGAGGGTCGAAGGTTCGAATCCTTTCGCTCCGACCATTGTGGTGAGTTTAGCTCAGTAGGTTAGAGCATCAGATTGTGGTCCTGAGGGTCGTGGGTTCGATTCCCACAACTCACCCCACTTTATGCGCTCGTAGCTCAATTGGATAGAGCAACAGACTTCGGATCTGTAGGTTGAAGGTTCGACTCCTTTCGAGCGTACCACTGATTTGATATTTTGCGCTCATAGCTCAGTTGGATAGAGCAACGGCCTTCTAAGCCGTAGGCCAGAGGTTCGAATCCTCTTGGGCGTACCATATTAAGCTCATATTAAGAGCTTTTTGGCTAATATGCGCTTTCTTTTTTGCGGATGTGGTGAAATTGGCAGACACACCAGACTTAGGATCTGGCGCCTCACGGCATGAAGGTTCAAGTCCTTTCATCCGCACCATCCATTCTACGCGTTCCGGATTAGCTCAGCGGTAGAGTAGGCGGCTGTTAACCGCTTGGTCGCTGGTTCGAATCCAGCATCCGGAGCCACCTAAATTCCTTAATCCTTAATTAGTAAAATATAAAGTCCCAGAGTAAAATGCTTTTTATCTATGACATTCTGCTAAAAATAAATTATCTAAAACGCAAGCTGTATTAAAAACTCGTTTGTGTTGCAAAAATGATATAAAATTCACATACAAAGCATATATTTACATTAATGTGGACATAAATCCGTCCTCTTTACATAGTAAAATACCTCCAAATAAACAAGGAGGCACTAATGAAAAACAGAAATTTATTCGTAGATAGCGAGATATATGACCTTGCCAGTCTTTGGATACTCAGAGCGATATTTTGTGCTGGAGGACAAAGAGAATTTCTAAAATCCAAATATGGCAACCTTTTGGAATTTTTAGAGATTAATTCGGACGAGCCAACCCAGCAAGATATTAAAACCCTAAAAGATAAACTTGCTGTTCTTGAGAAAAGTAAAATTTCATGCGAGTTAAAAGAGCTCGAATATAATTTAAATTTGCTTCAAGCAAATTTAGGTTTAAACAATACCGAAAAGGCTATTTTGAGGTTCGTCGCGATTATGTTTAATTACGAAATCGTTTCGGACGCTTGTGAGCTGACAGAAAATTTAAACGATAGGCAGGCTGCAAAAGCCATATCGCAGATATTAAATTTAAGCTTTATTGACGTGCAAAAAGCTTTTAAAAAAGATGGAATTTTTGCTAAAACTTCACTTATAAAATTAGATATCTACGGACGCAATTTAAGATCAAAAATTGACGTGATAAATAACGACTTCATAGGCGCTTTATTTGTTAAATGCGAAAGCATAGACGAAATTTTCGCAAGCACCATAAAACCTTGTAGCAATACAAATTTAACTCTTAAAAATTATGCTCATATTAAAGATGATGCGCAAATTTTAATCTCTTTTTTAAAAAATGCTATCCGCAAAAGACAAAAAGGCGTAAACGTACTTTTATACGGCCCTGCAGGTACAGGCAAGACCGAGCTTAGCAAGGTTTTAGCAAAAGAATTAAATTTAAAGCTCTATGAGGTTGCTTATGGAGACGAAAGCGGATACGATAATGAAGCCCAAAGAATAAAATCTTATTGCCTCGCGCAAAATATCTTGCAAGCAGGTTCAAATTTGCTGATGTATGATGAGGCTGAGGATGTATTTAACATAAATAACGATGAGAAAAGGCAATATGGCAAAGCCTTTATAAATAGAGCTCTTGAAACCAATGAAGTACCTACTATTTGGATTACGAATAATATTTATAGCATGGACGAGGCCGTCATTAGACGTTTTAATCTAGCCATAAAGCTTGGAGTGCCTAATAAAAACGTAAGAGCGAGGATCATCAAAGAATATAGCGTAAATTTGATAGATAATAAGCTAATCAATAAACTTGCAAAAAATAAATTTATTGCGCCCGCAATCGTTAGCAACGCAAGCTTAGTCGTTTCAAGTTTAAGTCTAAGAGATAAAAACAAGGCTTTTGAGCGCGTGATAAGCAATACTTTAAAAGCACAAGGCTACGGCGCGCTAGAAAAGGACAAGAAAAAAGAGAGATTAAAAGATGATCTGCCTAGCAGCTATGATCCAAATTTCGTAAACTCAAGCTGCGACCTAAACGAGCTAATGCAGGGCATAAAAGAGAGCAAAAGCGCTAGGATTTGCCTTTACGGAGTTCCAGGAACTGGGAAGAGCGCCTATGCTAAATTTATCGCCAAAAGTCTAAGAAAGCCAATAATCATCAAAAAAGGAAGCGAGCTTTTATCTATGTGGGTCGGCGGAACCGAGAAAAATATAGCCGAGGCTTTTAAAGAGGCTGGTAGCAAAAAAGCAGTGCTCGTATTTGATGAAGTCGATAGCTTTTTACAAGATAGAAGCCTAGCTGCTAGAAGCTGGGAGGTAACTCAAGTAAATGAAATGCTAGTGCAGATGGAGAGCTTTAGCGGCATCTTTATCGCTACGACGAATTTGATCGATAATCTCGATAAAGCAAGTCTTAGAAGATTTGATTTAAAGCTTGAGTTTGGATATTTATTACCAAATCAAGCGTTAAATTTATTCAAAAAGGAGTGCGCATCATTAAGGATAAAATTTGACGAAAACGTAGCTGCAAGAATTTCGGATTTAAGCTTTTTGGCGCCAGGAGATTTTGCGAGCGTGCGAAGACAGGCTAAATTTAAAAGGGTTAAAAACAGCGATGATTTTTATGAGAGATTAGAACGGGAAGTGACTTTAAAAAATGAAAAGAAAGTAAAAAGGATAGGGTTTTAGCTCGCTCGTGCCTATATTCTACCATATTTATATTATAATTATATTTTGTTAAAAAAGGAGAAAATATGCTATCTCAAAAATCAGTTAGAAAAATAATAGATGAAAAAGCAAATTTCATAGTGCCCTCATATCAAAGGGGTTATCGTTGGGACGAAATAAACGTTACCGATCTGCTAGATGATTTGCTTGAATTTATTCAAGATGGCAGTAGTGGAAAATTTTATTGTTTACAGCCATTGGTCGTTAAAAAAGTTAGTGCCAATCAATACAACATCATAGATGGCCAGCAAAGGCTTACTACGATTTTTATTATTTTAAAATATCTAAAAAATCTTTTAGAGGAGGAAAACGGCATAAATGAAATTTATACAATTAGCTACGAAACAAGGAGAGACAGTCAAAAGTTTTTAGAAAACATCGCAGAAACGCAAGAGGATAGTGATAAGAATATAGACTATTTCTATATGTATCAAGCTTATAAGACAATAGATAAATGGCTTAAAGATAAAATAAGCAAAAATCAAACCACAAAAAGAAAGATACTCGAAATTTTTACGAATTCGGAAAATGAAAAGCATATAGAATTTATATGGTACGAAGTTGAAAAGGATGAAGATGAAGTTAAAATATTTACTAGGCTAAACAGTGGTAAAATTCCACTTACAAATGCAGAGCTTATTAAAGCGTTATTTTTAAATGTTAGAAATTTTCCAAAGGGGTGGAGTAAAAACGAAGTTATCACCAAACAAATAGAGATATCTAAAGAGTGGGATGAAATAGAATACGCCCTGCAAGATGATGAGTTTTTTAAATTTTTAACAAAAAACGACTATCCGACCAGAATAGAGCTATTATTTGAAATTTTATCTGGAGTAAAAAACTCAGAGCTAGATCGATACGTGATATATAGGTATTTTGCAAATAAGGCAAAAGATGAAGATAAATTATCTTATTTATGGACTGATATAAAAAAGATATTTTTGACATTTAAATTTTGGTTTAAAGATACTCAATATTATCATTTAATAGGATTTCTGGTGGCATCCAATATATTAAGTATTGAAGGCATATATAAAGAAACAAAAGATAAGACAAAAAGTGATTTTAAATATTTTTTAATGGATAAAATAAAAGAGAAGGTTAAAATAGATAATATTGATGAGCTAAATTATATTGATGATAGAAAGCCATTAGAAAATATATTACTGCTTTTTAACATTGCTACTATTTTAAATAGCAAAGGTTCCTACACTAGATTTTCATTCAACGAATATAATGGTAAAAAATGGAGTTTAGAGCATATACATGCCCAAAATAATAAAGGATTGAAGGATAAAAAGGCTCAGAATGAATGGCTTACTAATGTAAATAAATATATTAATGACGAAGATAATTCTAACGATAAAGAGCTTAAGAATAAAATTAGCGATTTTATAAAAGACGATAAAAGCGATAACTTTAATACGCTTCAAATAGAAATTTTAAATAAATTTGGCAATATGGTAAATATGCACGGGATAGAAAATTTAGCCTTGTTATCGACAGAAAATAATAGCTCTTTAAGCAATGGTCCGTTTATCGAGAAACGCGCAAAGATCATAGAAATGGATAAAAACGGCGAATTTATACCAATATGCACAAAAAATGTATTTTTAAAATATTACAGCGACGATCCGTCTAACATATATTTTTGGAGCGAACAAGACCAAGGCGATTATAAAAACTCAATAATCAACACTCTAAAAGAATTTCTGGGAGAAAAAAAATGGAAAATAGTACCGGATTTAAAGATATTTTGACTAAAGCAGTTTCAAAGGTTTACATGCCAACCGCACGGAAGTTAAAAATTTCAATACCTATCATCCAAAGAGATTATGCGCAGGGAAGGATGGACAATAAAGCGGCTGATATCAGAAACAAATTTTTGGATGAAATTTTGAATAGGCTTAAAAGTGACGAGAGTTTATTTCTAGATTTTATTTATGGCAGCATAGAGGATGATAAATTTATACCGATCGATGGCCAACAGCGCCTCACTACTCTTTTTTTGTTGCACTTATACTTTGCAAAAAAGGAAGATAAAGAGTGCGAATATTTAAGAAGGTTTACATACGAAACCAGAAGTAGCTCTAGGGAATTTTGCGAAAAGCTAGTAGACTATGATATTGACTTTAGCAAAGAAAAAATTTCTACATATATAAAAGATAGTAACTGGTTTATGCCGTTTTGGGAAAATGACCCGACCGTAAAATCTATGCTTGTGATGATAGATGAGATACATCATAAATTTAAAGACGCTAAATTTTACGATAAGCTTGAAAATATAAAATTTAGTTTTCTCGAACTTAAAGATTTTGGGCTAACAGATGATCTATACATAAAGATGAATGCGAGAGGAAAGCCTTTAAGCGAATTTGAAAATTTTAAGGCGGAATTTGAGAAAGAACTATCCCAAGATATAAAAACAAAGCTAGATAATCAGTGGCTTGATTTATTTTGGAATTTAAATAGCGGCGATAAAGATGAGATAGGTTTAAGTAATGTTGATAAGCGCTATATGGCATTTTTTAACCGTGTAGCTTCGAATTTTACTATTCTTAGTATAAAAGATACAAAAGAGGCAAAAGATTTTAATTTTGATGAGTTTGATACACTAGACACATTAGACTTTTTTAGCAGTAATAAAAATAATGTAAATAATGTAAATAATGTAATAAAAATTTTAGATGAGTTGTGTGAAGTTGCAAATGATGAGCCACTTAAAAATTTTACCGATACCAGCAAAGATATTACTTATGAAACAAGGGCTAAATTTTTTGCGCTATCTATGTTTTTGATAAAATTTGGAGCAAGAGGAATTGGCGGAGAGTTTTATAAAAAGTACGAAAGAATAACCACAAATATTGCAAAAGATTTCAATATTGACAGTATTTTAAAACTAAGGCAAGTTTTTGAATTTATCAACGAAATTTGCGAAAAATGTAAGAATAAAGATATTTTTGAGCTGCTAGAAAGTTTTGACGACAAACAACCGGAAAGCTTTAAGACGATCGAATTTTACAAATGGCAAGAGAAAAAGAAGCTAAAGCTAATACAAAGCGATGAAAGGTGGATCGCCGCCATTAATGAAACTGAAAAGCATTGGTATCTTGGCTCAAATTTGACATTTCTTATAGATTTTGCAAAAGATGATATAAAAGAATTTGAAAGATACTATAAGAAATTTGATGAGATTTTTAAAGAGGATAGGGAAAACTTTTTATTTCAAAGGGCACTACTGACGAAAGGCGATTATTTGCCCGAGCACGGTAATAGCGGCTACTTTACATTTTGTAATTTTAACAATAACCCTCGTAGCAAAGACGACAACTGGCGAGACGTATTTTATGATAAAGAAAAAAGGAGATTTCTAAAAAATTTACTGGATGACCACAGAGGCTTGCAAGATATCATAGAGGAGTTTGATGATAACAAGTACTGGGGGTATTATTTTATAAAGTATCCTGAAATTTTAAAAGAATGCAGTAACTTTTGGATATTGGCATATGACTACACGATTAGGGTTTTAAGAGGAAAATTTACAAATAGCTATCACGTAGAATATTACGCTTTCTCTTTATTTATAATGTTACAAAGGCAATTCCCAAATTTATCCAATGAAAAATTGGGTTATAAATGGGCAAAGTCCTATGGTGAAAATCCTTATGCTTCAATAGGCGACAACAAAATTAGCTTTATAAAAACCGATGATGATAAATATTGCTGGATGATAGATGAGGGGCGAATAGGAGAGGTATTTGATCCAAATCTACCAGAGCAGGACCCACTACAATCCATAATAGATAAAGCATACAAAATCGCAAAAGGCATATAAATGACCCTCTCTAAATCCCTCTATATCCGTGGTCTTCAGTGTGAAAAGAGCTTGTGGCTTAAAAAGAAAAAGCCTGAAGTTTTGCAAGCTCTGTGTGAGAATGCACAGGCGGTATTTGATACCAGAACATCAGTAGGCGGGCTAGCCTGTGAGCTATTTAGCAGTGGAGAAAGGATAGAATTTAGCGGCGATTTTGACGCACAAATAGCAAAAACAAAAGAGCTTATCAAGCGCGGCACAAAGGTGATCTACGAGGCCACTTTTTGCTTTGACGGCATCCTTGTGATGGTTGATATCCTTCGCATAGGCGTGGATGGGCTTATCATCAACGAAGTAAAGAGTTCGACTTCCGTAAAAGACGTATATATCGACGATGCGGCCATTCAGTATTACGTCATTAGCTCGCTTGGCCACGAGGTGAGCCGCGTAAATATAATCCACATCGATAGCACCTACACAAGAGACGAAACGCTAGAGCTTGAAAAGCTATTTTGCGTGCAGGACATAACCGAGCAAGTGAAGCAAAAGCAGCGAGATATTCCTAAAATTTTAAATAAATTTGATGAGATTTTAAGCCAAAATAATGAGCCAAGCATTGATATAGGCGTTCATTGCTCAAACCCATATCTTTGCGACGCTTGGGAGTACTGCTGGCGCGAGCAATGAGGCATACCGGAGTATAGTATCTTTGACATATCTCGCCTAAGAAGCGATAAGAAATTTGAGCTTTATAAAAGCGGCGTGGTTAAATTTAACGATATAAAAGATCTAAGTAAATTTAACGCCTCACAGCAGATCCAAATAAAATCAGAAATCTCGCAAGAACAGATCATAGACAAAGATGCAATAAAAGAGTTTTTGGATACGCTCCGCTACCCGCTCTATCACCTCGACTTTGAGACCTTTCAGCAGGCGGTGCCGCAATTTATCGGGCTTAGGCCTTACGAGCAGATACCTTTTCAGTTTTCAATCCACAAAGACGACGGCAAGGGAAATTTACAGCATTTCGAGTTTTTAGCAGAACCGGGGGCCGATCCTAGATACGAATTAGCGCTAAATTTAATCAAATTTATCTCGCAGGATGCCTGCGTGCTAGCCTATAATATGAGCTTTGAAAAAGGAGTGATAAGACGCATGGCGGAAGCTTATCCGCAAATCTCAAACGAGCTTATGGCTATCCACGACAATATAAAAGACATCATGGCACCCTTTGCAAGCAAAAGCTACTACCATCCGAAAATGAAAGGTAGCTACTCCATAAAATACGTCCTGCCCGCACTCGTGCCCGAATTAGAATTGGCGTATAAGGATTTAAATTTAATCCATCACGGATGCGAAGCTATGCAAGCATACGCCGCTATGACTTTTATGAAAGAAACAGAGCGCGAAGCTTATAAGCAGGCTCTGCTAGAATATTGTAAGCTCGATACGCTAGCAATGGTTAAAATTTTAGAAAAACTTTATGAGGCTGTGCACTAAGACAAAAAATGCCTAGTTTGTCTGCTATAATGCTTTAAAATTTTAAAGGAGGAGATATGGATATAGAGAAATTTGAATCTATGCTAAAGCAAATCAAAGTCTTAAGCGATAAGCTAGAAGTGAAAAAGCTGCGCGGCAATAATGACTACAATCTATTTTTGGCGCTTTTTGACGCTAGCGACGAAGTGCGGTTGCACTCGCGCTTTATCTGCTAGCTACTCGATCCGAACTCGCCGCATTATCAAAAAGAGTTATTTTTGGAGCTTTTTATAAAAGCATGCGGGCTAGAGGATTTTGGGCTAAATTCGCAAATCGCAAAAGTCTATAAAGAATACGAGAATATCGATATCTACATAACTGACGGCACGAAGCATATTATTTTAGAAAATAAAATTTATGCCGGCGATCAAGAGGCTCAGATTAAAAGATATATAAAAACTATCCAACAAGAAAACGGCAATGAAGCTGAAATTTACGTGCTGTTTTTATCACCGCAAGGGCGCGAGCCTACCGGCTATAGCCTAGACGGACTAAAAATCAAAGACGGCAGAATTTCAAACGAAAAGGGCGATGAAATCGCTAAATTTAAGGCGATTTCATACGATAAAGAGATAACTGCGTGGCTTGATCTATGCCTTGAAGAAACGGGAAATTTAACCAATTTGTCCGCTGTGATATCGCAATACAAAAATGTCATCGAAAAAATTTATGGAAAATATAAAGGAGTGCAGATGGATGCAAATGAAATTAGTAAGATAATTTTAGAAAAAGAAAACTATAAAATGGTTTGTGAAATAGTAGAAAATGCTTTTGAAAAAGCCAGGATAAAAGCCTTGGTTAGCTTTTTGTTAAAGGCGAGAGGGATTATACTGGATAAATTAAAAGGAGATTGGGATATCAACGAGATAAGAGTAGAGCAGGCGGATTTCAAGAAAAGATATTTTAAACCTATTAAAATTTACAAAAAGAGTTGGAAACGAAGAGCAACGATGATATGTTTTTCGGTATAGAGTTTCAAGAACTGAATTTTATAGGAGCATGGGCTGGGTTTAGATGGGTTATAGAAGAAGAAAACATTAGCGCCCTAAAACAGCATATCGCCAAATATAACCCTGAAGGATATAACAAGTGGTGGGCTACGGGTCGATATTTAAGTATCGGTAAAGGTGATTTCGTAAAAGCTATGATTCTCGATGACTATTCGGCAGAAAAATTTGCAGATGAAATGGTACAGATGGTAATCAAATTTGAAGATATGACAGATGAAATAAACCATCTAAAGCAACAAAAAGTGATATAAATTTTAAATGTACTAAAATGGAAGCCATCATGCAATCAACAATCCTTCGCGCAAAAGAGATCGTCGAAAACGCCGATGCCGTCATCATAACCGCAGGAGCAGGCATGGGCGTAGATAGCGGACTGCCTGATTTTAGAGGCGATCTTGGATTTTGGAAAGCCTACCCGCCTTTAAAGGATAAAAATTTAAGCTTTACCGAGATGGCAAATCCGCAGTGGTTTTTTAGCAGCCCTGAGCTAGCTTGGGCGTTTTACGGACACAGGCTAAAGCTCTATAACGCAACCCAGCCTCACGAGGGTTTTACCCTACTAAAAAATCTTTGCGAAGCAAAAGGCGAAAACTATTTTATCTACACTTCAAACGTAGACGGGCATTTTGAAAAAGCCGGCTTTGACAAGGATAAAATTTACGAGATCCATGGCTCCATACATCACGCGCAGTGTATTCATAGCGATGACGGAAATATATGGAATATGGACGAAAATAATGTCGAAGTGGATGAGGATAGATTTATCGTTACAAAGATGCCCGTTTGTCCTGAATGCGGATGCGTGAGCCGCCCAAATATCCTTATGTTTTATGATCACGAATTTAATCACAAAAGAGCTTGGGCGCAGCGCAAAAAGTATGATACGTGGCTTAGTCACAATATGAACTCCAAAATAGCCATAATTGAGATCGGAGCAGGTCTTGCGGTGCCTACGATCAGGATTTACGGAGAAAGGATGGCAAAAAGATTTAAGCGTTCTTATCTAATCCGCATAAACCCGCTAGATACTCACGTAAGCGCGTATAGAGGTATGGCGATAAAGGCAGGCGGACTTGAAGGATTAAGAGCAATCCTTAGCTGATATTATCCCTTTATTTTTAGATAAAATAATATAAAAGGAGCCTAGATGCAAAAACCGCAAAAAATAATCTCGCAATCCGGTAGTGGCAAATACGAACGCATAAACGAAATAGCCACCTTAATTAGCAGAAAACCCCATTCCATCTCCGAGCTCGCGGAAAAATTTGGAGTTTGTACCAAAACTATCCAAAGAGACCTTTACGAGGTGCTAGCGAAAAATGGAGCTGTAAGAAACGGCAGGATGTGGAGCATAGATAAAACTAAAATCAAAGATGGCTTAGATCAGGAAGAGCGCACCGTCATAAATATCCTCGATAATATCTCAAAAACGATGGGCGCAAATTTTTACTCAAAGGCTCACGTTTTGCTAGAACAGATCACAAACCGGCTAAATCATCCGATTTTAACAAATATAAGCAGCGAAAAATTAAGTGAAGATGACTTTATAAATTTCGAACTGCTTGAAAACGCTATCAAAGAGAGAAGCTTGGTGCAGTGCGAATACGCCGGTTTTAAATTTAAGATAAAGCCGCTAAAACTAGCGATGTTTGACGGATTTTGGTATTTGCTATTTTTAGATACGAATAAAAACGATACCTTTAAGAAATTCCACTTAAAAAGCATCACAAATATTAGAATTCTTGAGGAGAAATTTAAATTAGACGCCAAAATAGAGGAGAGGATTAAAAATATAAACTCCGCCTGGGCAACGCTAGATAAGCCAAATACCGCTAGAGCGCTTTTAGCTCCGCAGATAAAGAAATATTTCGAGAGAAAACCCTACGCTAAGCAAAGCATAACAGGACTTGATGCCGATGGCTCGGTCGTAATCTATATAGAATTTACTAATTTAATGGAGATAAAGCCGCTTATTTACTACTTCATTCCGTTTATCAAAGTGCTAGAACCAAAGGAGTTAGCCGATACGATAAAAGATGAGATAGAAAGGTATTTAGAAGAGATAAAATGAAAATTTCATATGAAATAAAGATAAAATTTGGCGATTTATTGGACGCACAAGCGGATTATCTGATAAATCCTTCAAATACGGCGATGCTGCTTGGCAAGCGGTGTGTCTATGGCTTTTAAGAGGCATTGCGGTGAGGCGCTAGAAAAATACATGCAAGAACAACTAAAAATAAGAGAGATAAGGCAAGGTGATGTCGTCAAAACCGCCTCAAATCACGCAAACTTTCCATTCGTATTGCATGCAGCCATTATAAATTACGCTGATAGATCAAAGTCTAAAAAGCCGAGCTTAGCTATTATAGCGCAAATTTTAAATAATTTGCAAGAAATAATCTTGCAAGATCAAAGCAAGCATATAAAAATAGCTCTGCCTCTGATGGGATGCGGAGCGGGTGGGCTAGATAAGCGTGAGGTGATCAGCGAATATAAACGCTTTTTCAAACAAAATTTAGGCGCAGAAAAAGAATGTGAAGTAGAAATTTACGGATTTAGTGAAAGTGATTTTAGATTATTGAAAGAAATTATGACAAAAAGCTAAATTTGCTTGCTTGGCTGTGGACAAAAGACGTGCTGCCGATATGCGAGTAGAGCCGCGAAATACAATTAATTTATCGCGCTAAATTATATTTTATAGAATTCAGCTACTAAAATTTTATAAATTTAACTCAAATTTCTAAAATATTAAGCTTCAGACTTGAATTATAAATCGTGCAATCGCCGATTTTATCAATATCTAAAAGCGGATTATGCACGTGTCCGCAAAAGATTATTTTTGCTTTTAAAAGTCCGTGCTTTAGCACTCGAAAAAGCTCTTTATCACCAAAATCTCTGCCGCGCTCTATGGACGTTTGCGTATGTGCGGGCGGAATATGCGTAAGTAGCACGTCGCACTCTGCAAAATCCAAAATATCCGCGCAGAGATAAGGGGCGCAGCCAAATTTAATACCCTCAAGCGTCTTAATATCGCCATCCGCATAAATATTAGACGCTCGTATCCAAGAAACGTCGCCAGACTCACTCACGTCATGATTTCCGCTACATACAAAGATAGGCTTTTTAAAATTTTCTAACCACCGCTTCACCCACGCTTTTTGTCCTACGATATCTTTTTGGTTTGTGTCTATCAGATCGCCGCTTATGCAACAAATGTCAAATTCTAAGCTTAAAATTCGATCAAATTTAGCTTTATCGAAATGTAGATCACTCGCATGTAGAATTTTCATAACGTTTTTGGACTACCGCTTTTATATAATTTAGAAACCTTGCTCGCTAACCATTTTAACTCCTCTTTCATTACTTATCCGTTTTTTGAAATTCCGTGCATTATATCTAAATTTAAGTAGTCGTATTGCTGCTACGAGTGGAATTGAAGCAATTTATAAAATTTAAAATTCTCATTTTGTAAATAAATTTGATAAAATTTAGCCATTTCTTGATTATAATCAATTTTTTTGCCTAAATAAAATCTTAAAATTACCAATTAAATTTTTTATAAAGGATTTCTATGAGCGACAATCTAGAGATGTTCTGTCATCAGTGCCAAATGAGCGCGCCCGAGGGCTGCGGCGCGAAAGGCCAAAGCAAAGGCACCTGCGGCAAGGGCTCTACGCTCGCGCGGCTGCAAGATACGATGACCTTCGGGCTTAAGGGGCTTAGCGCCTACCGCCACCACGCGCATGAGCTCGGCGCCGATACTAGCGCGGTCGATACCGTTATGGCGGACACGCTGTATTTCACGCTGACGAACTCAAATTTCAACTTTGACGAGCATATCGCGCAGCTAATGGCCGTCGGAAGCGCGGGCGTGCAGATGATGGATATTTTAAGCGAGGCGCATACTGCAAAATTCGGCGTACCGACCCCTGTTAAAGTTAGCCAAAACAAAGTCGAGGGCAAGGCGATTTTGGTTAGCGGCCACAACCTGCACGCTCTTGAGGCGCTGCTAAAAGCGACCGAGGGCAAGGGCATCAATATTTACACCCACTCCGAGATGCTTCCTGCGCATGGCTATCCGGAGCTTCGCAAGTATCCGCATCTAAAAGGCAACGTCGGCAAGGCATGGTTCGATCAGACCAAGCTTTTTAACGAATTTAAAGGCGCGATTTTGATGACCACGAACTGCATCGTGCCGCTTCGCTCATCCTGTAGCTACGCAGACAGGCTGTTTGGCTACTCTATCGCGGGCACCGACGGCATCAAACATATCCAAAACGACGATTTTACGCCGCTCATCGAGTGCGCGCTTGCGTGCGGCGACGTGAGCATGGACAGCGACGAGAGCTTGGTGACGGGCGGACACTACAAGACGATTTTGAGCCTTGCGCCGCAAATTTTAGACGCGATCAAATCTGGCAAAATCCGCCGCTTTTTCGTCATCGCGGGCTGCGACGCGCCGGGCAAAGGACGCGAGTATTACCGCGAGCTAGCGCTTAGCCTGCCGAAGGACTGCGTGATTTTGACCTCTAGCTGCGGCAAATTCCGCTTCAACGACGTGGATTTTGGAACCGTGCCCGGCACCGAGCTTCCGCGCTATATCGATCTAGGTCAGTGCAACGACAGCAATGGCGCGGTCAAGATCGCCCTGGCGCTTAGCGAGGCTACGGGCATCGCGGTAAACGACCTGCCGGTCTCGATCGTGCTGATGTGGATGGAGCAAAAGGCGGTCATCATCCTGCTTGCGCTGCTTAGCCTGGGCGTTAAGAATATCAACGTGGGACCTACGGTGCCTGAGTTTTTCAACGACGAAATTTTGGGCTTTTTGGTGCAAAATTTCGGCCTTCGCCTAATCAGCGGCGACGCGCAGGCGGATCTGAAATACTTCCTGGGCGAATAAATTTCATAGAGAGGCAAATCGGGTAAATTTAATTCGGCAAAGCTCCGTTTTAAATTTACCCTTTATATAGCGCTTTTAGCGGAGCTAGCCGATCCACTCCGCGGCTATTTTGCGCCCGACGCTCATATTTAAATTTCACGACTATGCCGTCCTTCTTAATTTAAATTTTAAAATTCCATAATCTCACTAAATGCTTCGCAGAAGTTAATCAAACGGCTTTAAATTTATGCCGTTAAATTTCAAAATACTCACGATTATGCAAGCGGTGATGAGTGATATATTGTGAAAATTACGCCTAGCAAAGCACTCGTCTTATAGCTTTGCCACATAATTAAGGTCGTGCGGCATCGCGTAGAAGTCTTTGCGCCGCAGACTCTTTAGGTCGGAACGATTTTAGTGATTCGGACGCTTCACATAAATGATTTACGATATCTCCTACTTTTTCGTCCGTCGTACCAAGACGCGCCCAGTCGCCGAGTCTGCAGGCTTTTTCGTAATAGAGTGCCGCCTCCTGCATTTCTTCTATGCCGATTTGATACTCTGCATACAATCCGCAAGCCTCCCATTCTCCGCCTATGCCATCGCAGCTCTTTTTATAAAGCTGTACAGCTTGCGCCATATCTTGTTTGGCGCCCTTTCCCTCTTGATACATCATGCCAAGCTGCAAGCAACTCTCTTTATGCTTGCCTGCGCAAGCTTTGCCGAGGAATTCTGCAGCCTTGCCTAGACTAATCTCGGGCGTCAGATTATCTGATCGCTCGGCTTCTTCCAGATATGATGCGGCGGAGGAGGCGCAGGAGTCGGCGTGTCCTGCTTCGCAGATGATTTCATCTATTTTAGTTCCCAAACCGCCGAACGCTGCATAGCCTAACAGCACTAAAGTTAAAATTATCTTTTTCATTACAACTCCTCATATAAATTTAAAATCACCTCAGCGGGCAGCTTTTTCGCAAGATTTTTGCAGTATCTTGTTGGAATCGATACTTATGATTTTTTTGCCCAATTTGCACGCCTTGTCGTAGTATCTCATCGCCGCTCTTTGATCGTCGCTCTCTATATTAGAGGCGTATATCGCGCAAGATACCCAGTTCCCTTCAGAATCGCAAGATATTCTATACTCTTCGGCGATTTTCGCTTCAATTACGTCCTGCACAGCTCTTAAATTTTGCGCTTCAAGCTCAGCAGGTCTGCTGCAAAATTGCTTTATTCCATCGTTAAATGCGGGGTTATTTTGCAATGCGGGATCCGAGATATTTTTGCCAAGCTCGCAGGCCTTTTTATAGTATTTCGCCGCTTCTTTATTATCCTTTCCCTCCATAAATAAGGCAAATAACCCGCAAGCGAGTATATCGCCCTTGCTATCGCAATCTTTCTTATGTTGCTCGGACGCCTTTGCTAAATTCGCGTTATCACCGTCCATAACAGCCGCCAAAGTGCAGCTCTCTTTATCGCCCATATCGCATGCCTTTTTAAAGAACTCGAGAGCTTTTTTATCATCTTTTGTTACCTCTTTTCCTTCAAAATAAAACCCTCCTAATCCAAAGCAGCCACGAGCATAGCCGCCGTCGCACGCTTTTTTATAAAATTTAAAGGCTTTTGCCAAATCTTGCTTTACACCGAGATCGCCTAATACAAGGATATTTTCATATATCATACCGAGAGTAGCGCAGGCTTCCTCATACTTCACGGTTCCATTTTCATTCGTGAAATCTTTACCGCTTTCGCAGACCTTTACCAATGTATTTATTTGCTCATCCGTAAGCTCTTTTACCTCTTCGGCAAACATAAAATAGCTTAAAAAAGCCAAAGCTAAAATGATTTTTTTCATTTCTTCCTCCTTAAAATTTTTCGTATTATTTCACTTTTCGTTGTCAGATACTGTCATTTAATGGCATACTATCATTTAATGGCATTAAATTTTATTGTTTTCTTTGCTTTTAAAATTCCGCAGAAGTATACCCCCCCCCTCTTTTTTTTAAATAAGCGCAAAAATATACGATTGCCATGTTTTACAGCCTGCGTACGGCAATCGCATCAATATCTAATTTTCAATCTATGACTTACTGGCGCTATGAAATTTTATAGCGCCTAATACCGACGAGCTCTTGATATACTCAAAAATTCTAAAATTTTTAAGAGTCGATGTGCGAAATTTAAAAAGCTAGTTTTTAAAGTAAAATTATTTTAAAAACTTAATTTATAATTTAAGCTTTTATAAGCCGCGAAAATCTTAGCTCTATTTAAAAATAGAAAAATAAAATTTCGCTCTATAACTTAAAATTTCGTTTTAAGGCCGAAAAATTCGCAATTTTTAATGCTAAAATTCCATAAATCTTTCATTCATTTCACATTAAAGGAGAGAAAATGAAAAGACGAGAATTTTTAAAAGGCGTTGCCGCGAGTGCGGCAGGTGCGGCGAGTGCAAACGCTACTAGCGTCATCAGCGACGATCTGATGAATAGCGAGGATGCGCCGATCACCGCCTCGCATTTCGGCGCGGTTAGGGCTCTTAGGCGAAACGGCAAATTTGAAGGCGTTTTAAGCGAGAGTGAGCTAGATTTTTTCCCGATCAGCCTTACTCAGGGGCTTGCGGCGCGCACATACGATGCTACGCGCATCGCGCGACCATGCGTGCGAAAAGGCTATCTAGAAAAAGGTTGGCAGAGCGACAAAAGCATGCGCGGCAAGGACGAGTGGATCGAGATTAGCTGGGATGAGGCGTATAAACTCGTAGCGGACGAGCTAAAGCGCGTACTTAAAGACCACGGCGCGAGCTCGATTTACGGCGGCAGCTACGGCTGGTACAGCGTCGGCAGCGTAAATAACCCACAAACCCTGCTCGGTCGCATGCTAAATATTATCGGCGGCTACACTACGAGAAAACTTAACTACTCGTGCCACTGTATAAGCGCGATAACCCCGCACATCAGCGGAACGGACGAAGCCAACGCCTTGCAAACCGCGTGGCCTACGATCCTAAAGCATAGCGAAGTGGTGCTTATCTGGGGTGCCGATCCGATCAATACCAATCAGATCGCATGGGCCGTGCCCGATCACGAGAGCTATTTGTATTTCGCAAAGCTAAAAGAGCAGATGCAAAAGCGCGGCGTAAAAGTTATCACGATCGATCCCGTATATAACAACACCGCTAAATTTTTAGGCTCCGAGCACATTTCGATCAACCCTACCACCGACGTTGCGATGATGATGGCGATATGTTATGAGATGATGGCGCAAGGGCTTGCAGATGAGAAATTTCTTAAAAAATACACTCACGGCGCGGAGGAATTTAAAGCCTATCTTAGAGGCGAAAGCGAAGATGGGCTCAAAAAAGATGCGGCGTGGGCGTCTAAAATTTGCGGCGTGAGCGAGGATGAGATCAAAGGCTTAGCTAAAATTTTAGGCAGCAAGCGCACTATGATAATGTGCGGCTGGGGTCCGCAGCGCGCTCATCACGGCGAGCAGTTTCACTGGATGGCGACGGTGCTTGCCGCTTTCGTGGGCCAGATCGGGCTTGCGGGCGGCGGATACGGCTTTGGCTATCATTACAGCGACGGCGGCTGCCCTAGCCCCGCAGCTCCAGTAGGAAGCGCGCTAAGCCTCTCAAGCGGCGCGGCGACTACCTCCTCGGCTTTCCCGGGCTTAGGCAGCATGAGTATCGTGCCTGCTAGCGAGGGCGAGTGGAAAAACCGCGACAACATCGCAATCCCCGTCTCGCGCATCGTCGATTGTATCAACAATCCGGGCAAGGAGATAGATTTTAACTGCAAAAAGATAACCTATCCCGACATCAAGCTTGCCTACTGGGCGGGCGGCAACCCGTATCTGCACCACCCTGATACGAATTTGCTCGCGCGCACGTTTGAAAAGCTCGACACCTTCATAGTCCAAGAGTGCTTCTGGACGGCGAGCGCGCGTATGGCAGACATCGTTCTGCCCGCCACTACCGAGCAGGAGCGCGACGACATAACCAAATCGCATACGAATAAATTTATAATCGCTATGCATAAGATTGCCGAGCCTTACGAGCAGGCGCAAAACGACTATAAAATTTACTGCGAAATTCTAAAGCAGTTCGGCGAGAAGGAGTATATGGCGTTTAGCGAGGGCAAGAGCGAGATGGAGTGGATCAGGCAGTTTTACGACGCTTCGAAGAAAAAAGCGGACGCATCAAAGATAAAGATGCCGGAATTTGAGGAGTTTTGGAAAAAGGGCTTCGTGAAATTTGAAATTCCAAAGCACGCCTACGAATACGTAGCGATGGAGGAATTTAGAAAAAATCCTATCATAAATCGCCTCGGAACGCCGTCTGGAAGGATCGAGGTCGTCTCGAAAAAGATCGCTAAAGCGGCGCTGGACGACTGCCCTGCGCATCCCACATGGATGGAGCCGATGGAGTGGCTGGGGAACGCGCAAAAGACGCAAAAGTATCCGCTAAATTTAATAACCCCGCATCCGAAATACCGCCTGCACGGGCAGCTAAACAACACTTGGCTACGAAGCTTAGAAGAAATTGACGGTCGCGAGCCCGTGTGGATGCACCCAAAAGATGCCGAAGCAAGAGGACTTAAAAACGGCGACGTAGTTAGGGTTTTCAACGATCGCGGCGCCGCGCTTGCAGGGCTCATCGTCACCGAAAACGTAAAGCAAAGCGTCGTGCGGATGCAAGAAGGCGGCTGGTGGGATCCGCTCTTTAGCGATAGCGGCGATATGTGCGTACACGGCAACGCAAACGTGCTGGTGCCCAACGAGCCCAGCTCGAAGCTTGCGTGCGGCAACCAAGCCACCGCGCTGGTGCAGATCGAGAAATTTGAAGGCGAGCTTCCGCCGCTTGCAGTATTTTCACAGCCGAAATTCGGCAAAAGGAGCTAGCGATGAGACAAAATTTTAAAATTTACGCGAGCGAACGGGGTCAAATTTCATCGCCGGGCGCGAGTGAAATTTCATCATTTAGCGCGGAGAAAATTTCATGCGAAACGGATAAAATTTGCGCGTCCAAGCGAGGTAAAATTTTATCCAAAGCGCTAGCGGCGTTTTTACTCGCGGCAGCTTGCCATTTGGGCGCGACGGATCTTTTCGTCGCGGCTCAAACCCCGCTTCTAAACAAAGCGGGCGGCAAGGAGATCGCCAAGCTGCACGTAGGCGCGAAGCTGCAAGTGCTAAAGGACGGCAAGGACTACGTGCAAGTGCGATACGCGGGCTTCGTGCCCGAGGGAAGCAACGTAAGCTACGCGAGGCTTGGGATTTTGGAGCAGGATTTGCAAGCGCAAAACGCAAAGAGCCTAAAGACACTAAAGACCGTGAAGGACGACTACGATAACGAATGGGCGAACGTCACTATCGACGGCTACGTTGCGAAGCTTGCCGTGACGGACGATGCGGCTAAAATTTACGACGCGGGAGAAAATCTATTCAAGGAGCGCTGCGGTAGCTGTCACGCGCTACACGGATACGATGAGTTCAACGTCAATGTCTGGCCTAGCGTGGTCGAGACGATGATACAAAACTCGGGGTTGCAGCCCGACGAATACGAGACGCTCGTGCGATTTTTGCAAAGCAAAGCGCCTGTGGAATGAAATTTAAAGCGCTTGCTATTTGCGCAGCGGGTGGAATTTATCACTTAAATCTCACCCGCTAAGTAAACTTAGAATTTTAATACTCGAAGTGGAATTTAGTTTTAAAATTTACAAAGTAAAGCTCTGCCCAGGAAATTTCGGCTATGGAATTTTGCGCTAGCACCCTTTTGTGCGAGTAAGCTCATTCGCCACGGCGTAAATTTCGGCTATAGACTTATGCGCGGAATTCTGCTTGATTTCGCGCAGTAAAATTCTACCGCTACGCGATAAATAATAGAATTTTTCACAATATTTGCTTTAAAATTTCACGCTCGGTGCGCATTTTGCCTATATCACAAAACGCAGCAGCCGCAAAATTTCACGCGGTAGCTTTCCGCTGCAGATAGAATTTCACTGCGCAAATTTTAGATTTTTAAAGCGAAATTTCAAATAAAATTCGTGCCATAAACCATCGCGTAAATTCTATACCAAAAAACCATAACTGCGCGACATCGATACGGATTTTAATCTAAATTGCTCATAAATTTTGAGATTATTTTATAAGTGCATGGCGCACGACTCGCAGGAATAAAATTTTAAGCAGATTTTGTACGAAATTTCAAAATGCAGCTCAAACTCGCAAGCAGATAAATTCGCTGTAGCCTTGCGTTTATAATTCCGTGCTAACGACAAATTTCGCATCTTTACGTCGGTGCAAATTTTAAAATTTTATGCAGGATATAAAATTATAAGCCCGTGCAATGCATGAATTCTAAAATTACACGTCGCCTATAGAATTCCATGCCCCACACGACACATAAATTTTGAAAATTTTAAAATTTCACGCCGCAGATAAAATTTAGGAATTTCCTTTTGCGGTAAAATTTTAAAGCTCTACCACAAATCCTCTGTCCGCGCGGCGAGTTCCAAATCCGTCTAGAACTTAGATTTTCCTCACCAGCTCGGGAATTATCGCTTCGAAATCGACCCCTTCGTAGTCCTTGCGCTCCTCGTCGCTCATCGTCTCTTTGATCGTGCTGACGACGAAGTCCGCAGCGACTCGAACCGCCGTTTCCAGCGACTTACCGCGCATTATTGCGCCGAAGGCTACGGCGGCGAAAATATCGCCGGTACCGTTAAATTTAACCGGCAGCAGCTCGTGAAAATACTCGTTCGTCCTGCCCGTGCGCGCATCGTAGCTGAAAACCCCGCACTGATCGGCGATGTAGCCGATGCCCTTTAAAATAACCTGTCTAGCGCCCAGTTCTCGAAGCCTTGCAAGCAGATCCATGATAAAATCCCTATCTGCGTCCTCTCGGTACGGCACGCCTGTAATCGCGCAGGCCTCAGTGATATTGGGCGTGATGACGTCGGCCTTGGCGCACAGAAGCGCCATCATACGGGCAAAATCCTCGTTAAAGCCCGGATAAAACACGCCGTTATCGCCCATACAAGGATCGACCAAAATGGTCTTGCCCGCGCCGCCGAAGCTCGCAAATAGCTCACCCATAATCTCGATCTGTGCCGCCGAGCCCAAAAAGCCCGTGTAGATGCCGTCAAACACCACTCCGCGGTCTTTCCAGTGCGCCATGATCGCGCGTATTTGAGAGCTTAGATCGCAAAAGGTGTAGCCAGAAAAGCCCGTATGCATCGATAAAACCGCCGTAGGGATCACGCTCGTGCTCATCCCCATCGCGCTTAGTATCGGCAAGGCGACGGTCAGCGAAACCTTGCCCACGCAGGATATATCTTGAACGGTAAGAACTTTTTTCATCACAATTCCTAAAATTTTTGGCTCTATTTTACCGCTATTTATATTAAAAAGGCGAATTTAAATAAAATTTACTCTACTAATAGTCTAAATTTATAATATTTTTGGCGTTTTTCCGCTAAATTTTATCTCGAGTTCGCCGTAAATTCGGCTCTAAAAATCAACAAAAGGCAAAAAATGATAACCGCAAAGGCTCTTTACGCATCAGCTCGCCTTAGATCGCTACCTCTTAGCGTCTCGGGCGTACTGCTCGGTAGCGGTGCGGCATACGGTGCGGGCGCGTTTAGAGCGGATATTTTCGCGCTGGCGCTGCTTACGACGCTTCTGTTTCAGGTACTCAGCGACTATGCTAACGACTACGGCGACGCGGTAAAAGGCACCGATGACGAGGGCAGACTGGGGCCGCGCCGCGCGATCCAAACTGGGCAGATGAGCGCCGAGCAGATGAAGTGCGTCATCGTCGCTACGGGGCTGCTTTCGGCGCTTTGCAGCCTCGCGCTAAGCGTTTTGGCGTTTGGCGAGCGGTTTTATCTCGTGGCTCTATTTTTGGCGCTGGGCGGCGCGTCGATATACGCGGCGATCCGCTACACCGTGGGAGCCGGCGCATACGGATACCTGGGGCTCGGCGACGTTTTCGTGTTTTTGTTTTTTGGACTACTAAGCGTGCTGGGCTCGTACTTTTTATACGCGCGTTCGCTCGATGCGCTGCTGCTGCTGCCTGCGTGCGCGTGCGGGATGCTAAGCGCGGCGGTGCTAAATTTAAATAATATGCGCGACGTGCAAAACGACGCGCTCAAGGGCAAGCGCACGATCCCCGTTCGTATCGGGCTGCGTGCGGCTAAGCGCTACCACTACGCGCTAATTGCCGGCGGAGCGGGGCTAATGCTCTGCTACTCGTTTTTACGCGGCGAACCGGGCGTGAGACTGCTCTACGTAATTAGCTTCGTGCCTCTTATTTGGCATTTCTTTTTCGTCTTAAAAGTGAGGGAATGTCGCGACTTTGACGGACAGCTAAAGGTCGTCGCGCTCAGCACGTTTGCGATGTCGGCGCTATTTTTCGTTGGGGAGATTTTGAGTTAAACTTAAACGCCGCGCGGGTAAAATTTACGTCGGCACCGCAGCAAAGTCCTCTCGCGCAAAAGCGCTTCGTGCGAGTTCTCCTAATCTTGCAATCAACCTGCTTGTCGCACAGCAAAGCGTCTGCGGCAAGCTCGCTCAATGAAAACGTCCATAGCATATCTCTGTCCGCCTGATGGCTACCGCAATAAAATTTAAGGGGGCAAACTCCAGGTCTCCGCGCCGTCTTGTATCGTTAAATTAAGCGAGCAATACCGCTCTTAAGTCCATACAAGCCCCGTCACACCACGCTTTAATTGCCATTTTGACGGCGAGTTGCCCGCCTTTTGCGTCAAATTTAAAAACTAGAGCATTAATTCTACAAAAGGCCCGCGTGTTTGGCGCGGTGGGCTTTGTGCTTATTGCACGGCGGCAGTTCGCACCGCAAACGCTGCTTTAGCCCTACTTTTGAGCCCTCGCGCCGCTAAAATTTTACTAAATTTTACGCACCGCCTTTTTGAAACGATGCTTGCAAAACCATGTCTTTCTGCACATAGCCCCTTAAAATTCGAAGCAATTTTGCACATTGTTTAGAACTTCGCGGTCGCAATATCCGCCGTTTTGCTCGCAAAAGTCCAAAACCGCCACCTCATTCGGCACGCGGCGAGCTCGCAAAATCCAGTATGAGCCTATGCGTGCCGTCGCAGTCGCGATGCGCCAAGCTCTAGCCCAAGAACTTAAATAGCCCCTCAAACTCCGCCCTATTCATAGACAGGCTCTTTTCAAACAGATCTCGCTGCCGCTACGCCGCGAGCTTTTTGAGTTCCTTTTTCTAGATTTTTCCACTATTTCTCCTTTGCTGCGCCGCCTTGCCGCACGGATATCCTTTGGGCGCATTAACCTCATACCCGTCGTCCCCCGCCCTCAAGCGGGATGCAAATTTCATCCAAACCGTGCGCTACCTCGTCTATACCGAAATAACGCTTATTAATTTTAGCAGAGCGAAATTATAGCAAAAGCAGAGCGCGAAATCGCAAATCCGATGATTAAATTTTATCTAGAATAAAGAGCTATGTTTTCGGCTAAATTTTGCCGTACCGAGGGATAAAATTTAGCAAATTCGGATGAAATTCTATCGAGTAGATGTGTAGAATTTGACCATAATCTAAAACAAAAGCGGCCGCGCTCGAAACACGACCGCTAAATTTTAAATTTTATTTCTCAAACGCCTTTTCTACGCTAAACGGAAACGCCTGATAGCCCATCGCGTTGGTCATTTTGATTTCGATTGACGGCTCTTTTGCGCCCCACTCAAACTCGTTGATGTGAGGGCTAGGCACGCCGACGGGGCGACCTTTGGCGATGTCAAACTGCATGCCCGCGACCGCGGAGTAAACCATCACGCTATCAAGGTCGTCTTGATACTGCGCTAGCGAAGTAACCGAGCTGTACCACTCGCTGCCGCGCTGTTTGCCGTACTCCCAGACCTGCTCGACCGTTTTGGCTTTTTCATCGATTTTATAAACGACCGCGCGGGAGTATTTCATACCCGCCATCGCAGGCTGCTCCATACCGCGGGTGTCGCCGTTATCAAAGACGGTTAAATAGACGAGCCCTTTTTTAGACTTGCTATCGATTCGGAAAGCCGTGTGCTGCGTCCACTGCCAGTCAAATCCGCCCGTTTCGCTCTCATATCCCGGGCATTTTGAGTACTCGTCCTCGCAGACTATTTTTTTGCCGTCTTTATCCACAGGCTGAAGTAAGTAGCCCTTAAACTGATCCTTCCAGCCCTTGTGCGCGCCCATTATCCACTTGATCTTTTTGTCGCGGCCGATCTTGATGACGGCATCTTGGTGACGGCTGGAGATGATGATACTATCGTCGCTCGGATCATAATCCACGCTATTTACGTGAGCCCAGTTACGTCCAGGGCCCGAGCCTACGATGTCGCCCCATTTTTCGTTCGTATCCATCGCGGCTAGCTCGTCCGAGCTTGCGGTATGGCCTGCCTTGCTAGCGTCGATGTTTAGACACACCGCGCCCTGATCGAGAGTTTTTAGCACGATGTCGCGGTACGGATCGAGAATTTCATACAGCCTAAAATCATCCACGACGTTGCCGTCTCTATCGACCTCGACGATGACGTCGCGCACGGTGCGGACATTTTTGCCGTCGGCGCGTTTATAGTTAGCATTTGCCGCGCGGAGGAAATAATGCCCGTTTTGCGCTACGTCCATGGAGTGCGAGA
>NZ_CALIMW010000128.1 GCF_938045405.1 uncultured Campylobacter sp. | reverse complement strand
AATTAGCCAAATTTTACCCAAAAAGGATACTAAATGAAAAAATCGCTATTTGCGTTAGCATTTACCGCTTGCTTTGCGTTAGGAGCGTCCGAGCTTGAGACGCTAGAAAAAGAGTGCAATGACGGCAATATGGAGTCTTGCCTTAGAGCCGCTTTACAATACGAAGACAATACTAAAACACTTAAGCTGCTTGAAAAAACCTGCGACGGCGGATATGAGCCAGGTTGCCTTGTAATGTCGATCAGAATGATGCAAGAAAATCCTAAAAAAGGCATCGAATATCATGAAAAAAGATGCGATGCGGGAGACGCTATGTATTGTGGGCTATTGGGATCAATGTATAGTGACGGAGATGGAGTCGAAAAAGATATATCAAAGGCTATAATCTACCATGACAAAGCTTGCAATCTAGGGCAAAAGCTATCAGCGCTATCATGCGGTATGTTGGCAGAGATGTACCGTAAAGGAGACGGCGTAAAAATAAATTTAATGAAAGCGGCGATTTATGATAAAAAAGGTTGCGACATAGCGGACGAGCTAGCGAGTTGCTATAATTTTGCGCTATTTAACTACAACTCTAACGATAAAAGTAAAGCTGCGCGGTATTATAAAAAAGCTTGCGATTTAGGAAAAAATAAAAATTCTCCTTTTATGAATCTACCCGAGTTTAAAGAACTTTGGCAAAAATCCTGCGATATGTATGAGCTGCTAAAATAGCGCGCCGAGCCGCGGCTGGTACGATGCGCGCCGAGCTGCGGCTGATACAATACGCGTCGGCTGCGGCTTAAAATTCCGCTGCGTCTAAATTTAAAACGCAAGCAAATTTAAAGCGACGATAAAATTTTAAATTAATCGGGCGATATGCGGCAGAATTTAACGTAAATTTACACGGATCCTGCACAGATTTTGGCGCGAGCAAAGCGTTAAAATAAAGAGGCAGATTTGTCATAAGCAAATGCGTGCTAAAAGCATAGATTGGCACGCAGCAAAATTTTAAGTTAGAATTTATGAAATCTTATGCGCTTCGCCTCTGCACGGATCGGACGAAAGTAGAATTACAAGATTGGAATTTACGCAGTCGCGCGTATAAAGCTTCGCGCGAATTTTTTGATGTGGAATTTAGAATTTTAAAATTCCTAGAGCTTCGAATTTGGCGCTGAGCCTTGAAATATCGTAGCGATAGAATTTTAAAATTTACCGCTGCATCGCTTTAAAAATCTTGCTTGAAAATTTTAATTACGCAGCGTAAAATTTTTCATTTCTGCCGCGACGCTGCGTTTTTCTATAAAAATTTTGCTCTTTTGCTCTGGTGCTGTGTTTTCGTCGTAGAATTTCGCGACTTTTTACGGCGCAGAATTTTTAGCGCGAAGTTCCTCATTATTTTTGCTTGTTAAAATTTAAGCGATAAATCCCACGATGTTAAATTTGCACGACATAAGGCTCTTATCGCTGGCGCCACTTTGAAGCGAAATGAGATAAATTCTACGTGGCGCAAAAGGCGCCCGACTAGGCTTTGCGGCGTCCTTGCATACTGCGCAAAAGTGCGATCTCCTCCGCCCAGAGGCTATCGTCGATCGTTTCTAAAATCAGCGGGATCTCGTCGATGTTCGGGTCGTTCATGATGTTTTCAAATGCCGCGAGCCCCAAAAAGCCGCGCCCGAGGCTCTCGTGCCGATCTTTGCGCACGCCAAGCTCGTTTTTCGTGTCGTTTAGGTGCATGCCGCTTAAAAATTTATAGCCGATCGCGCGGTCAAACTCGCTCATCGTGCGCTCGTAGGCCTGTGGGCTGCGGAGGTCGTATCCTGCGGCGAACGCGTGACAGGTATCGATACAGACGCCGATGCGATCTTTGTTTGAAATTTTGTCGATCACGTAAGCAAGCTGAGCGAAATCATAGCCGAGATTGGAGCCCTGGCCGGCGGTATTTTCGAGCACGAGTTTGACGCCTGCGGTGTTTGCGATGGCGAAATTTAGCGACCCTGCGATATTATCCAGGCACACTTGAGCTGAAATTTCATTTAGATGCGAGCCCGGATGAAAGTTCAAAAGCCTAAGCCCGAGCGCCTCGCAGCGGCGGATCTCGTCCACGAAAGCGTTTAGGGACTTCTCGCGCTCTGCCTCGCGCGGATGGCCCAAATTTATGAGGTAGCTGTCGTGCACCAGGACATGCTCCGCGCGGATGCCGCTTTGTTTCAGCGCGTCTTTAAATGCGGCGATCTCCTCCGCGCTAAGCGGCGGCGCGTCCCATCTGCGCTGATTTTTGACGAACATCGCAAACGCGTCCGCCCCGATCTTTGCGGCGTTTAACGGCGCGTTAGAAACCCCGCCGCTAGCGCTCACGTGCGCTCCGATCCGCTTCATTTTACCTCCTAAATTTCATTTTACGCCGCGCGGAAAAATTTCATAACCTCTGCCGTGCGTGGATTTTTTAAATTTAAATGCGCGCTTTTTTCGTACATACGCTGCTTGGTAAATTTCGCCGCAAAGAGTCGGTGCAGAGCGTCAATAAAACCGCGCCGTTTGTGCAGCTTAGGCGCCTACCTCGCCGAATAATGGAATTTTGACCGCTCGCGCCGTGTTTTGAGGCGGCTACCGAAGCGCATTATTCCCGCGCGCTTACAAACATAAGATGCGTAGAATTTTACTCGTTAGCGCCGCCTGCGGAATGGCGTTTCGCGCGCTACAAACACCCGCCGCGCAAAATTTTACTGCAGCTCGCGGATTTTGATCTTCACGCCGCGTTTTGTGTCGGCGAAGCTTATGGATCTTCCGCCGCCGTCCTTGCCGCGGCAAACTTTATAATCGATAGAGCCAGCTTGCAGGCTTTGCGCTAGGCAACGGCGCTCGCCCGTGTCGCTACCGCCGAAGATCGGTTTGCCGTCTAGGATTTCGCCCAGAAGTCCGCGGTAGTGCTCGGCACCGAAGAATTTTTTATTGAAAACGAGCTCGTCGTCGCACGCGCCGTTCATGCAAATTTTATCGCCTTTTAAAACCAGGCTCAGCACGCTGATGCCGCTTGCGTAAATTTGAACCTCGGTTTGGTTTTTAAATTTACGCATAAAGCCCGCGTCGCTGGTGCGTGTAAGCGGCGAAACGACGGTAAAATTTACAGCTTGCGTGGAAGCGGGCTTGAGTGCGGTGGTAGCGCAGCCTGCGAGTAGAAGCGAAAGTGCAAGCGGCGCCAGAAAAGAGCATTTCATAAATAATCCTTAATTTAAGTTGGGTTTAAGTGCGTCTTGAGTAGAATACCGCCTTTAATCTTAATACCAGATTAAGTGGCCCCTTCGTCTAACGGTTAGGACATCGCCCTTTCACGGCGGTAAAACGAGTTCGAATCTCGTAGGGGTCGCCACTTCTAGTTTTAAAATTTTTTGACGCAAATCTTAGTTTTTGTAAAATTCTGAAATTTTATCTAACTACTAAATTCTAAAATTATGCGCTTTTGCTGCTTCCTGCGCTACAAAATTCCAAGACTGCAATAAATTCTACCTGATAATTTTAAAATTTATCCCCGCCGAATTTACGTAATAAATTTTATGCGGACATATGGAACTTAATGAAATAAAACTCGCAAATTTAGCTCTTTCTAAAAAAAATTCGCTAAATTTATTGAATGCAAAATTTTAAAGAATATGTAAATGAAATTCTAAAAAATCATCCTGGCGAGCGCGTCACGAGCTTTAGTTTCGAGGGTGAGAAATACTGGCTAAAGCAGCCGGAACTGCGCATCCGCGGTGGATTGCTTACGAAAATATTCAAAGCAAATCCGAAAGCCTCTTTCGATTACGAAGCGCTAAAATGCGAGAGCCTGTACGCAGCCAGCGCGCCTGTGCCGCAGCTGGTGCTGCGAGACGAGAGCTTTTTTGTACTCAAAGACGGCGGCACGCCGGTGGACGAGGTGTTAAAAAGCTCGGATGAGGCGGCTTGCGTGGCGCTCATTCAGGGCTACGCTGCGGCGTTAGCACATCTACATTCGCGCGGCTTCATACACGGCAGACCCGCACTGCGCGACGTCTTAGTAAAAAACGGCGAGATGAAATTTATAGATTTTGAAAATCGCGGCGAGCGCGATGATCTGCAAAAAGCCAAAATGCGAGATTTTTTGCTGTTTGTCTATGATCTTTGTCGCGAAGGTCTGAGCGAAGGTTTTGTGCGCGCAGGCATCCACGCCTACGCCTCAAGCGGCGAGCAGGATGTAGTGCAAAGTGCGTGGGCTACGGTACTTGCGCTGCGTCCGATATATTTTATCGCCAGGCTCTTGCCGCAAAAATTTAAAGATCTAAACGCGCTCGTGCGCACGTTTGAGCTCTGCCTAAAAATAATTGAGGAAAACGATGGTCAAACAAAGTAAATTCGCTAAATTTAAGCTGGTGATTATACTCGCCTATATGTCCGCTCTGGCGCCCTTGTCTACCGATATGTATCTGCCCGCGCTGGAAAAGGTAAAGGCAAGCTTTGCTACGAGCGAGTTTTACACTCAGCTATCAGTTGCGAGTTTTTTCATCGCTTTTGCGCTAGGACAGCTCGTTTATGGGCCGCTAAGCGATAAATTTGGTCGTAAAAAGCCGTTATACGCGGGCATTTTGCTTTTTATATGTGCGTCGCTTGCTTGCGTGAGCTTTGATAGCGTTTACGCGTTTATATTTTTTAGATTTTTGCAAGCTTTGGGTGGGTGCGCGGGAGTGGTACTTGCGCGAGCCGTAATTAATGATAAATTCGAACTGCACGAGGCTGCGGCGATGTTTGCGCTGATGATGGTCGTGGGCTCGCTAGCGCCGATGCTAGCACCAACTCTAGGCGGATTTGTGCTAGATTTTTTCTCGTGGCAAGCAATTTTTGCGATTTTGTTCGCGCTTGGAATTTTGCTTTTTGCATTTATATTTTTTGGACTTGGCGAGAGCGCGCAGATAGATGGGACTGCTATTCTTAGCGTAAAAGGCGTGCTTGGCGAATACGGCATAATCTTGCGAAATAAAGAATTTATGCGCTATACGCTAGGATTTGCGGTTGCGATGAGCGCGCTTTTTGCTTATATCACGGGCTCTAGCTTTATATTTTTGGGCTATTATGGGCTGGGCGAGCATGCCTTTGGCGTAATATTTGGCATCAACGCTCTTGGGATGACCCTCGTTTCGGCACTAAATGCCAAACTCGTGCAAAATCGCGAACCCGCAGCTTTATTAAATTTCGGCCTAATAGCTATGCTTGTGACGAGCCTGATTTTGCTCGCATGCTCTATGCTTGACCTTCCTTTCATCTGCTTTGAGGCTTCGCTTTTTGTATTGCTTTCGTCCCTTGGCTTTGTTGCGCCTAACGCCACAACGCTTGCGATGGCGCTGTATAAGGACGGCAACTCGGGCGCAGCTTCGGCGGTGCTCGGAACTGCGCAATTTGCCATCGCCGGGGCTATTTCGTTTATCGTGGGTGCAGTGGGAGCGAATAAGCCGTTTTTGCTCGCAAGTGTGATGGCGATTTGTGCTCTTTGTGCGAACGCTGTGTATTTTTTATTGCGAGAAAAGAATCAAAAATTTTAATTTTAATATTTTTTAAATTTATCGTTAAGGATTGATTAGCTAAAATTAGCTCTCGTTCTTTCAGTGTAAGAAAGACAATTCGGTAAAAAAGGAAACAAGCCAATGAGCGATATTATCGCGTATAAACTTAACGGTGAAATTTACGATACTCAAAGTATCGGCGAGCACGCAAGCGAGGCGCAGCCGATATATTTCGATAACTCCGAGGACGCGCTTAAAATTCTGCGCCACTCCTGTGCGCACCTTTTGGCGCAGGCGGTGCGCGAGCTCTATGCGGGCGCTAAATTTTTCGTAGGACCCGCGATCGAGGATGGGTTTTACTACGACATCCGCGTCAGCAAAGATAACGGCGAGAAGCTCGGCGAAGAGGATCTAAAGACGATCGAAAAAAAGATGCGCGCGCTTGCCGAGGCAAATTTAGAGATTAAAAAGATAGCCTCCACCAAAGAGGCGGTCGCGAAAAAATATGCAAACGACGACCTTAAGCAGGAAGTTTTAAAGCGCATCCCCGAAGGCTCGGTTAGCCTATACGCGCAGGGCGAGTTTGAGGACATCTGTCGCGGCCCGCACGTGCAAAATACGAAATTTTTGAAAAATTTTGCTCTTACGCGCATCGCGGGAGCGTATCTCGGCGGCGACGAGAAGCGCGAGATGCTAACTCGCATCTACGGCGTCGTATTTGCCGATAAAGATAGCCTTAAAAAGCACCTTACGATGCTAGAAGAAGCCAAGAAGCGCGACCACCGAAAGCTCGGAGCCGAGATGAAATTTTTCACCTTCGACGAGCAGATCGGCGCGGGACTTCCGATCTGGCTTCCTGCCGGCACGAGGATGCGCATAAGGCTCGAGGAGCGCCTTTATAGGCAGCTTCGCAAGCGCGGCTACGAGCCGGTGCGCGGCCCTGAAATTTTAAAATCCGACGCGTGGAAGATCAGCGGACACTACAGCAATTACAAAGAAAATATGTATTTTACGACGATCGAGGAGCAAGAATACGGCATTAAGCCGATGAATTGCGTCGGTCATATCAAGGTTTATCAAAGCGAAATCCGCTCATATCGCGATCTGCCGCTTAAATTTTGCGAGTACGGCGTCGTGCACCGCCACGAAAAAAGCGGCGTTTTGCACGGGCTTTTCCGTGTGCGCGAGTTTACGCAGGACGACGCGCATCTGTTTGTGATGCCGAGCCAGATCAAAGAAAACGTCTATGAAATTTTAGATTTCGTGGGGCTTTTGATGAAAGCCTTCGGCTTTGAATACGAACTTGAAATTTCGACCAAACCGCAAAAGGCGGTCGGCGACGACGAGGTTTGGGAGATCGCGACGAAGGCATTAAAAGACGCGCTTGACGAAAAGGGCTTAAAATACGGCCTAGACGAGGGCGGCGGCGCATTCTACGGGCCTAAGATCGACATCAAAATCACCGACGCGCTCGGTCGAAAATGGCAGTGCGGCACGGTGCAGGTCGATTTTAACCTGCCTGCGCGCTTCGAGCTTGGCTACATCGACGAAAATAATGAAAAAAAGCAGCCCGTGATGCTGCATCGCGCGATTTTGGGAAGCTTCGAGCGCTTCGTGGGGATTTTGCTCGAGCACACCGCGGGCGAGCTTCCGTTTTGGATCTGTCCTACGCAGGTATCGATCGTGCCGATCGGCGAGGCGCATGCAAGTTATGCGAAAGAAATTTTAAATTTGCTGCGCAAAGCAGACATTGACGGCGAAATTTTAGATAAAAACGAGACATTAAATAAACGAATCAGAACGGCTGAAAAGCAGAAGGTGCCGCTCATCATCGTCCTAGGCGATAATGAAGTTTCGGCTCGCAGCGTGGCCTTGCGCGATCGCAGGGCGCGCGAACAGCGAAATTTAGGGCTGGATGAGTTTTTAAATTTCGTAAAAGCTAAATTAAACGAGGTGAATTTTTGAGCAGAGGCAAAGAGGTTTTTCTAAACGAGGACATTCCGGCTAGCGAAGTCAGGTGCATAGGCGACAACGGCGAGGTTTACGGCATAATTTCAAAGGCGCAGGCGTTGCAAATCGCCGAGCGAGAGGGCGTGGATCTGGTTTTGATAGCGCCCGATGCAAAGCCGCCCGTTTGCAAGGTCATGAACTATAGCAAATTTCGCTATCAGCAGGAAAAAAAGCTCAAAGAGGCGAAAAAAAAGCAAAAAATCATCGAGGTGAAAGAGATCAAGCTGTCCGCCAAAATCGCTCAAAACGACATTAATTACAAAGTAAAACACGCGAAAGAATTCCTTAGTAGCGGCAAACACGTCAAGCTTCGCGTATTTTTAAAAGGGCGCGAGATGTCAAGCCCGGAAATCGGCGTAAATTTGCTCAATAAAATTTGGGATGAATTTTTCGCAGAAGTTGCCGATCGCGATAAGGCGCCTGCGCTGGAGGGTCGCTACGTAAATATGCTGATCACGCCGAAAAAGGCGTAGCGTAAATTTAGCGGTATTTTGCGCCGCGTGCGGCAAAATTTTAAAATTTACGCGCTGTTTTTCCCCGCGGTACAGCGCGTAAATTTAAACTAAATAGCAAAATTTTAAAATTTATACAGGCTAAGTTTATCTCTAAATTTAACCCTTTAAATTTGTATAAAATTTTTCAAATTAAGCCAAACCGAATCTTAAGCGAGTGGCAGAATTTAACTTTAAATTTATCTTGCGTTAATTTAAGCTATAAAATTCCTTAAATTCAAATTTTTCAAAGAAACTTTATTATATACTTCCCGTTCACTTTAAAAAAAGGACGACCATGCCAAAGATGAAAAGCGTGCGCGGTGCCGTCAAGCGTTTTAAAGCGGGCAAAAACAAGATCAAAAGAGGCTCGGCGTTTCGCAGCCATATTTTGACGAAGATGTCTCAAAAACGCAAGAGGAATTTGCGCGAGGCCCAATACGTCGATTCTACGAACGTATCTGCGGTTAAAAAAATGCTTTGCAAATAGTGCGAAGTTAGTTTTTGACGAAAGTCATTCAAACTCCCCTAAATTTATGGATTTTAGGGCAAGATCCCAAAAGGGACGCCGATTAAGAAAGGATTAATATGGCAAGAGTAAAAACGGGTATCGTTAGACGCCGCCGTCACAACAAGGTGCTAAAGCTTGCGCGCGGATTTTATAGCGCAAGACGCAAACATTTCAGAAAGGCTAAAGAGCAGCTGGAGAGAAGCCTCGTTTACGCCTTCCGTGACAGACGCGCGAAAAAACGCGATTTCCGCAGACTTTGGATAGTGCGCATCAATGCAGCTTGCAGGCTAAACGACATCAGCTATTCTAAATTTATAAACGGACTTAGAAAAGCGGGCATCGAGCTTGATAGAAAAATTTTAGCAAATATGGCTATGAACGACGCCGAAGCTTTCGCAACCGTCGCAAAGAAGGCAAAAGCGGCATTAAAATAAGCTTTAAAATTTGGTCGCCTTAAGGCGGCTAAATTTTTAAATTTCGACAAAGCTTTTAATTTTAAAAGCGCGTCCGCAAATTTGTCGAAATTTAAGAATTTGGATAATTTTATTTGAGGCGGTGCAGAATGCTAAAGTCTTTGAAAAAAATCGTATCTCTTGCGCTTGTCGGTGCAGCAGGGTTCGGCTATGCGAGCGAGCAGAATTCCTGGAGCTATGCAAACGCGCAAAAATCACCTTCCAACAACACTTCCCGTTCCGATGTAATGAGCGCTGCGGACAGCTTGGGCGCGAAATTAAGCAGGCGCGACGCAGCTAGCGATAGCTCCGCGAGCGAGCAGTATGAGAGCTCATTTCGTATCAAACTCGAGTATGCAAGAGGCTTTGCCAAAAAGGGCTCATATTCGGGCAGGCTTAATAATCAGCGCGTTATGATGCCTGCATTTCGCTGGACGGGCAATAGCGGCGTAAATGCCGAGTTTTGGAACGGCATTACCAATATAGGCGGCGCGCTGGTTCCTTATGTGGCTTTCGGCTCATACAAAAAGCGCCCAGGAGGAGATTCTCACTCACAATATTTGGTGCGAAGAGACGAGGATTTGGCTCAAATGCAGCGCAATAAAGCCGCGGGTATCAAAAATCTCGCCTATACTTATACGGGCACTACCGGTCCTATCGGTCCTGACGGTCGTCCTACTGCCATTGGTTCAAGTAGAAATTTAAGCCTAGTATATGCCGATATCGATAATTTTGTAAATTTCTACGGCAGAGAAAACATCGCGGGATACTTCATCGACGAGGTCAATACCGAGGATAACCCTTCCAATATCGCTTATATGGCTAGCATTTATAATTACATTAAATCCAAATATCCGGAGATGCTCGTTTTGGCAAACAACGGCTGGGGCGTGCGCGACGCCATAGCCCCTTATGCGGACGTTTGGATGCTGCAAGAGGTGAGCGCGGATGAGTATATAAACCATTACCGCCCTAGAACCTCGGAATTTGAAAAAGACCCCGCAAATTCCGCTAAAATCTTACACGTCATCTATAACGCCTCGCCCGAGCAATATGACGAGATTATAAGGCTGTCGCGCGAGCGCAATGCGGCGAATTTATTCATCACTTCCGATACGAATGCCTATCCTAGCGGATACGATGATCTGCCTACCTATTTTGAAGCGCTGATGCTGGCGATCAATAACTTCACGCCTAAAAACGGCAGCCTGTTTTCGCAGGCCGCAAGAAGCGGCGATCGCATAGGCATCGAGATGCCGCGCTCAAAGGTCGATTTGGATCTTACTAAGCTTGCAAGAAATTCCGCTTATAAAAATTTAACCGATACCGACGGGCAGGAGTTTAACGTAAACGTAAGCGCGATTGGAAACTACGGCGGAGATTACAAAGACCGCTCGGGTGGCGTCAAATACGATCACAAGAGCGACGGAATTTTACTCGGAGCCTCCAAGAGAGTGGATGATCTTACGCTGGGCGTGATCTTTGGGTATCAAAAATCGGACGCTTGGTACGAGGGTAAATTCGACGGTGTCAAAGAAAACATCAAATCCTACGAGTTCGGTCTGGCGGGCAGATACGACTTTAACGAAAACGTGGATCTGGCGGTAGGTTTAACTTATTCGACAAATGATCATAAATTTGAAACCAACAACGGATTCGGCGCTATCCACGGCGCGAAATACAAATCGCAAATTTGGGACTTCAACACCAGAGCCGGGTATAAATTCTTATTTGAAAACGGCTACATTAAGCCATATTTGGGACTTGGAGCGATTAGAGTGGACGAGGATGCGATCTCCAGGCTTAGATTTAGCTCCGCTTCAAAAACCGCGCCGAACGGCACCGCGGGAATTTACGCGATCAAGGCTTTTGGTGATCTGCAGATATTTGCAAATGCTGAGTACGAGCATCGGTTTAGCGGCGATTCGTATCATGCAAGCAGAAAGTATTCGGACAGATACGACGTCGAGGGGCTTGATTATTCTAGCGGCGTATTTAACGGCGCGATCGGGCTGAAATATAAGATCTTTCAAAGCATCGGACTCAGCGCATCGTACGAGCTAAGCGAGAGCAAAAATAGCCTGGCAAGAGCCGCTTTCGACGTTGAGTTTTGATTTTAATCGGAGTAGCCCAAGATAGGTAGCCTGAAGCACGACTGTAAATTCCTCTTTGCCGCAAAGCGAAAATTTTATGAAATTTGCGGCTAAATTTTAACGGGGCTTTGCCGCGAAATTTTAAAATTTCGGCTGCAAGATATTTACTCGTATAATTTCTGCTTTGAAATTCCATGTAACACTATTTTTGCGCCGCTTCGGATGCGAAGCCACGAGATATAATCGCTGCCGTAGAATTTTGCGCGAATGCTTGAGGATTTTTAAAATTCTAAAATTTTGCCCGTTTAAAACTTTGCGGATCGCGTTTCATCCATAAGGGATTTTAAAATTCTATGCGCGGCGCAACTGAGGATTTTTAAAAGCAGCGGAATTTTAAGAATTCCAAGGGAGCATTCAAATTTTCTAGGCAAAATTTAGACTGATTGGAAGTTGCCGAAATTTGGCAAAAGAAGCGAAATTTTGCGGATTGCTCCGCAAAATTTAAAAGAGATTATTTTAGCTTGTCTAGTTCGATGATGTAAGGCACCGAGTTTACCCCCGCACCGAAGTATTTGGCAGCTAGGGCTTTTGCAGCGTTTAGCTCGGCGGCGCTTACGTCTTTGGCACCTGCTTTGTTATCTTCGGCGTAATATTTTTTAAAAACCGCTATCTTTTGCTCGTCGGTTTTAGCATTTTTGATCTCTTTGTAGATGAGTGCGGATTTTGCGTGGCCGTCGTCGCCGTGAACGGAGGTCATGACGATATCGACATTGTTATTTTTTAACGTTTCTTCGATCCTTGCCATCTCTTTGCGGCAGAATGGGCACAAGGCGTCCGTCAGCATCAAAATCGTAGGTTTTTTAGGATCGTTTCCTAGCTTGATAATATTGTCTTTGCTCTCTGCTTTGAAGACCTTACTTAGCTGTCCTGCAATGCGGTCTTGTTTGATCTGCTCCTTATAGACTACGCGTTTTTTAGGATCGATGATATCGGTAAAGATCAGATCGCCTTGGGTGAAAATGATCTCCTCTTGCGACATATTGCCTTGAGAAATCTTTAAAACGACCGCCTCTACGCCCTTTGGCTCGCTAAGCGGGATGCGCTCGGCGACCTTTATTTCGATGCCTTGAGGCGCGCCGCCGTAGATGGATAGAATTTCGCTGTCGCTTAAAGCCGCGTTTAGGCTCGCTGCGAGCGCAACTGAAGTTAAAATAGCTTTTTTCATTTTTTTCCTTTGCAAAAAATTCCGCGCATTGTAGTGCAAAATTTTAAATTTTTACTTTTTCAAATAGCGTTTATTGTCGATCGTCACAATATTTCCCATCTTGTCGAGGTATTCGAGGTAGCAGATGACGAATTTCCTGCTAAGCCCAAGCTCCTCTTTGGCGTTCGTGACGTTTACGAAGCCCTCTTTTTCGATGATCGCGTAGAGGCGCTTGATCGCCAGGGCTAAATTTTCGGCCTCTACGAAGAGATTGTGTGCGAGACGGACGACCTTTTTGGCGTAGGTTAGCTTCTTTAGCGCATCATCTCCGCTGCTGCGGTCGATCTCTAGCTCGTCATATACGTTATACGGCGCAAGCGGCGCTATGCCGCCCTTTTTGATGAGATCAAAAATTTTACTCTCCAGGCTCTGTTTGAGCGCGTCAAAATCCACTCCCGATTTTACGTAAACTCCGCCCTTTTTGGAGACGATGCCGCCCCGCTCAAGCTCGCTAAGCGCGCGCGCGGCGAGCTCCTCGCTGGCCCACGAGAGCTTTAGGGCGATCGAGGCGGGCGAAAAGATCGCGTAGTCGTTTTTTGAGACGATAAATTTTATGAGGCTTTTTACGTCCTCGATCGCGCTTAGATCGTAAACGCATAAATTTGCTTCGTCAAAATACGTCCCTTCTAAGCCGCGCGCGATCTTTACCGCTTCGTCGTACTCCATTCCGAAGCGCTGATAGGCCGAAAATAGCCCGAATCCATGCTTGTGAAAGAGGCTTAAAATTTTAAACGCTTCGGTGAAATTTCGCTTCAAAAGCGCGGTTAGAAGCACGGCTTTGCTCTGCTTTTTTAGCGGCTCGACCACGGCGTTTAGCACGCGCCCGCCGCCGATTACTCGCGAGTTTGCCAGGCAGACGAAAGGTTCATTGAATTTCAAAAACATCGTTTTGTCAAATTTAAAGCTCACTAGCTTCTCGCCGCTAGGAAGTTCCTTTAAAATTAGCGCTTTTGCCGCACTTTGTTTGCTTCCGACGCAAAACAGCACGTCTTGATTATGCGAAATTTCGCCGCTAAAGGTACAGTCGGCTTCATTAAAGCCGCGGAAAAAGCCCTTTTTGCTTAGGATTTGCCCCTTTTGCAGCTCGCTCGTTTTGGCGTCCAAGCTCAGCGCGACGCGGTTTGGAGCCTGCGCTAGCGGCGTGTCCTCGTCGTGGATCTGCACGCTTTTGACGTTAAAAATTTTACCCAGATCGCAGTTATAAAGCTTTTCGCCCTTTGAAATCGTGCCGTTAATGAGGCTGCCCGTTACGATGGTGCCGAGCCCCTTGAGCGAAAAAACTCGGTCTATGTAGTAGTGCACCACGCCGCCTCCTTGGCGCTGCGCGGGCTTGATATTGAAGAGATAGTTTTTCAGCTCGGCGATGCTTGCGGGATCTTTTATGCTGATAAAAAAGGTGTTTAAAATTTGCAAATCCTTAAATTTGCCGATGCATTCCCTGCACTGCGTCGCGACCTCGGATCTGCGCGCGTCGTCAGCTAGATCGCACTTGCTGATACACAAGATCACGCTTTTTACCCCAAGCAGCGATAAAATTTGAATATGCTCGCGGCTTTGCGGCATCAGCCCGTCATCCGCGGCGACTACCAGCATCGCAGCGTCGAAGGCATACGCGCCGCTAATCATCGTCTTTACTAGATTTTCATGCCCAGGAACGTCGATGAAAGCAACATTGGTATCTCCCGAGCGCAGATGCGAAAAGCTAAGATCGATCGTGATGCCACGTTCTTTTTCGCTCGGCATTCGGTCTCCTTCAAAGCCGTTTAGCGCCTTGATTAATGCGGTCTTTCCGTGATCGATATGGCCTGCGGTGCCGATGATTACGCTATTCATAAATTTCTCCGATCTTTTTTATTAAATCTTGCAAGTCGCTTTTTAAAATCGATCTGAAATCGAGCAAAAATTTATCATCCTCAATCCGTCCGATTATACCCACAGCGCGAAATTTTGCCTGCGTGCTCTGCGGGTCTGCGCCATCAAGTATCGCAAGCGCGACGCTAGGGTAGGGGGCGCCGGGCATCGTACCGCCGCCTACGAAGGTGGTAGTAGGCACGATCTGCGATTTTACGCCGATGCGCGATCGCACTAGCTCCGCTCGCTCACGCAGCTCATCTAGGCTTAGATGGATCTGATCTATCGTCGTGATGAGGTGAAATTCTTTATTTATATACGCCTTGATCGTCTCGGCAAGCAGGCTTAGCGTGATCTTGTCCACGCGCAGCATTCGCAGTAGCTGGTTTTTGCGCAGGCGCGCGATGAGCTCGCGATCTCCTAGGATGATGCCGCACTGCACGGAGCCGAAGAGCTTGTCGCCGCTAAAGCTAAGCAGCCGCACGCAGCTTTTTAAAAGCTCAAAAATGGATGGCTCGCTTTTGCCGAGTCCAAATCCCAGCTCGCTCGCGTAGCCGCTTCCAAGATCGTAGTAATCGATGATCTCGTTAAAGCTTTCCTCTTTTTTCATGCTAAATTTTGCGGGGTAAATTTTAGAAATTTCATCGGAAATTTCGCTCTCGCCGCCCGCACTATCTCCATGAAAACGCTCGCTCTTTGCGGACGGCTCGTCGCTTTTTAAATTTAAAGAATTTGCAGAAGTTGCCGCTAAGCCTAAACCGTTCGGCGCAGAATTTAAAATTTCGCCGTCCGTGTCCGAAGAGCCGCCGCTAAGATCTGCTAAATTTTTAAAATTCGCCGCTCTAAGCGCTAAAAATTCTCTCTTTGCCTGCGAGGCGCGACGTGCGAGAGCCGCCACTTCCGCAGCGCTTACGCTAGAGCTGAAGCCCGAAATTTTAAAATTTGAGCGGTGCACCTTCATCAAGATCGCTGTGTTTTCATTGATTGCTTCCTCGTAATCTTCCGGCTTGGTTTTGTTCGTAGTGCCGATTTCTACGAGCTTTGCGCCAGAGTTTGCCATCACTTCGCTTACCCGAAAGCTCCCGCCGATCTCGACTAGCTCGCCGCGGCTTACCACGACTTCGCGTCCTCGCGCGAAGGTATTTAGCACCAAAAATACCGCCGCAGCGTTGTTATTGACCACGAGCGCGTCCTGCGCGCCGAAGAGCTCGCTGCACAAAAGCGCTATGTAGTCGTATCTGTTGCCGCGCGCGCCCTCGGATAGGTCGTATTCTAAATTTGAATACGAAGTGATGATCTTTTGCGCGCGGGCTAAAATTTCGGCGCTGATGACGCTGCGGCCGAGGTTTGTGTGCAGCACGACGCCGGTTGCGTTAATGAGCGGTTTGAGGCTTAGATTTTGGAACTTTTCGTAGCGCGATTTGATGAGCGAGATGATCTCGCTTTCGCTTGCGAGCTCGCCTCCTTGCAGCGCTTTTTGACGCTCCTGTTCAATAAGCTCTTGCGCGATTTTGATGATTTGCGGGCGGAGGCAGTTTTGAAACTCCCGCGCGTTTGCGATTTTGTCGATTTTGGGTAGTTTGATTCGTTGCATTGCGACCCCGATGCCTTAAAATTTAGGCGATTTTATCATTTAAAGCTTTGATTTTGCTTTATCTATAGAATTATTAATTTAAATTCGATTTACTTTAAGTGCAGAATTTAAAAGCTGTTTAGAAAATAAGAGTAAAACCCGCCTAATTATCAATTTAGGATAGATTATGAAAGAACATGGATTTTACGCCGCGGGGCTAAAGGATGTCGTCTTAAGCGACGATATCGAAATTTGCGGCGATGAAGAGGAGACGAAAAATGAGGAATTTATCGTTGCTAATTCGCCGAAACTAAAAGCGCAAATTTATGCGCCCGAGATAAATTTTTATATAGAAAATTCCGCAGATGAGCCGCTACAAATCGCTAAAAACGTAGATATTTTGTATCGCGCCAAAGATATCGCCTTTGACGGTGCGCTAGATAGCGACTATCAAAAGCCCATCGGCAAAAACGTAATTCTCGCCTGTGATGAGCCGCGAGAGGGGCTTGTGGGGCTACTTAGGCAGCACGGATTTAAGGTGATCGCGTTAAGCAGGGCCGAGATTAAGTTCGTCTACGGCGAGATTGGCGATCTTGCGGTTACGATTTTAAGCGAGCGGGATGAGGTTGAGACCGAGGCGGATTTTTTCTTGATTAGCGGCGCGACGCCCTATCAGCTACGACAAAGCGGCTGCTACGAGATCTCGGGGCTAAAAGACGATGAAATTTTAGAAATTTTAAATTCCAAAAGCCCGGTTTATCATTATAAGAATTCCACGATCTTCGATCCTGCGATCTGCCAGTATCAAGGTAGGCGAAATGAGCTGCGAGCGCCATGCGCGGAGATTTGCCCCACAGTGGCGATTTTGAAAAACGACGAAAAGCGCGAGCTAGTATTTTCGCATATCGACTGCGTCGGTTGCGGCGCGTGCGTGAGCGTCTGCCCTAGCGGCGCGCTGAAATTTGCCAAGCTGCCCCAAAGCGTATTTGGCGAGATCGCAAAGCTCTATGCAGGCAAAATTCCGCTTCTCATCGCAGAGAGCGAAATCGCATCCGCACCTGCAGTGCAGCTTCCGTGCGGCGCGCTACCGTTTGGAATTTTTGGAAGCAAGCAAATAGATGAGGCAAATTTGCTAAGCGCGATGCAAGAAAGCGGCTCGAGCGTGATCGTTTACGGCGCGGACGCGGGTGAGGGCACGCGCGAAGCGGTGGAGCTTATCAATGGAATTTCGCGCGCGATATACGGCAAGGACGCGGTATTTTTAGCGCGAAATTTA
>NZ_CALIMW010000127.1 GCF_938045405.1 uncultured Campylobacter sp. | reverse complement strand
TAATACCGATTTAAATTTCGCGGTATCCAGTAGGTGGAAGCAGTTGTAAAAAGTTGTGAAAATATATTGCTGCATACCAAAAACATTAGAGGCTATACTGCAAATTTGAAATTTAGACTTAGAAACGAACATCCTTGTTAAATTAAAGAATCGGCGCTAGTTTCAAATTTTTAGCAGCTTTTGAACGAGACGGCTTCTAGGAGTTTTAAATGCGCGAGTAAACGCTCTAAAATCGCTTTTACATTTTTAAACGCTAAACGCGCAACTAAAATTCCAGATGGATATACACAAATACAATCGTGACGAGATTTGTAAAAGGTACGAAAATCATCTATAAAGCAGCCATTCCTCAAAGCTTGCGAGTATCGTCAAAGGGAATTTATCGGCGGCGCAAAAAGAGTAGGGCGCGAGTGGAATTTTGAATAGAGCAAAATTTGAATTAAATTTAATCTTTTGGTTTTGAACGAGGATTGTTTCGGGCGAATAGGCACTAGAAGCTGAATTTTAAAGTTCATTTATGAAAAAGTGAGTATTCAAGCTAAAATTGGAATTTTATCAGGAAGGCTTGTCGTAGCACAGTGCGCAAATTGCGACGAGTTAAAAGCGCAGCCTACGCACGCAACCTTTAAAGCTCGCGCATAGCGTACTCCGGCTTTTAAATTTAATAGCCGGAGTAAAATTAGAGTAAATTTAAACTATTTTACCTCAAAAGCAAAAGACGCGATGATCGTCTCTTCGTCGCATTTTTTTGGATCTGAAAATGCGAGTTTATTTCTTGCTTTTAGTATCCAAGGGCCCGGCTTTAGCGCCATAACCTCGATTTCGCCCTTATCGTCAGTCATGCCATAAAATGCGCTCATATCTTCCAGAAATCCATCCGGCGCACCTTCAACTGCGGCATTTGCAAGTGGTTTGCCTTTAAACAGCACTTTAATTTTAAACGGCTTATTGGCTTTGAAATTTACCGGATTTTCTAAAGGTACGAGCTCGAGTCGCTCGCCCACGGGCTTAGTTATGAGATCGCCTGCTTGTGTGTTGATTACGCCCTTTGCGAGCATAGTGGCGCGACGGCAAAATTTAGCGTCTTTGATCGTATCTTTCGTGCCGCCCATATGCCATTTGCCGCTTTTATCCTCGGTCCAAAAGGTCGGTTTATATTGCCCGGTAATAATATAGACGCCTTCCGGCTGCTTTTCGCCTTCAAATTTATAGTTCTCGCTCGTGCGCTTTAGCTCGATTTTTTTGCCGTTTTTATCTATGACTACGGGGATTTCAAAATTATTTTCTCTCTGCTTATCAATCGGCTCGCACGTGGCAAATCCATCT
>NZ_CALIMW010000126.1 GCF_938045405.1 uncultured Campylobacter sp. | reverse complement strand
TTAAATTTTAATCGTGCAGAAAAGTTACGACTTCATGCTCTTTTGGTAAATTCTCTCTACCTCTAATACCGCGATTACCATATTCCGTTAGAGCTTCTTTTAAAATTTTATAAAGCTCATCTAACGAAATTCCATCAAGACTAGAATTGATGCCTTCCAGCTTATATTTTATAAAAAAGGGGTTATCGACTAGCATTTTACTTGTGGTTTCGTCATAAATTCGCCTTATATCAAGCTCGATATTTTTATCTTTATAATGAAGCAACCAAATATCTTCACCCGTGTAGCCATCTCGCGGATCCGGCATAGATGCCAAACATACATGAATAAGCCAAGCATCTCTTTGCCTATCGATAACCCAATTCATCCAATCGGTATCATTATCCTGGATTGGGTATGTGTAATTGTGTTTCATCAGTAGCTCGTTCATATTGCTTAAAATATCATATTGCTTCAAGTCCTCTTTTGAAATATATTCTGCTACAAACGCCATCTAGCCCTCCTTGAGAAATTCTATAATTTAAATTTAATCACTCGTATACAGACCGAACAAAGACGAGAGCTCAAATTTAACGTCTTTGTCGCTCAACAATTTATTATTCGGCACTGCAATAATGCCCGATTTAAACCTATACAATATATACTTTTTAAATTTAAATCCGTTGAGCGCCAAGAAAACAAAATGATGTAGCATGGTGATTAAAAAGAATATTGGACTTACCAAATACCTAACCATTCTCTTTCTCCTATTTTTTATATCTTTGATCCATATATTTACGTCTTGCTCATTGTACGGTATCAACGCCCAAGTTACCGATACGAGATCGTCTTTTTGCAAAATTTCGGTTTTAAATTTCATATGTTCGTCTATATGGTCGAATGAAATTTTATCATCATAAAATTTTGTAAAAAACTTATTGCAAAATTCTTGATAGGCTATTTTTATCTCCCAAAAAATACTAAATAAAATTCCGAAAATCCCTAGCGTTAATGACGCCCTTCTCATCATTTCTTTATGCGGATCCAGCTCCGGCGTTAAATTTAGCAAGACAAAAAACAAGAATATAAGCACGCCCGTTATTTTATTTGATATAGTAAGCCTAAAAAAGTAGTCGTTTTCTATGATTATCGGCTCTTTGTCACGGTCTTTCATAATATTTTCCTTCTTTAAAATCGCGCATGATTTTACCTTAACAGCGCTTTGCGAGGGATTAAAATTTTAGCCTTGCCGTACCTCATAAATTTTTAAAATTATATTTCTATGCATATGCCGATTATTCAAAGACAAACTTCCCGCTCGTTTTCGATAGAATTTTAAAATTTCGATTTAAATTTCTAGCCCATGCAGAAAATGCGCTTTAATCCAAAAAGCATAGAAAAACGCAGCCTTGCACAGAAATTCAAGCGCTTTGTCGCTCGCCACCTCTTTTAATTTTAGCGTCTAAAAATACGCAGAATTTCACGCCGTATAGGTAGAAAATCCAGCTTATGTAGATCCACAGAAAGAAAAATAGCGCGACCGAAAACGAGCCGTAGATGCTAAGATAGGTTTTGTTATAAAAGACGTATTGCGCAAAAACCAGTCTTGAAAGCCACCATAAAATCGATGCTACGAGCGATGAGGCAAGCACCGCTTTTGCGCGGATCTCGCGGTTGATCGCCGTAGCATAAGTAATCGCAAAGATCCCCCAAACGATTAAGTAGGGTAGAATTTTAAGCAAATTTATCCAGCTTGTAAGCTCGGTTTTATTTAGTAGCTCCTGAAGCTCGCCGCTGATATAAAACGATGCTCCAAGCCCTACAGGAGCGAGCGTCATCAGCGTCCAGTAGGTGCTTAGGCTCTTAAAAAAGCTTCGCTCGGGTGAATGCGAAATGCGCGCGATAATCGCTTCAAAGTCTCCGAAAAACAGCACCGACGTAACTAACACTGCGCAAAAGCCCGTTACGCCAAGGCTTAGTCCGTTTGCCATAAATTCCTCGATATAGTGTGCCATGCTCGCTTGATTTGCAGGCAGGAAGTTTGAAAAGATAAAGCCCATAATCTTATCGTAGTAGCCTTTGAAGCTTGGTAGCTGCATAAAGACGCTAAGCGAAACCATCAGCACCGGCAGTAGCGCCAAAATAGTGTGAAAGCTAAGGCTTGATGCATGGTGCATGAGCTCGGTATCGTAGAGGCGGAAGAAATTTTTGAGTCGGTTTTGCGCTTGCTTAAGCGCCGGTATTAGTTTTTTCATACGGGCGATTTTACATTAAAATTTTAGAATTTCATATAAATTTGCGCAATTTTTCTTTTGTATCTCAGTATATCGTCTATGAAATTTTAAACTGCGAAAATGCGACTACAAATATATAAATTTATATCTCGAATTTAGTCTAAATTTAGGAAAATTTTTCTAATATGCTAAAAAATAATATTAAATATATCCATAACGAAGGGAAAATAATGGAACGAAGGAAAACGATGAAATTTAAAATTTCATTAGCGGCATGTATGTGCCTACTATGCAGCAGTTTGGCTGCAGCGCAAAGTGGCGGTAATTCTGCGCCTGAAAAGTCGCAGAATATGGGCGTAATCGAGGTAAATTCCGTCGGCGATAATATCAGCGAGAGCGGTATCGACGAGGGCTTTTTGAGCAAAAACGTGCAGCATGGTATGCTTGCGGGCAAGCGCGCTTTGGATCTTCCCTATCAGATCAACACGATCAGCAAGGAGATTATGAACCACCAAGGCGTCACCGGCTACGAGGAGGCGGTCAAATACTTCCCCTCCGCGCAGATTCAGATGCGCGGCGGCGCTACGGTCGGACGCCCGCAGACACGCGGCTTTGAGGGTAGCGTCGTAGGCAACAGCTTCTGGGACGGCTTTTATACGATTTCGACGACGGCGATTCCGATGGCGATGTTTGAGAGCTTTCAGGTGCAAAACGGCGTCGCAGGCTCGCTCTATGGCGCGCAAAATCCGGTCGGGATTTTCAGCTACACGCGCAAGCGCCCTGTAAAAGATCAATACATCATCTGGAGCGATTACATGTCGCGAAGCAACCTAGGTCTTGGTCTTGATCTATCCGATAAATTTGAAAAATTCGGCTACCGCACGGTATTTTACGGATCAAACGGCGACAGACAGCCAAAGGGTTCAAATTTACAGCGCCGCTTAGCCAGCGTCACGATGGAATTTTATCCGACGGGCGATCTAACGTTTGAAACCGCAGCGAGCTATTACGAGCACAATACTAAGGGCTTTGCAGGGCAGTTTGCTCTCGGCGTGCGAGACGGCAAGATCGTAGACGGCATGGAGCTTCCAAAGGCGGTGGATTCCTCAAAACGCGGTCTTGGGCAGAGCTTTGGAGGAATGCATCTAAAAACTACTACCGCAAGCGCGAAATTTAAATACTCACCGACGGATAGGCTATATTTCGAGGGCGGCTTTCAGTTTCAGCGTGCCGATCGTGATACTCACGGCGTCGTAAACTACATCTTGCCTAGCACGCATCCGCAATATACGAAGCCGGGTGATTATTATACTCAACACAGCGGCGGTGCTACGGCAGCATATAGATATGACCTGCCAAGCGGCTATCTCAAGGCCAACACGCAGTTTGACACGGGCAGCGTAGGGCACGATTTTAGCGTGCAGACCAACGGCTATCACTGGACGCAGGATAGATATAAGATCGCAAGCACCAACTACACCTCGCCTACCATCGGCAATATCTACGATCCTAAAATTCTAAATTACACCGGCGCTAGGCGCGGAAGCGGGTTATATCATTTCGCAGTCATAGATATGTATAACGTCTCGGTGCTAGACGATATTACGATAAACGATAAATTTGACGTAATGTTAAGCGCATCTAAGGCGTGGATGAGGCAGGAATCCTACAATAAAAACGAGCAAAGACTTGTCAAAGCCTATAGCGATTCGGGCTATAGCTGGGCGGGCAGCTTGATCTTTCATCCGATAGAGGACGCTAGCATCTACTACACTTACGCAGATAGCTTACAGCAGGGCTCTACCTATGTTTATAAGAGCGGTCTGCATCGCGGGGAAGTGGTCTCCACGTCGCCGTATCGCTCCAAGCAGCACGAGATCGGCGCTAAGATCCGCGTAGCCGATATGATCGATTTTAGCGTGGCGTATTTTGATATACGCCGCCCGATCGCCTACCTAAATAGCTCTACCGGAATCTACGGCATAAACGGCGAGCAGCGCAACCGTGGATTTGAGTTTATGAGCGGCGGACGAATCACCGAGAATTTAAGCGTGCTAGGAGGCTTTACCTACATCGATCCTAAGATGCATAACGTAAAAATCGCGGGTGCTAATCGCAAGGTCGCAAACGGCATCCCTAAAATCAATGCAAATTTAATGCTTGATTACGTGATCCCAGGCACCGATAAGCTTGCGATCAGCACAAATTTTCACTACACCGGCAAGATGTATCTGGACGATCTAAACACTCAGCACACCCCTAGCTTTTTCGTTACCGATATCGGCATTAGATACACGAGCGAGCACCTTTTAGGCGATAAGACCACGCTACGCTTCAATGTAAATAACGTATTTAACAAAAAATACTGGGCGGGAATGTATCCTGCGAGCGCCGACGGTGCGGGCGGTCTTAACGTAACTAGCGTGCTAGGCTCGGCAAACGGCGTAACGCTAGGCGAAAGCAGAAGCTTCATGCTCTCTGCGGAGGTGAAATTTTAAAATTTGGCGGGTTTAAAATTTCTACTTCGGCGGCGCGAATGGTTATAGCGCCGCTTTTAAATTTATGAAATTTTATCGCCCTAAGCGGCGAGATTAAATTTAACGAGGCTTGGTTTTAATTCATTTTAAAATTTAAGCCTCACTTTTGGAATTTCAAACTTTGATTTTAAAATTTCGATCTTAAAATTTTAAGTCGCCGCGCCTCAGCTTGCCTGCAAAAATTTATCCGCGCGCGGTTTAAAATTTAGCCGTTTTTGGTTATAATCTTTGCAAAACCACGAAACGGAGAGCAATGAAACAGATCCTTATCATCGCAAGCGGAAAGTTTGCGCGCCATTTTTTATCCCAGGTTTATAAGATCAAAGACGTCGTGCACAATTACCGCGTCGTCGCAAAAAGTGCGCTTAGCGTCCCCGAGGCGCTGCAAAAAGAGCAAAATTTCAGCATCGAAATTTTTGATCCCACGAGCATTGAGCGGCTGCGCGTGGTGCTAGCAGAAGAGGAATTTGACCGCTGCATAGTGATAATGGAGGATGAATTTGATACTAAAGTAACGCTTGAAAATTTAAAGACGCTCGCTCCGGATTTAGAGCTTTACGTGGCTGATTTTTGGGGGCTTTTGCGCGAGAATAAAAACGAGGCTCATGTAAAAATCGTAAATACCCTTGCGCTAAATTCCTCGCGCTTCATCGGTTTTTTACCCGATAGCCCCGTTTTTGCTGATAACATCGGGCTTGGACGCGGAGAGATAATGGAGGTAAAAGTGCCCGTAGGAAGCTCGTTTGCGTATAAAAAAATCAGCACGCTTTCTAATGCTAAATATCAAATTCCGATGATCTACCGCCACAATAATTACATCGTAACGACGCCCGGCTCGCGGATATATCCGAATGATACGATCTTGGTCGTGGGTGAGCCTAGTGCGCTGCGAGCGGTGTTTGCTGAAGTAAAAAAGCAAAGCGGGCAATTTCCATCGCCGTTTGGGCTAAATATTTTCGCGCTAATCGATATGAAAAAAATGAGCGGCGACGAGATAGCTAGGACGGTTAGAGCGCTTGAGTTTTTGGATTTACATATTAGAAATCATAAAATTTATCTGCGAATTTTAAATCCTTTGCTAAACGACGCTTTTAGCGAGCTTAAAGCGCTGTGTGAGCGGGATAAATTTGAAATTCTCATCGATTACTCGGGCGAATTAAATTTAAAGCGCGACGTGAGCGAAAATAAAGCGGGCTTGGTAATTTGCTCAAGCGGAGTTTTCGAGGCTAAAAAAGCAGCACTTAAAGCGCTTGAAATCCCCGTGTTAAGCCTTGGAGAGGGCGAGCTAAAAGATGTGCGTAAAAGCGTCGTGCTAAGTGCTGGCGAGCGGCTTCGCGAGGAATCAAGTATCGTCTTTGACATCAGCTCGCAGCTAGGGCTAGACGTGTATTTGTATCTTTTCGGCGAGAGCGAAAAGGGCGAGTTTGCGCAAAGCTACGTGAGCTTATCGAAGCTTTTTAAGCAGAGTTTATTCGTGATTCCTTGCGAGCGGCAAAATCCGATTTTAGCGCTAGGTAGCGAGCGAGATCTGCTGCAGTTCGTGCCATTTAATGATAGAATTTTGGCGCGCAAGCTCACGTCGATTTTTAATCAGGATTTGGATCAGATGTATTTTAAACTCGGCAAAAATCATCAAATTTTCGTTCCGAGCGATTACGGGTATGAAAAGTAATCGAAATTTATGTTACAATTACCCAAAAATCAAAGGCTAGCGTATGAAAATCGATCTTAATTTAGGCAAAAAATACAGCGTTTTTATCGACGAATTGCAAGAGATCAAACTCAAAGGCAAGGTAGCGATCATCACAAATCCCAAAGTAGGCGGGCTGTGGCTTGATTTCTTACTGCAGCGGCTAGATTGCGAGCAAAAATTTATCATCACGATCCCAGACGGCGAGGAGTATAAAAATACCGCGAGCGTGGAGCAAATTTTAGAGCAGCTTTTTAGTTCCAAGCTTGATCGCAAAAGCACGCTCATCGCTCTTGGTGGCGGTGTTATTAGCGATATAACGGGCTTTTGCGCGAGTATTTATGAACGCGGCATCGATTTTATCAATATTCCGACGACCCTGCTAGCGCAAGTGGATGCGAGCGTCGGCGGTAAAACGGGCGTGAATAATCGCTTCGGCAAAAATTTAATCGGCTCATTTTACCAGCCGCGCGCGGTTTATTGCGAGAGTAAATTTTTATCGACGCTTCCTGCGCGGGAGTTTGCCGCAGGCGTTGCGGAGGCTGTAAAGATGGCTGTATGCTTTGATGTCGAACTATTTAAATTTTTCGAGACGCACGATCTAAAAAGCGCCGATGAAATTTCGCACGTAATCGCTCGCTGTGTGGAGATTAAAGCGGGCGTCGTAGAGCGAGACGAGCGCGAAAGCGGCGTGCGTGCAGTGTTAAACTACGGACACACCTTTGCTCACGCTATCGAAAAAATTACTAATTATAAAAAATTTTTGCACGGCGAGGCTGTTGCGATCGGCATGGTGATGGCAAATGCGCTAGCGCGTCGCCTCGGTAAACTAAGCGGCGAACAGGAGGAGCAGATCCGTAAAGTGCTTCAAAAATTCGCGCTTCCGATAAAATTCCACGTAGAGGATGCAGCGGAATTTTACGAGCTGTTTTTTCTCGATAAAAAAAGCGAAAACGGCAAGATAAAATTTATCCTGCCGGATGGCATTGGTAAATTCTACGCTTCCAAAGAGATCGCAAAAGATGAAGTAATCGCAGCGCTGAAAGAGTTTGAATGAGAGCGCTTGCGGCTATTTTTTTGATTTTTAATCTTGCATTTTGCGAGGCAAATTCTACGCTCTCCGCCGCGCATACGCGCTTAGAATCTAACGCTAGCTCTGCCGCTAGTGAGAAGAAAGATGAAAATTCCAAGCTATCCGCGTCGCTAAAAGATCAGATCCGTGTTATTGACGATGAGATTAAAAATAATATCTGGATCTCTCGCTTTTCAAATTTCATCGGCTATCAAAATTTACAAAAGCAATCCAGCCAGCTCGAAGCGGAGCTAAAAAAGAGCGCCGGCACCGATAAGATCGCGGAGATTCAAAAAAGACTTCGCGCCGTAAAAGAGCAGCTCATACTGCTAAAAGAGTATGAAAAATCTCCGTTTTTAGATATCATCGCGATGCCTGAAACTCCCGAGCCTGCGCGTATTACAAATCCTTTTTCGATAATTTCCGGTTTTTCTACGATTAGAAATTTGCAAGCTCAAAAGATGGAGCGGAAAAACGCCATCGAAAATATTAAAGCTTTAATCGATAAACTTGAAGCAAAAAGGGCGCTATATGAGCGTTTGATGCAGATTGATACGGACGCAAGCGCTGCGGCGGAGCTTAAAAGCTTAGATTATGAGCTTAGCGAGTTTAGCTCCGCGTACGAGATCGCACAGACTACGTACGACGTTTATGAAAAGAAGATCAACTCCCAAATCGCCATGCAGACCGCCGATATAAAAGCGCAGATCAAGCGCGCGGGAAACATCGCCGTATGGATACTCGTAGTCATCGCGCTGTCGTTTTTCTGCAAGGTGGTGGCGAAAAAATATATCAAAAACGACGAGAATTTTTATATCGTAAATAAAGCTATCAATGTTTTAAATTTCACGCTGATCGCACTGATACTACTCTTTTCTTACATCGAGAATATGACGCATTTCGTAACGGTTTTGGGCTTTGCCTCGGCAGGTCTTGCGATTGCGATGAAAGATATGTTTATGAGCTCTTTAGGCTGGCTTACGATCGTACTTGGGGGCAGCTTTCGCGTGGGCGATCGTATTAGAGTGCATAAAAACGGCGAGACCTACGTAGGCGATATCATCGATATTTCGGTGCTTAGGATGACGATTTTTGAGGACGTCACTATGACTACGTGGAGAGAAAATAAACGCGCAGGCAGGGTGATTTTCATACCGAATAATTATATTTTTACCGATCTTATCTCAAACTACACCCACAGCGGGCTTAAGACCGTCTGGGACGGCATTAGCATACTTTTAACATTTGATAGCAACCATAAAAAGGCGATGTATCTCATAAAAAACATCGTGCGGAAGTATTCTAAGGGCTACACCGACATTGCCAAAAAGCAGATGGGCAAGCTTCGTTCGCAATATAGTATCAAAAATCCAAACGTCGAGCCTAGAATTTTCAGCTTTTTCGAGCCATACGGCATTGAAATTTCGGTTTGGTATATGACGAACTCTTACGCGACGCTCGGGCTTCGCAGCAATATCTCGGCTGAAATTTTAGACGCGCTAAGAAGCGAGCCTGACATCAAGATCGCCTATCCTGCATACACGCTTTTTAACGGCAAAAATTATGCGGCGGCGGGCGGAAATTTTGCGGCGCAAGATCTCGGCTCCGAGCAGCAAGGCTCACAAAATTTAAACGCAGCGGAGCAGGGCGCTGGCTTTGCCACAGGAAGCGGATCCGGGAGCGAAATTTGAAAATTTATTTTAAAACGTTCGGGTGTCGCACCAATATCTACGATACGCAGCTTATCAAAAGCAACCTCAAATCGGGCGAGATCACGCACGACGAGCAGGGCGCGGACGTCGTCGTGATAAACTCCTGCACCGTTACGAACGGCGCCGACGCAGACGTGCGAAACTACGTAAATAAGATGAACCGCCTCGGCAAAAAGATATTACTAACCGGCTGCGGCGCGGTCTCGCGCGGCGAGGAGCTGTATAAAAACGGCGCGGTCTTCGGCGTATTCGGGATGTCGCAAAAGGAAAAGATCGACGAGTTTTTGGGCTCGGAGTCGAAATTTTACGATATCGGCGATCTAAGTAGCGTCGAAAAAAACCTGGTAAGCGACTACGAGGATCACACCAAGGCCTTTATTAAAATTCAAGAGGGGTGCGATTTTAACTGCAGCTACTGCATAATCCCCTCGGTGCGCGGCCGCTCGCGCAGCAGCTCTGAAGACGCGATCTTAAAAGAGGCGGCGAGCCTTGCCGCAAACGGCTTTAGCGAGATCGTGCTAACCGGCACCAATATCGGCAGCTACGGCAAAGTTGCGGGCACGAGCCTGGGCGCGCTGCTTCAAAAGCTGGGCTCGATCCGCGGAATTCGCCGTATCCGCCTAGGCAGTATCGAGCCCTCGCAGATCGATGAGAGCTTTCGCGAAATTTTATCCGAGCCCTGGCTGGAGCGGCATCTGCACATCGCGCTTCAGCACACTTCGCAAAAGATGCTTAGCATAATGCGCCGCCGAAATTCCGCGCTAAGGGATTTGGAGCTTTTTTGCGAGCTTGCGGAGCGCGGATTTGCGCTGGGGACGGACTTTATCGTCGCGCACCCGGGCGAGAGCGAAGAGATTTGGCTCGAAGCGGTAGAAAATTTCAAAAAATTTCCGCTCACGCATCTGCATGCCTTTATCTTTTCGCCGCGGCAAGGCACCGCTTCGGCATCGCTAAAAGGTCGCATAGACGGCAAAACGGCGAAGGCGCGGCTAAAGATGCTGCAAAACATAACGGCGCTGAATAATTATAAATTTCGTCTTTCGCACAAGGTGCCGCTAAATGTGCTGATCGAGCGGAAAAATGGAGAGTTTTATGAAGGATATGATCAATTTTATGATAAAATTTGGATCAAAAGCGATGAGGATTTGTCGAAAAAATGGATGGAGATAAGAGATTATGAGGTTAAATTTGATGGAAATTTTGCATAAAATCAAAAAAAGCAAGCTAAATATAATTCTGATTTTTTTAGTGCTGCTTATCGTTTTGCTCTCGATCGTTTATTTTAAAGACGATTCGCGATACATCACCGAGCGCGAATTTAGCGAGCTGGTGCGAAAAGATCAGATCAAACGCGCGCATATCGAGGACGGCACGCTAAGCTTTGTTTACGACGGCAAACGCTATAAAATTTTAGTCGATCTCGTAGATCTTAAGGAGCTATCAAATCACACTCTAATCAGCAAAGAAAAGGATGATGGCACGAGCGGTATTGGCGCGACGCTCGTGATTTTTACATTCGTATTTTTTCTCTTCGTGTATTATTTTGAAACCGTTTTGGCGCGGCGCCGTAGGCTGGACGGCGTAGGCGCTGCGCGTCAAGGCGGCGCAAACGCAGAGCTCGGCGATCTTTCGCCGAGCGTTAGCGACGTGAGATTTAGCGACGTCGCGGGCATCAGCGAGGTCAAGGACGAACTCATAGAGATCGTGGATTTTTTAAAAAATCCCGCAAAATACCGAAATTTCGGCATCAAGCTGCCGAAAGGAATTTTAATGATCGGCGAGCCGGGCGTCGGTAAAACGCTAATTGCAAAAGCCGTAGCCGGCGAGGCGGACGTGCCGTTTTTTTACCAAAGCGGCGCAAGCTTCGCCGAGGTCTTTGTGGGCGTCGGCGCTAGGCGGGTTCGCGAGCTGTTTGCGAAGGCCAAATCCTGCGCGCCTGCGATTATTTTTATCGACGAGATTGACGCGGTCGGCGGCAAGCGCGGTATCGGGCGCAACGATGAGCGGGAAGCGACGCTAAATCAGCTGCTGACCGAGATGGATGGATTTGAGGAAAATAGCGGCGTGATGGTAATCGGCGCGACCAATAAAATAAATTTGATCGACGATGCGCTGCTGCGCTCGGGGCGCTTTGATAGGCGCGTTTTTATCGGGCTTCCGAACTACAAAGACCGCATCGAAATTTTAAAAATTTACCTCGAGGGCAAAAGATGCAGCGCGAATATCAACAAAGTAAGTCGCCTCTGTGTGGGCTTTAGCGGCGCGGGAGTAGCGACGCTGGTAAATGAAGCCGCGATCAACGCTCTTAAGCGCGGCAGCGATACGATCGAGCTTAGCGATTTTGAAAACGTGCGAATGAGGGTCTTTTACGGCGTGCAAAAAAGTAGAATTCTAACCGAATACGAAAAGGAGATCCAGGCGTTCTATCAGGGCGCAAAGGCGCTTAGCGCGTATTGGTATTCGTTTGATTTCGAAAAGATCGAGCTTTTAAACGATAAATTTTTAAACGAGGATTTCGAGATCGAATCCAAAACGCAAATTTTAAATCAAATCAAAGTGCTTTTAAGCGGCATGGCGGCGCTACAGATCCATAAAAACGACGCTTTTTCAAATTCCGCTAGCGACGTAAAGCAGGCTATCGCGCTGGCGCAAAAGATGGTTTTCGAGCTCGCGATGGGTGATAGTTTCACCCCTAGTGCGCAGAGCGTGAATAAAATTTTGCAAGATTGCTACGACGAGGTTAGCGAGATAATCCGCACGATGCAGGATAAGCTAAATCAAATTTCAAAGCAAATTTTCGTCTATGAGTTCATAACTTTCGAGGATGTTCAAAATATCTGCGAATCTGATGGTGTGGAGCAAGAAGGAGTCTCCGCGCAAGAGCAGGATTTGCAAAAGCCCAAAGAAGATAGCGAAAGCTCTGAAAAAAAGCCGCAAGACGGCACGCTAAATTTCGATTAAATTTTAAAATTCCAATAAAGGAGAGGAAAATGGTAAAAATAGGTGTTCTAACAATAAGTGATCGCGCTAGCGCTAGCGTTTACGAGGATTTAGGAGGCAAAGAGATAATTGCCGTGATGGATGATTGGCTAACTTGTGAGAAGCAGTATTTTTATGAAATAATTCCAGATGAGCTGGAGCAGATCAAAGATAAGCTGATTTATCTTTGCGACGAAGCGGGTTGTGATTTAGTGCTAACTACGGGCGGCACGGGTCCTGCTCCGCGCGATGTAACGCCTGAAGCGACCGAAGCGGTAAGTGAGAAATTAATGCCAGGCTTTGGCGAACTAATGCGCGCAGAAAGCCAAAAGATCGTGCCTACGGCAATTTTATCGCGTCAGATAGCAGCGATCCGCAAAAAATCTCTGATTATAAACTTACCGGGCAATCCAAAAGCGATTAAAGAGTGCCTTTTGCCGGTATTTCCTGCTGTGCCGTATTGTATTGATCTAATGGGAGGAAATTACATAACAGCGGATGAAAATAAGATAAAAATATTTCGCCCTAAACGCAAATAATTCGCAAAATTTAGCAGGAATTAAATGATTTATGATATTATTTGGGCGCAAATTTAAGGAAAAATATGAAAATAAATCACAACGATATTTTGGAATTTCATAAATATTTTAGCAAAATCAGCCACAGCAAAGGTCGCATCCGTATCCGCGTAAGCCCCAAAATAAGGGAGTTGCGAGATAGCGTGAGCGAGGAGAGCCTAAAGGCCAAAATCGCCGCAATTCGCGGGATAAAAGAGTATAAATTTAACTCTCTAATCGGCTCGCTGACGATTCATTATGATGAAAGCGTTTTTCCGATGCACCTTTGGGAGCAGTTTTTAAGCGGCATCAGTTCGCCGGAGCTAGTAGCGCTTGTAAATTCCAATATAGAGGCGATTTCTTGAACGAAGAAGTATTGCGTAGTACTAAAAAATCGCGCAAAATTTCTAATAAATCTCGGAATTTAAATGAGGCGCAAATTGCAGATATCGCTCTTTTGCTCGAAAAAGAGGCACAAATTTTGCAGTTTTATTCGCTGGGCGCAGTTAAATTTCAAGATAAAAAGCTAGGAGAAATTCTATCTTTACGAGCTGGATTACTTGAGCGGGTGTTAGATTTTGCAAATTCTTGCGGGCTTGGCGCCACGCCTCCTGAAAATAGCAGTGAGGCACTGGCTACAAAAGGTATGAATGAGTTTTTGGCTTCCGCGCTTTTGATAGAAAAAAGCTCTATGATGTTTTATGACGATCTAATTAATTCGTGCAAGAACGCGCAATTTAAAGAGCTGCTGTATAAGGCGCAGGCGGTTTCGTATAATGAAATTTTGCCGATTTTAAAGGAATTAAATTCTAAATACGAGGCTGATTTAAATTCTTTGAATTTCACTGATTTATTAAATGAAATTTTAAAAAATCCGCAGGGATTAGAGCGGATATTTCAAAAATACGATTTGCAAAATATCTTAAATAGCGCATTTTTCAATTTAATTAAAGGAATTTTGCAGAAAAATTAAATTAGGATTGCAAAAATCTAAAAAAGTCGCTATAATATCAAAATCTATGTAAAGTTGATAAAATGACTTTATAATCTTAACACAAGGAGAATGAAATGCCGATCCCATTTCTAGCAGGTTTTGCGCTTGGTTGCGCGGCGGTTTACGCTTATAACAATCGAGATAAAATCAAAGAAGGTGCGAATAAAATCGTGAGCAGTAAAAGCGTCGAGGAGCTAAAAAATAGCGTCAAAGGCGGAGCGGAAAAATTAAGCAAAAAATCAAAAGAAATTTTTGCGGAAGCCAAAGAAGGCTTAGACGATGTCGCTGAGGCGGTAAAAGGTAAAAGAAAGTCTGGTAGCAAAAAAGCTGCGACAAGTAGTGCTAGCACTGAAACTGGCACTGCAAAAAAAACTAGAAAAAAACCGGGACCGAAACCGGGATTTAAAAGAACTAAAAAATCCACCGCGAGCGCTAAGACTGGCGCAACTCCGGTAGGTGAGACATCCGCAGCATCTACTACTCCGCTTAATATCCCGCAGATCGTAAAAATGGACGATAATTCTTCTGCTAAATTTACGTCCGCAGACGATAAATCAGAAAAATAGAGGCCTAAATGAATAGATCACTTACGACACAGCGTTCGCCGCTGGATCACGTTTTAAGCGGCGCTATAGCGGGGGCGATCGGCGGTTGCGCCGTAGAGCTCGTTAAAGCCAAAGAAGGCAAGAGCAAATCTAAAGCGATTCGCGATGCGCTGGATATTGCGCTAAGCGGCGGTATCATCGGCGGCGGCGCGATTTACAGCGCAAATAAGCTCGTACAAGGCGAGTATCTACGCGCAGCGGCAGGCGTCGCAGTATGCGTAGGCGCGCTCATTGCGGGTAGAAATTTTATTCTTAAGGTAGGCAATGAGTAATCCCTATATCACAAAAAAAGATTTGAAAGAAATTCTAGACGATTACGATTTTGGTGACAACAAATATGCTAGCAGCTCTGCGGGTAGCTTTGCCGGCGATGAAAAGCTCGGCGGTTGGGCTAAATGGATAAACGAGCGGGTAAATTCTGCACCTTTTAATAGCTCAGCCTCCGACAATGGCTCGGATAGTAAAAATTCCGCCGCTCAAAGCTCAAGCGATGTAAATTCTACTCAGGGCTCCGCTTTCGGTGGAATTTTTAATTCCTTGGGTAGCAGACAAAACGCGAACGGCTTATTTGGTAGCAACTCATTTATCACAGGCATCGTTCTGGGGGCCGCAGCGACCTATTTTCTAACTGACGAAAACGCGCAAAAAAAGCTTTTTAAGCTCATCGCAAAGGGTACCGAGATGTTTCAGATGGGCGTTGAAGAGATGAAGGAGCGATTCGAAGACGCCAAGGCAGAGATGCAAGAGTAGTCGATGCAAAATTTTAAAATTTTACATGAGACTAAATCTAGGCTGCGCATAAAGGTCGCGGGCTTTAAAGGGCTCGATACGAGCGCGCTGCAAAGAGTCGCTGCGAGGCTTGAAGGCGTAACGGAAGCTAGATTTAACGCTAAAATCGGCTCTTTGATCCTTAGGCTTGACGCAGGCGTAAATAAGGCAGGAATTCTAAAGCAACTTGAAGTTTTAAATTTAAGCGAGCTAAAATCAATTATCCCCGCTAACCATAAAAATTTGCCAAGCAAAAACGAATTTATTTTAGCGCTTCTTGCGTTGGGCGGAAATTTAATCTTTCGCACTTCGCCTTTAGCGCGCGCATTTAGCATCGTAGCGTGCGTGCCTATCTTAAAAGAGGGCATTAAAGAAAGCTTTCGTCACGGGCTTACTTCAAAGGGCTTGGAGTCTGCTGCTGTGGGGATTTCGCTCGCTCGCGGCGACGTATTTGCCGCAAACAGCACCAACGCGATGCTCGCTCTTGGCGAATACATGGAGGAAAGCACCGTTTATAAAAGCGACGATCTGATCCGCGAGCTCGCCCGTCCTGACATCGCCGAGGCGTGGGTCGAGATAGATCAAGACGGCAAAAAGACCGAAGTCAAAATCGCAACTTCCAAGCTAAAGGTGGGCGACATCGTGGTCGTGGGCGCAGGCGATGTCATAGCCGTGGACGGGCACGTCGTAAGCGGCGAAGCGATGATAAATCAAGCCAATATGACGGGCGAATCGGTTGCGGTGAAAAAATCTCGCGGCGATAGCGTGCTGAGCGGCACGATCGTGGAGGAGGGTAGGATCCGTATCTGGGCGGAAAATGTCGGAGAAAACACGTCCACGCAGCGCATAAAGCACTACATCACGGCATCTCTTAACGAGCGCTCCAGCATCGGCATGCATACGACTCACTTAGCCGACAAGCTCGTGCCGGTAACCTTCGGGCTTGCGGGCGTGTCCTATCTGATAAATCGAAATTTTATGAGCGTAGCTTCGGTGCTGCAGGCGGACTACTCGTGCGCGCTTAAGCTGCCTACGCCGGTTGCTTTTAAGTCGAGCATTTCAAAAGCGGGCAAGAACGGGATTTTGATCAAAGGCGCCAAGGCTCTTGAGTCGCTTGCGAGTGCCGACACCTTCGTATTTGATAAGACGGGCACGCTTACGTACGGCAACCTGGAGGTCGCCGAGATCATATCGTTTGACGAGCGCTTTAGCAAAAACGATATTTTAAATTTAACCGCGAGCGCCGAGGAGCATTACTTTCATCCCGTAGCCGAGGCGATCGTGGATGCTGCCAAAAAGCACGGTTTTATCCACAAACACCACGACGAGGTGGAATTCGTCGTTGCTCACGGCGTTAAGACCAGCATCGAGGGCAAAAAGCTCATCATCGGCTCGCGCCACTTCCTGGAGGATGACGAGATGATCTCGTTTGCGGCGCACGAAGAGACCATCGATCTTGCGATGCAAAAGGGGCTCGCGCTGCTTTACATCGCATTTGACGGTAGACTTTTGGGGCTCATCGGGCTTAGAGACGAGGTGCGCGCAAATGCCCGCGCCGTTATCGCTAGGCTCCGCGAGTTGGGCGCTAAACAGATCGTCATGCTAAGCGGCGACGTGAGCTCAAAAGCCCGCGCCGTAGCCAAAAAACTCGGCGTAGATCGCTATTACGGCGAGTTGTTGCCGACGCAAAAGACCGAAATTTTAGAGCAGCTGAAAGCCGAGGGGCGGAAGGTAGTCTTCGTGGGCGACGGCATAAACGATGCGCCGAGCCTGATGAAGGCGGACATCGGCATCAGCATGCTAAACGGCGCCGAGATCGCCAAGGCTTCCGCTCAGATCGGGCTTTTGAAAAACGACATCGAGGGCGTCGCGCAGGTAAAGGCGCTGGCCAACGACACGCTGCGGCTCGTAAATCGAAATTTCAACGCCACCGTGGGGATAAATTCGATCATTTTATTTTTGGCGACTTTCGGCGCGCTAAGTCCCGTAGCTACGGCGCTGCTGCATAACGGCACGACGATAGGACTACTACTGAATTCTATCAAAGGGGTAAAATTTGAGCATTGAAGATAAAATTTTGGATCTAAATTTTCAGCGCAAAGCGGCTAAAGTGACGCTGGGATTGAGTATGGGTATCACGGCTCTAACCGCGCTGAATATGAACTCGCGTATGTCGCAGCTGCATAAAGTTTCGGGTGCAGTGATGCTGGCAAGCGCGATTTGGCACGCTAGCCTTTACGGCTCGCCATACAGCGAGTTTTTGCAAAATAGAAAAGCAAAGAGCAGGGGCAGAAAGAGATCCGTAGCAAATTTAGCCTTGCAAAATTTATCGGACGGCAAAAGCGTCTCCGCAAAAAGCGCTCCCGCAAAAAGAAAGCCTCGCGCGCGCAAAAGTGCCTAGCGGCATAGCGCGTCGCGGCTTTTGAAAGTGAAAGGATAGAAAACTCTAAAGCCGCTAAATTTCTTTAGACGCAGCCGCCGAATAAAACGTCGTAAGCGGTGAAATTTGCGCCGTTTGCGGCTAAATTTACTATTTTATTAATTATTTATCTATTTATCCATACAATTCCATCAAAATTTTAAGGAGAGACGATGAAATTAGTTTTATTGTTTTCGATATTGGCTAGTCTTGCTTTGGGGCTTGATTGCAACGCCAAGACCTATTGCTCGCAGTTTAGCAGCTGCGAAGAGGCGACGCGGTATCTGCGAGAGTGTGGCAGGGCTCAGGAAGGTGGTACTCAGCACACCGATGGCGACGGCGACGGCGTGCCGTGCGAAAAACAGCTGTGCGGCCGTAATGGTCATAAATTTAGCGGATTTTCTAGCGCGCGCGATGAAAAGAGCGAAGTTTCAAATTTAAAGGGCGCTGCCGACTCATGCGGTGCGGAGAAATTTAATGGTAGCGTTATAGCTATAAAATTTGCTTCATAAGTGCGAAATTTTATCTCGGCGCATCTTTAAATTTATAATATAAAGCGCGCCGCGATCTAATGCCGCTGTCCCGTCAAATTTGCATCGCTAGATTAAATTTCATTATAAGCGGGCCGATAAATTTTATGTTTATCGGCTGCGGGCAGTATCCGTTACCGAAATTTTGATCCCAAACGCCTCATAAATCCTTATAAATTTACCAGCCTTTACCTGCCGCAAATTTAAATTTCGCTACAATCGCTTTTTAAAATTTTGCGCCGAATGTGCGTAAAGAGGCTAAAAAGCCAAAAAAGCTAAATTTAAAGGATCAAGATGGATTTTACGATAGACGCCGTGGACGGCGCGGCGCGCGCCTGCACGATCCGCACGGCGCATAGCACGATCCGCACTCCCGTTTTTATGCCGGTCGGCACCGTGGGCGCGGTCAAGGCGCTCGATGCGACGGACGTAGAGCAGCTCCTGGACGCGCAGATAATCCTTGCCAACACCTATCACATGTATCTGCGCCCCGGCTCGCGGGTGGTGGCGGAATTCGGCGGGCTGCACGGATTTACGAAATTTCCTCGCAGCTTTCTGACCGACAGCGGCGGCTTTCAGGCTTTTAGCCTGCGCGCAAACACCAAAAATGACGAGGGTGGTATAAAATTTAAAAGCCACATCGACGGCAGCATGCATTATTTCACGCCGCGCTCGGTGCTCGATACGCAGTATGAGCTAAACTCCGATATTATGATGATTTTAGACGATTTGGTGGAGCTGCCGCGCGAGCCTAGCGCATTGAGCTTCGATGATAGATCGCGGCTTAAAAAGCGGATCGATCTAAGCGTCGCGCGCACGATAAAATGGGCTCGCGAGGCGATAGATTATCACGAGGAGATGAAATCTCGCGACCTGCACGCGCATCAAAACATCTTCGGCATCATCCAAGGCGGCACCGACCCGCAGGCTCGCAAATTTTGCGCCGAAGCGCTGTGCGAGATGAGCTTTGACGGACTTGCGATCGGAGGGCTTAGCGTGGGCGAGAAAAACGAGCTGATGTACGAAACCGTCGAGGCCATGATGCCATACGTCGATGCGGTGCGCCCGCGATATTTGATGGGGGTCGGCACGCCCGAGGATCTCGTCGAAAACGTCGCTCGCGGCGTGGATATGTTCGACTGCGTGATGCCTACGCGAAATGCGCGCAACGGCACGCTATTTACGAGCTTCGGCAAGATCAGCATCAAAAACGCGGGCTTTATCAGCGATCACGATCCGATCGATCCGCACTGCGACTGCTACACGTGCAAGCGCTTCAGCCGCGGCTATCTAAATCATCTATTTCGCGCGCGCGAGCTTAGCTTTTACCGCCTCGCTAGCATTCACAATCTGCACTACTACCTACGCCTTGCCGCGGATATGAGAGAGGCGATCGTACACGGGCGGTTTGCGGAGTTTAGGCGTGAATTCTATGCCACACGAAACATAGCGCGGGAGTAAATTCCTGCGAGGCTAGGGCGCGGAATTTAGCGCGATAGTTAAATTTAGCCACGGCGGCAGCGGGGCGGATTTTAATACGGTGCGCGGGCGGCTAAATTTAAACGCGACAAAATTTAGGCTATGAAATTTAATTAGCTTCGGAGCGTGGAATTTATAGCGCGAAATTTAAAATTTTAGTGGAGTAGGCTGAGCCGGTTCGGCTTTTTAATGCGAATGCAAAAGAGTAAAATTTTGGCGCTCACGATTAAAATTTATTGAGCCAAATTTTGATTCCGCAGATCTGCTAGCGGAATAGAAATCTAAATTTAAAGGACTAAATTTCGTTACGCGGCAGCTTAAATTTTAGCCTTTTTTATGCGGCGTAAACAGATGAACGAAAATATATAAAACGGCGCGGAGATTGCGAAAATAACGATATGTTTCCACGCCATGGTGTTAAAATCTATACCGGTGCTTTGCGCGATCTGCGCCGGAAGCCCGGCAAACGCGTCCATAACGCCGATCACAACGATAGCGCAGAGCTCCACGGCAAGCGCGATGAGAAACGGTAAGGAGCCCTTGGTCGTGAAGATGAGATACAAAAACGCCTTGAGCTTGTAGCAATACGATAGTAGCCCAAACAGTGCTACTGCGATGCTAAAGATCGCTATGTAGGCGTCAAGCCCTATGGCTTCGTTCTGCAAAACCGTGGCGACGACGCAGATTATCAAAAAGATATTGTAGCTCGTGATCTGCCGCACGGCGTATTGATCGTGTCTGGCGGCCGATAGAAAGATAAATACTTGATTTAGCGGCAAAATGTAGCTCAGCGCAAATATCAGATAGATAAACAGATCAAAGGTGAGCGAAACGGTGTTTTGATTGACATATTCTTGGATCTGCTTAAATGACAGCAGCGACTCGGTGATCTGAGCTCTAAAGATCAGAGCGATGCCGATTAAAATAAGCGGCATAATGTAGGCCTTGATGCCGCTCATTCGGATAGGGTTGGTGTAAATTTTACTCTCGAGGTTCTCGCCCTCGCGTGGATCGTCCATCTGCACGAACTCAAATCCAAAGAATTTCGGTTTTTTTGCACTCGCGGGTTTGGTTTTGCGAGGAAGTTTGAATTTTTTAAATTTTTTCGCGATTTTTGTTACTTTTGCGGCGGATCTATCCTCTGCGATATTTTCGGCGGAATTTTGAGGGGACGACTGCTCTGCTGTGTCTATCTCTATGAAATTTTTAGGATCAGAAATCCAGTCGTTATTTTGCTTTGTGGCTTCTTTTGCCTGTGAAGCCGCTTTTTGCGCCGCACGATCCTTGGATTTGGATGTGTCCATGCGCTCGATATTTATTGCGCTGGATGCTAGCGTGTCGAAGCTTACCTCATCGCCGTCGGTTAGGCTAGGAT
>NZ_CALIMW010000125.1 GCF_938045405.1 uncultured Campylobacter sp. | reverse complement strand
ATTACTATGGCTTTTATCAAATAAAAGAGAACATTGCATCGAAATTCGCAGTATTGGTGTATTTTTTTAAGCGTGCGTTAACGCGTATAAAAGACATATATTGCTTTAGGGCGTGCGATCTGCGCCTACAATTGCGGAATTTTATTGCGATAAAATTTCAATGTGGTAGAATTTTACTTTGATAAAGTTCAAATTCTCGCTAAATTCTGTCGTCATGCTAAATTTTGCGATGAAATTTTGAGTGGAATTCTATCGTAGTAAAATTTCATCGCAGCCAAATCTGCGGCAAAATTTTGTAGAATTTATTTTTTAATCCGCCTTAGCATACAAAATCCAAGGAAATAAAGTGGCGACATAACGATAAAAATTATGATGTATCTCCACGCCGTGCTCGCAAAAAATAGCCCCGTAAGCTCCATAAATTTCATCGACGCGCCAGTATAGCGGTCGCCGATACCGATGAAAATAATAGCTGCGAGCTCCACGAGCAGCGCAGGAGCAAATAGGATCGAGCCTGCAGTTTTGAAAAACATAAACGCAAACGCCTTGAACTTATAATAAAACGAAATTAGCCCAAATCCGATCACGCCGCAGATGAAAATCTGCTCGAACTCATCCAGCCCCAGGCTCTTATCCTGCAGGATCGTAGAGATGACGCACAGGATGATAAAGACGTTGTAATTCGCCATTTGACGCATTGGGTATTGATCGTGCGTCGCTATGGAGAGTAGGTTTATCGCACGGTTAAGCGGCAGCAGATAAAATAGCGCAAAACTAAGAAAAATCAGCAGATCCATCACCATATAAACCGTGTCTTGATTAACGTAAGCTTCGATCTGTGAAAAAGATAGAAATATACTTGCGATTTGCGAGCGGAATATCAAAATAATGACTATCGGCGCTATGGGCAGGATTATGGATTTAAGCCCTTCCTTACGGATGGATGAAGTATAAATTTTACTCTCGACGCTTTGCGTAGTGCGTAGGTCGTCTGTTTGGACGAACTCAAATCCAAAGAATTTCGGTTTTTTTGCACTCGTAGGCTTGACTTTGCGGTTAAATTTAAATTTATTAATTTTTTTTGCGACCTTCGTTTCTTTTACGGCAGATATATCGTTTGCGATATTTTCGGTAGAGCTTTGAAAGGAAGGCGTTTTGGATATATTATTTTCTGCAAAATTCTTATCGCCAAAAATTTCATTGTTTTGCTTTGCAGATTCTTTTGGCTGTGGGGTTACTTTTTGCGCTACGCGGTCTTTGGATTTAGAGCCCTCGACGCGCTTTATATTTATCGCGCTGGATGCTAGCGTGTCGAAGCTTACCTCATCGCCGTCGGTTAGGCTAGGAT
>NZ_CALIMW010000124.1 GCF_938045405.1 uncultured Campylobacter sp. | reverse complement strand
ATTATTTATAAGCCTTGATCGCTTTGTCTAGAATTTTCTCCGCTTCCGCGGCGCTTGCGAAATCCTTCACTTTGACCCATTTATTCGGCTCTAAAAGCTTGTAGGTTTCGAAGAAATTTTTGATCTTATCCAGCGTTGCTTTAGGCAGATCGGAGATAGATTTAATGCCCTCATATCGCGGATCGATCTTGCTAACCGGCACGGCAAGCAGCTTCTCGTCCATTCCGCTTTCGTCCTCCATCATCAAAACGCCGATTAGGCGGCACGGGATCACGCTGCCTGCGGCAAGTGGGTATTCGTTTAGCACCAAAACATCCGCAGGATCGCCGTCGTCGGCCAAGGTATTGGGCACGAAGCCGTAGTTTGCGGGATAAAACATCGCGCCGTAGAGCACGCGATCTACGCAGAGCGCACCGCTTGCTTTGTCTATCTCGTATTTGATATTCGAGCCGTAAGGGATCTCGATTACCGCGTTGATTTTATCGGGGTTTGAGCCCACTTTTATCTTTGAAAGATCCATAGTTTTCCTTTATTTAGAATTTAAAATTTTGATATTTTTCACGTCTATCGTCGTTTTGGTAAAATCTTTGTCGATCTCGCCGCTAATTCGCACGAGCGTATTTTCATCCACGCTCACGCCGCGCCAAACGTCATCATCGATCTCAACCTCGATGCTATCGCCGTTTTGATCCACAAATCTATAATGCTCGCGTCTGAGTTGAGATTTTATCCTGCCGTCGATCGTGACAAAAGAATCATCTCTTAATTTAAGCGCTTCTTTGACGCTTGACGGCTGAGTTTGCGCCGCGGAGCCGCTTGGCACAAACCCGCCCGCGGCGAATGCAGCCGCACATAAAGCCATACTAATTAAAAATTTTCTAACCATATCTATCCTTAAATTTTAATCTCTGTATCCGCAAACAAATCCGAAATTTCATTAAATTTAAAAACCGCTTACGTTTGACGATCGCATTTAAATTTACACAGCGAGCTGCTTAAATTTACGCTTGAACTTTGGCTATCTCGCGCAACGGCAAGCTATAAATTTAAAGGCGCGCTCGCTTCGGAGGCGCATTAAATTTAAGCGCGATTTGCGCCGCTTGCGGTATAAAAAAGGAGCCGGAAATTTAAGCCGCCATCCAAGCGCGCTAGCCTAATTTTTCGATCTGCGCGGCGATTATAGCGTTTATGTCCGCTACGATCTCCTCGACTGTGCGCTCGCCGTTTACGCTGTAAAATACGCCCGCGTCGCCGTAAAATTTACGGATATCCTCGATCGGCTCTGAAAATACCGCCATGCGGTTTTTAAAGACCTCCTCGTTATCGTCCGCTCCGCGAGCGCGTCCTAAAACACGCTCCTTGGCGACCTCCTCGCTAACGCATACCTCGATTACTGCGCTAAGATTTACATCATCGTCGCCTCGCAGCACCTCGTCTAGCTTATTCATCTGCTCGACGCTCCTTGGATAGCCGTCGATGATGATGAAGTCTTTAGGTGAGCTTTTAATCGCGCTAACGATAGCATTTACGACGATATCAAGCGGCACGAGATTGCCTTTAGAAATGAAGCCGTCTATCTGCCTACCAAGAGCGCTGCCGCTTGCTACCTCGGCACGTAGCAGATCGCCCGTGGAGTAGTGCTCGATGCTTTGATTCATCTGAGCGATCATACTCGCATCGGTCGTTTTGCCGCTGCCCGGAGCGCCGATGATTAGAAAAAGGCTTTTCATTTTTGCTCCTTCTTATGAAGCCTAAGGCCTAGCTCGCGAAGCTGCTCGTCTGTAACGACGCTAGGGGCTTTGGTAAGCGGACACTGCGCGCGCTGCGTTTTAGGAAACGCGATAACCTCGCGAATACTGCTTGAGCCGGTAACCAGCATCATCAGCCTATCAAAGCCGATCGCGATACCTCCGTGCGGAGGCGCGCCGAAGCTTAGCGCATCAAGCAGGAAGCCGAATTTCTCCCTCTGCTCTGCAGGCTCGATCTTAAGCAGCCTAAAGACCTTTTCTTGAATGTCCGCTTTATGGATCCTGATGCTGCCGCCGCCAAGCTCGATGCCGTTTAGCACGACGTCGTAGGCAATCGAGGTAATATCCTCTAAATCAGGCTCGTCGGGATTGTTCGGCATCGTGAAAGGATGGTGCATCGCGGAGTAGCTGCCGTCGTCGTTTTGCTCAAACATAGGGAAATTTACGACCCACAAAAACTCAAGCCTGTTCGGATCTATGAGACCAAGCTCGTTTGCGAGGAAAATTCTAAATCTGCCCATATAATCAAGCACGATTTTCTTTTTGCCCGCGCCGAAAAATACGACGTCGCCGACTTTAAGCTCACAGCGTTTGATGAGTTCGTCCAGCTCGCTTTTTTCAAAGAATTTTACCAGCGGCCCCTTTAGCCCGTCCTCTTTTACTTGGATAAACGCAAGCCCTTGCGCGCCGAATTTTTTCACGTATTCCTCAAAACCTTGCATCTGGCGCTTGCTAAATTTCAGATCGCCGCCCTCGACTTTGAGCGCTTTTACGCGGTTAGCCTTGCGGTCTTTGGCTAAATTTGAAAAAATTTCGTTGCTAGATTTTTCAAAAATATCGGCTACGTCGATGAAAGGCATATCGTAGCGCAGATCGGGTTTGTCGCTGCCGTAAAGCTCCATCGCGTCTTTATACTCCATGTGTCTAAAAGGGGTGACGATCTCGCGACCGCAGGATTTGAAAATATCCTTTAAAACCTCCTCGGCTACGCGCATTACGTCGTATTGGGTATTGAAGCTCATCTCAATATCGATCTGCGTAAATTCCGGCTGGCGGTCGGCGCGCAGGTCCTCATCGCGGAAGCAACGCGCGATCTGGAAGTATTTATCAAAGCCCGAGCACATCAAAAGCTGCTTGAAAAGTTGCGGACTTTGCGGAAGCGCGTAGAAGCTGCCCGGATAGACGCGGCTAGGCACCAGATAATCCCTAGCGCCCTCGGGCGTCGCGCGCGTTAAGATCGGCGTTTCGACCTCCACAAAGCCTAGCCTATCAAGAGCATTTCGCGCGGCGATCGCAGCCTTGGAGCGCATCTTAAATTTATCGAAGCTTCCCTCGGCGCGCAGATCCAAAAAGCGGTATTTCAGCTTCGTTTCTTCGTTGACGCTTTTATCGCCGATTACGAAAGGAAGCGGCTTGCTTGGATTTTCGATCTGCAGATCCTCTACTACGACTTCGATGTCGCCCGTTTTTAAATTTGGATTTTCCAGCCCTTCGCCGCGAGCTCGGATCTTGCCGACGGCTTTTAGGACGAATTCGTTTCGCACGGTATTTGCTACCTCGTATGCCGAGTGGCTATCTTTGGGATCACAGACTAGCTGTAACAGCCCGCTTCGGTCGCGCAAATCTATAAAAATCACGCCGCCGTGGTCGCGGTAAGAATTTACCCAGCCGCACACGGTTACACTTTTGCCGATATCGTTTTTACTCAAATCGGCGCAATAATGACTTCGCAAATTTACTCCTTTAAAATTATTTGTAAAACGCAAGTATAGTTAAATTTTGCTTTTACAAAGCTAATTTTTTATAAAATAAAACTATGGAAAACAAAATTCATAAAAACCTTAAATTCGCGGGGCTAATAGCCAAAAAATCAGAAGAGATTCGCCCCGTCGTGGAGCAAATTTGTGAAATTTTAAAAGCGCAAGGTATCGAACTTTTGCTTGAAGAGGACGGAGCGGAATTTTTCAGCCTTAAGCCGCATACGCTTGCAGAAATTTTAAAAAAGACCAATTTTTTAATTAGCCTCGGCGGAGATGGCACGCTTATCGGGCTTGCGAGGCTGCTAAGCGATAAAAACGCGTTTATTTTGGGTATCAACGCGGGCACTCTCGGGTTTTTAACGGACGTACAGCCGAGCGAATTCGCAAAATTTTTAAAGGAATTTTTGCGCGGCGAATACGAGATCGAGCGCCCGTTTTTACTCGAAGTGATACTGGAAAACGGCGGCGGTAAAATCGTCCGCAAGACCGCATTTAACGACGTCGTAATCACCCGCAGCCACATCTCTTCGATGGCGAAGATCGACGCGTTTTTAAATAGAAAATATTTCAACACCTACTATGGCGACGGCGTGATCGTAAGCTCCGCCGTGGGCTCGACCGCGTATAATATGAGCGCGAACGGCCCGATCGTCTATCCGCTGTGCGACGTGTTTTGCGTCACGCCGATCTGCTCGCACAGCCTAACGCAGCGACCTTTGATCTTGCCAAAAGAGTATCTCGTGAGTTTCAAAAACGCCGGAAGCTCCGAAGTTAGCGTCGTCGTCGACGGACAAGACGTTTTTGATATGGCGGAATTTCACAGCGTGAGCGTTAAAATTTCGCACGCCAAGGCAAATTTAATAAAACGCAGAAGCTACGATTATTTCGACGTTTTAAAAGCCAAACTCAGATGGGGGCACGGCGGATGCTAGAAAGAATTTATATTAAAAATAATCTAGGTTTTTGCGAGAGCGAGCTTAGTTTTGGCCCGGGACTTAGCGTATTTACAGGTATCAGCGGCGCGGGTAAATCGGTATTAATAGGCGCGATTTTAGCGGTGTTCGGTCTTAACGAATGCGAGGCTGAGCTCATAGAAGCGGACGTAGAACATCAATTTGATATGGAAAATTTCGGTTTGATAAACGATACGCCAAATATTTTTCGCGTCCTAAAAGAGCGTAGCTTGCGATACTTTATAAATTCTCAATCGGTCTCGAAAAAAAATCTAAGCACGATCGCCGGCGAATACGTGAAATTTTTAGGCGCGAAAAACGCCGGAGAAATGAGTAGCGATAGCTTGCTAAAATTACTTGATTTTATCGCCGCGAAAAAAGATGCGGCGCACGCTCAAAGCCTATCGGAGCTTCAAAGCGCTTTTGTGGAATTTAGCCGCACAAAAAAGCAGCTGGATGAAATTTTGGATCAAGAGCGCAAGATCGAGGAGTTAAAGGAATTCGCTCGCTTCGAGATTGAAAAAATCGAGCGCGTATCGCCTGAGATCGGCGAATACGACGAGCTTTTACAGATCAAAAAAAAGCTTAGTAAAAAAGATAAGATCGAGGAGCTTTGGGCTAGGGCGCAGGGCGTTTTTGAGTTGGAGCGCAGCGTCATCGAAGCGCTAAGTCTTAGCGGGCTGGATAGCGCGTTTTTTGAGGATGCGATGAACGAACTGCGGCTAAAGCAAGAAAGCTTGAATTTAGACGAGCTAGAAAACATCGACATAGAGAAAATTTTAGATCGCATCGAAGCTCTTAGCGCGCTAAATAGGCGCTACGGAAGCGTAGAAGAGGCTTTAGCTACGCTTGAAGCGCGCAAGAAAGAGCTTGAGCATTACGAGCAGTTAAGCTTTGAAAAAACCAAGTTGCAAGCGGAATTTAAACGCCTTAGCGAAAGTACCGCTATCCTTGCCGAAAAAATTAGCGAGGCTCGCAAGGGCGCTAAAAAACGGCTCGAGGATCTGATAAATTCCTATCTAAAGCAGCTTTATATGGACGGAGTGGAGCTTGGTTTTAAGCCTACGGCGCTTAGTGAGTGCGGCACAGACGAAATTTGCGTCAGCTTGTGCAAGACGGAATTTAAAAATTTAAGCTCAGGCGAAACGAACCGCTTACGCCTTGCTTTTATTGCCGCGAGCTTGGAGCTTACAAATAACGGCGAGGGAATTTTAATCTTAGACGAGATTGATTCAAATTTAAGCGGAAAAGAGGCGATGAGTATCGCTAACGTGCTGGTAAAAATTTCAAAATTTTATCAAATTTTTGCGATCTCGCACCAGCCGCAGCTTAGCTCAAAGGCTGCGTCACACTTTTTAGTAAGTAAAACGAACGGCAAGTCTAGCGTGAGGTTATTAAGCGAAAATGAGAAAATAACAGAGCTAGCTCGTATGATAAGCGGCGAGACTATTACTGCAGAAGCCCTGGAATTCGCTAAAAAACTAAGGCAAAGCTGAAGGAATTTTAAGCTTAAGTTTAAATCTGAAATTTTTTGCTACAATACCGCGTTTAATTTAAATTTAAGTGTGATTTTGCAAAACGACGTAAAATCCGCTTCGAAAAATTTTATCAAGTGAGTTTTATGATTATAGATACACATTGCCATTTAGACGATGCTAGTTTCGATGCTGATTTGGACGCGGTGATTGAGCGCGCCACGATTGCAGGCGTGCGCAGCATCATCATTCCTGGTGCCGATGTAGCAGACCTAGATAAGGCATGTAAAATTTCACACGCACGGGATAATGTGTATTTTGCCGTAGGAGTGCATCCATACGAGATAGATTCTTTCGATATGGAGGTGCTGAAGCGGTATGCTGACGATCCCAAATGCGTGGGCGTTGGCGAATGCGGTCTTGATTACTTCAGACTTAAGCAGCAAGAGAGCAAGGAAACCAAAGCCTTAGAAATCTCCCGCCAAAAAGACGCCTTCATCTCACAAATCGATCTAGCAACACAACTTCAAAAACCACTTATAGTCCATATCCGAGAAGCAAACGAAGATAGCTTTGGAATTCTAAAAGATCGTGCCGGCGATTTATGCGGCGGTGTTTTGCACTGCTTCAATGCCAGCAAGCTTTTGCTAGGTCTTAGCGAATACGGATTTTACTTCGGTATCGGCGGAGTTTTGACATTCAAAAATGCAAAAAACTTAGCTGAGATCTTACCGCAAATTCCGCAAGAGCGCCTTTTAATAGAGACGGATGCACCATATCTAACCCCGCATCCGCATCGCGGCGAGCGCAACGAGCCTGCATTTACGAGACTCGTGGTAGAAAAAGTCGCGGAAATTTTAAGCCTAAGCGTAGAAGAGGTCGAAGCAATAACGACTCAAAACGCCTGTAGGCTTTTTGGCGATAAAATCAAAGGAGAGATATGAAAGCCATAAAATTTATACTGCTAGCCCTACTTTTAGTGGGCGAAGCGTTTGCGAGCCAGCCCGGTCTGATGCGCGCAAATCACGACTATATTTTAAATCAATTCGGCATCGAAAATAACGAATCGAGCAAAAACGTAGTCGCGGGCATATTCCGTGCGATCAATGCAAGCGATCGCAAGCAGTTTAAGCATATCGTGACTTCGCAGTCGCACAATGCCTACTTAGTCAAATCCGAGGTCGATAACATCGAAGCTCCGGAATTCTTATTGTATTTGGCAATGGTAGAATCTCATCTTAAAAACACCGTAACTTCGGGCGCTAGCGCAGGTGGTATGTGGCAGCTGATGCCGGCAACTGCGAAAAATTTCGGTCTTAGAGTAGATAGCGCCGTAGATGAGCGTCGCGATCCCGCAGCCTCTACGGATGCTGCGTTTTCGTATATTTTGCATCTGAAGCAAAATTTTGGCAAGTGGTATTTAGCGCTAATGGCGTATAATTGTGGCGATCAAAAGCTTAAAAATGCGATTGCAGCTACTGGCAGCGATGATCTGGATCGCTTGCTAAAAAGTCCCGCACTTCCTAATGAGACTAAGAATTTTATCAAGCGCATTATTAAATACGCTTACATTGCTCAAAATGAAAATATGCGTAAAATTCTGCTTTTTGAAAGCGAGCCGTGGGGGCTAAAGCGTATCGCCGTAGCTCCGGGCACAAAGCTAAGCGCGGTTGCAAAACAGATCGGAATTTCGCCATCGCAGATGCAGGATTACAACGCGCATATTAAAAACGGAATTTCGCCGCTTAACGGCAAGTACTTCTTTTATATCCCACAAAGCAAATATGCAGAATTTGTCGTAAACCAAGGCGCGTTTCAAGCGTATGAACCACGTCTGAAACAGCGCAAGCCAGGACGCGTGTTAGCAGGTTTGGCGAACGAGCTTAGCCTCAAAGACAAAAACGAAATAGCGCTAAATAATATAAAATTCAACAAATAAGATCGGATCGCAGGTGTCGTACCAGAAAATCGCTCTTTTTAGTGCGCTTTTTACGCTAATTCTTGCCGGTTGCTCGTTTCGCACCGCACCGTCGTCTAGATCGTCTGCGGGCGGTGCGGGCAAGATCGGCAAAAACTCTCCCGCCACCATGCGCCCTTATAAAATCAACGGCAAAACCTACTATCCAGAGCAGGTAAGCGTCGGTGACACTCAAATCGGCATCGCCAGCTGGTATGGACCGAATTTTCATGGCAAATACACCTCAAACGGCGAAATTTACGATATGAACGGCATGACCGCCGCGCACAAAACCTATCCAATGAATACTATGGTAAAGGTCACGAATCGCGATACCGGCGCTACCGCAACCGTGCGCATCAACGATCGCGGTCCATTCGTGGATGGTCGCATCATTGATCTTAGCAAAACAGCTGCCAATCTAGTGGGCGTATTTGCCAAAGGCACGGCGCCTGTAAAGCTCGAAGTAGTGGGTTTTTATGGGCACACTATTGCTAAAGGTTCGCCGAAAGCGACCATCGTCGGCGGAAATTTTATGGTGCAAATCGGTGCGTTTAGAAACAGAAGCGGCGCACAAATTTATCAGCGCGATTATCATGGCACGGCGGGATATCCTGCGATCATCAAAGAATTTAGCATAGATGGCGCGCCGATTTATCGCGTCTTTTTAAGCGGATTTAAAAGCGAGGATGAGGCGAGAGATTTCGCGCATAATGGCAAGTTTACTGGAGCTTTCATCGTAAGAGAGTAGCAGTTTTCTTTGACGGCTTTTCCTTCGTTTTTTGCTTGATAAGGGCTTTGTTAAATTTATTTGTGAGCTACTTGCAGTAAAATTTCTCGTAATCTAATAGTTATCTGCTTTAGCTGCGGCGAAGTGCGAACTACTTGCAAGCTATTCGTAGCAAAAAGTGCGCCTGTCTGCTTGAGCTTTGTTTTTTAATAGGACGTCGTGGCTGATAAAATTTTTATATTGCTAAGGGATAAAGCATGCCAAAATATCCGGAAGTTTATAGTTTAGAAAAGAGTTTGGCTGTACTTGAAAAATATAAAGACGAGCTGAGCGTAGAACAATACGAGCAAAATAGATCTATCATCTGCAACCACGCGATAGAGGGTATGTTTGCAAACGAGCAAGATATAATCGATCTTATCAAGGTCGATAAGGGAGAAAAAACGCCCGATGAGATAATAAACGAATATAAAAAAGAGTGGGGCGTTTTATAGCGCAGTAGAAAATATTAAATTTTGGATAGTGAAATATCAGAGGTATTTTGACGCAGCTCATCGGTCCTTTGAATTTTAATCGTGCAAAAAAGTTACGACTTCGTGTTCTTTTGGTAGAAATTTTCTACCGCCAATTCCACGACTACCATATTCTTTTAAAGCCTCATTCAAGACGCCATAAAGTTCATCTAACAAAATTCCGTCAATACTAGAATTTATATTTTCTAGCTTATATTTGATAAAAAACGGATTATCGACTAGCATTTTACTTGTAGTCTTATCATAAATTCGCCTTATATCAAGCTCGATTTCTCTACCTTTATAATAAAGCAGCCAAATCTCCTCTCCGGTATATCCGTCTCTTGGATCAGGCAGATGCGGGCTACAAACAAAGATAAGCCAAATATCTCTTTGCCTGTCGATTACCCAGTTTAACCACTTTATTTCATTAGGCTCCTGTGGATCATAATGATATTTTGCCAAGCACTGATCTACACGATTTATAATATCATATTTCTTAATATCCTCTTTAGAAATATATTC